>CAZMEC010000008.1:0-37903 GCA_964565265.1 uncultured Myxococcales bacterium
AGGCCAGCTTCACGGTCTCGCCCACGCGCAGGGTGCCGCTGTCCGGCTGCTCCGCCCCCATGATCATCTTGAACAGGGTGGTCTTGCCTGCCCCGTTGGGCCCCACGATGCCCACGATGGCCCCGGGCTGGACGATGAAGCTGAGGTTGTCGAACAGCTTGCGCCCCCCGAAGCTTTTGGAGACGCCCTGGGCCTGGATGACCACATCGCCCAGGCGGGGCCCCGGCGGGACATACAGTTCCAGGTCCTTCTCCAGGGCCTCGGACTTCTGGGCCAACAGGGTCTCGTAGGCGTTCACCCTGGCCTTGCCCTTGGCCCGCCGCCCGGACGGCGAACTCTTGATCCATTCCAGCTCCCGCTCCAGGGTCTTGCGGCGCTGGGACTCGGTCTTCTCTTCCAGGGCCATGCGCTTGGTCTTCTGGTCCAGCCAGGACGAGTAGTTGCCCTTCCAGGGGATGCCCTGGCCGCGGTCCAACTCAAGAATCCAGCCCGCCACATTGTCCAGGAAGTAGCGGTCGTGGGTGACGGCGATGACCGTCCCCTCGTAGCGCTGGAGGTGCTGCTCCAGCCACGCCACGGTGGCCGCATCCAGGTGGTTGGTGGGCTCGTCCAGCAGCAGAATGTCAGGCTTCTTGAGCAGCAGCCGGCACAGGGCCACGCGCCGCAGCTCGCCGCCGGAGAGGACGCTGATGGAGGCGTCCCCGGAGGGGCAGCCCAGGGCGCTCATGGCCATCGCCAGCCTGCTGTCCAGGTCCCAGGCGTCGCTGTCGTCCAGCTTCTGCTGCACCTCGCCCTGGCGCTCGATGAGCTTGTCCATCGCGGCGTCCGACATGGGCTCGGCCAGCTTCATGCTGATATCTTCGTATTCCTTCAGCAGGGCCACCGTCTCGGCCACGCCCTCCTCCACGATGTCCTTCACCGTCTTCGTGGGGTCCAGCTTGGGCTCCTGGGGCAGATACCCGATGGAGTACCCCGGCGACACCGCCGTCTCACCCAGGAAGCCGGTGTCCTCCCCCGCCATGATCTTCAGCAGGGAGCTCTTGCCCGACCCGTTCAATCCGAGGACGCCGATCTTGGCGCCGTAGAAATATGAAAGGTAGATGTCCCGCAGCACGGTTTTGGTCCCGTGCACCTTGCCCACTCCAATCATGGAGTAGATTACTTTGTTGTCGGCATCAGCCATGTTTTCCTCACAAAGGCCGTTTATGGGCCGAAAGCTAACCGGACTGGGCGTTCTTGGCAACAGCTACTATGGGAGGGGCCCGCCACAAAGGGTTTGAACCCAGGGCCCGGAGTCTCTATCCTGGCGACATCTTTCAGCAATCGAGGCAACCATGGCTGGCCTGAAGTGTGCACTGTTTGGGTTCCTTGTCCTGCTTCTTGGCGCCTGTGCCTTCAGCCCGGAGGTGCCCGTGGGCGGCAGCTTCGACAGTGGCCTTCCAGGCGTGGATGGGGGGGACCTGGGGGGCAGTGGCAAGGACCTGCAGGGGGACCTGGCCGGGGACGGAGCCAACCTCAAGGACGGCCCCGGAACGGACGGGCCCTCAGACGCCCTTGGGGACGGAGGCCGGGACGCCAATCCGGGGGCCGACTCCCGGGATGCTGCGGGCCCCGACACCCTGGAGGACGCCAGCCCCGCTGACACCCTGGCGGATCTTGCGGACAGCGCCCCCGACACCGAGATCTGCCAGCCCAACTGCGACTTCCCCGCCTGCGGCGGCGACGATGGCTGCGGTGGCACCTGCGGCTGCCCCACCAACTACGACTGCATCACCCTCCCGGCCCAGGGCTGCACCCCGGACTGCGACGCCCTGTGTGCAGGCCAGGAATGCGGCACCGCCGGCCTCGCTGGGGAATGCGACTGCGCCGCCCTGAACGGCGGCTGCGACGACAAGAACCCCTGCACCCTGGATGTCTGCGACGCCTTCGGCCAGTGCAGCAACCCGGCCAACAACGCCGGCGTCTGCGAGGACCCCGACCCCTGCACCCTGGGGGACTACTGCAGCGGCGGCGTCTGCAAGGGGGGCAGCACCCAGCGCACCTGCAACGATGGCGACTCCTGCACCGAGGACTCCTGCGTGGAGGGCGAGGGCTGCCTGAACACACCCAAGGTCTGCGACGACGGCGACAAGTGCAACGGCATCAGCACCTGCGTCAACGGCTCCTGCTCCCAGACCATCCCGGCGGTGATCTGCAAGGCCAAGGACGCCTGCCACGGGGTGGGCACCTGCGACCCCCTCTCGGGCATCTGCAGCAACCCCGTGGCCAACGAGGGCGGGCTGTGCAACGACGACAACAATAAGTGCAACGGCATCAGCACCTGCAAGAACGGCACCTGCACCCAGACCACCGACATCGTGGTCTGCAGCCCCCTCGACCAGTGCCACCTGGCGGGCACCTGCGCCGCCGCCACCGGCCTGTGCAGCAACCCCGTGGGTAACGAGGGCGTCCTGTGCAACGACGACGGCAACAAATGCAACGGCATCAGCACCTGCAAAACCGGCGTCTGCAATGTCACCACCAAGCCCGTGGTCTGCACCGCCGCGGACGCCTGCCATGTGGCGGGCACCTGCACACCCGCCACCGGCGTTTGCACCAACCCCGCGGGGAACAACGGCGCCAAGTGTGGCGAGGGCGCGCGCACCTGCGCCAATGGGGTCTGCCTCTCGGCGGGCTTCCTGGCGGTGCCCGCGGGCAACTTCTGGATGGGCAGCCCCGGAGGTTGCCCCGCGCCCGTCGGCTACCCGGGGGCCTGCACGGCGGAACTGGGTCGCAACGCCAACGAGGTCCTGCACAAGGTGACCCTGACCAATGCCTTCGAGCTGCAAACCACGGAGGTCACCCAGGCCCAGTGGGCGGCCCTCCTGGATGGCTGGAACCCCAGCGCGCTGGCGACCTGCGGGGCCACCTGCCCGGTGGAAGCGTTGACCTGGTTTGACGCCGTGGCCTTCGCCAACTGGAAGTCCGGCGCAGCGGGCCTGACGCCCTGCTACGCCATTACGGACGCCGCCTGCACCGATGGCACCGTTGTGGGCAGCAGCTACGGGGAGTGCCTGAATAAGACCAGGGGCGGCCTGGCCTCCGCCACCGTGAAACTGAAGGACAGCACCGGCACGGTCTACACTTGCAGCGGCTACCGCCTGCCCACCGAGGCCGAATGGGAATACGCCGCCCGGGCGGGCAGCAACACAGCCTTCTACCCCGCCACCGGCAGCGACGGCAAGATCACCCAGACGGGCAAGACTCCCTTGGACCCCAACCTGGACAAGATCGGCTGGTACGGAGGCAACTCCAGCGTCACCTATACGGGGGGCGGGGACTGCAAGGGGTGGTTCCCGGGGGCCCTTCGCTGCGGTACCCAGGCCGTTGCCGGGAAACTGGCCAATGCCTGGGGTTTCAGGGATCTCAGCGGCAATGTGTTCGAGTGGGCCTGGGACCTGACTGAATTGTACCCCGCCGGACCAGTTCAGGACCCCACTGGAGGAAGCACGGGCAAGGCCCGATCCTTGCGGGGCGGAGGCTGGGGGTGGGGAGCCAATGAAGCCCGCTCGGCCTTCCGTGGAGTTTTCAACCCAGATGTCAAAGGCTGGGACATTGGCCTGCGCCTCGCCCGCACCATCAAGCCCTGCACCACCGACTGTTGCGTCCCTAGCTGCGCCGGCAAACAGTGCGGCGACGATGGCTGTGGCGGCGTTTGCGGCGAGTGCCCCGGCAGCGCCTACTGCAAGTCCAACCTGTGCGTGGACAAGGGCTTCGTGCTGGCCCCCGCGGGCAGCTTCTGGATGGGCAGTCCCGAGGGCTGCCCCGCCCCCGCCGGCTATCCCGGCGCCTGCGCCGCGGAGAAAGGCCGGTTGATCAACGAGACCCTCCACCAGGTGACCCTCACCAGGCCCTTCGGGATTCAGGTCCTGGAGGTCACCCAGGGCCAGTGGGTGGGGGCCTTTGGCTGGAACCCCAGCTACTTCTCGGCCTGTGGCCTGGACTGTCCGGTGGAGAATCTCTCCTGGTTCGATGCCCTGGCCTACGCCAACAAGATGTCCGTCTCGGCGGGCAGGCAGGAGTGCTATGTCTTTTTCAATGTGAAGTGCGAGGACGGCAGCAGCCAGGGGACCGACTCGTGGAAGTGCCTGAACTCCGTCAGGAAGGGCATAGACTCGGCCACCGTGACTCTGGCCGGCGGGGTCGCCAACAGCTACCAGTGCAGCGGCTTTCGCCTGCCCACCGAGGCCGAATGGGAGTACGCAGCGCGGGCGGGCAGCACCACGGCCTTCTACCCCAGCGACGGCAACGACGGGCGGATCACCCACACGGGGCTGACCCCCCTGGATGCCAACCTGGACAAGATCGGCTGGTACGGAGGCAACGCAAAGGCGACCTATGCGGGCGGCGTTGATGTCGGTGGCGTCCTGATCGGCACGCAGCCGGTGGGCCAGAAGGCTGCCAATGCCTGGGGCCTCAAGGACGCCAGCGGGAATGTGGCGGAGTGGCTGTTCGATTGGTTCTCAGTCCTCGCGGCTGACGCCGCCACCGATCCCATCGGTGGCACCACCGGAACGGGCCGCGTGATCCGCGGTGGCGGCGTGGCAAACGATGCTAGCGGTTGTCGGTCGGCCATGAGGCACATCGGAACTCTCGGCGACCGCGCAGGATCCGTGGGCTTCCGCCTGGTCCGCACCCTGGCCCCCTGAGCCCCCGCCCTACCCTTTTGCCGACTCCACCAACGCCAGCTTCTTGACCCGCGACAAACCCTTGATGGCGGTCTCGCGCTTCGTGGCCGCGCTGCGGTCCGGGGCGGGCTCCGAATAGATCAGCTCCACCGGCAGGCGGGCCCGGGTGTAGCGGGCGCCCTTCCCTGACTGGTGGGCCTCCAGGCGCTGGGGCAGGTCGTTGGTGATGCCCGTGTAGAGGCTGCCGTCGGCGCAGCGCAGGAGGTAAACCAGCCAACCCGCGACGGAGGCGGGGTCTGCCTTGGTGCGCCCCATGGGTCAAAGCCCTCCGTCCCTGACGCAGCGGAACCCCAGGCTGTCGAAGGCCGCGCCGGGCAGGTTGGCAAAGCGATTCGAGACCCGCAGGAAGACCACGAAGTAGTAGTTCACGAAGGCGCCCCCACGGATACCCCGGTAGTGGCCCGTCGAGGGCCCGGAGGGGTCCGCCGGCGCGCTGCCCCAGTAGTAGCCCTCGTCGTACCAGTCGGCCACCCACTCCCACACATTGCCCGTCAGGTCGTACAGCCCCCAGGCATTGGCGGCCTTGGTCTTCACGAGGCGCTTGGTCCCCCCGGCGTTGTGGTCGTACCAGGCCACCTCTTTGAGGCACGCGGACTCGGCCCCACAGGAGAACCTGGTGTTGCCACCGGCCCGGGCCGCGTATTCCCACTGGGCCTCCGTGGGCAGGCGCCCGCCAAGGGCCACACAGAAGGCCTGGGCCTGGGGCCAGGAGAGGTTCTCCACCGGGTAGTCGCTGCCCAGTGACAGGGCCGAGGGGTCAAAGCCCATCACCGAGAAGAACTGGCCCTCGGTGACCTCCGACTCCAGCATCTCGAAGGCCCCCAGGGTCACCAGATGGGGCGGCGTTTCGTCCTGGTCGCAGTCCAGGTCCCCCTCGCTGCAACCCATGGTGAAGCTGCCGCCCGCCAGGGGCACCCAAGCCAGCCCCTCGGGGGCCACGCAGTTGGGATGGCAGGCGGGCAAGGGCAGGGGCTCGTCTGTGGTATCCAGGGGAGCGTCGAGGGGCGAAAGGTCCAGCGGGGCCGAACTGTCCTCAGCGGTGGCGTCGCCGGCGTCGCCCCAGGGGCCGCAGTCCGCCCCGGCGGCGCAGAGATCCTCCCCCGCAGCCCCCTGCCCGGCCCCACAGGAAGCCAGCAGGACCAGCAACGCCAGACCGCCCAGCAGGATGCCCTGGAGCTTCATCGTGTCCCGCCCCCAAAAAGCCCGGGCCTTCGGCGGCGTCCCATTGCCCACAGGCCCGCCAGCCCCACCAGCGCCCAGCCCGAAGAGGTTGCCCCGCCGCCCAGGCCGCAGCCACCGCCCTGGCCCTTGGAGTCCCGCGGCTCCATTACCCAGCCGCCGCCGTCGCCCTGGACATCGGTGCCCTCTTGAATCTCCGGCTGGGGCGCCAGGCAGCGGCCTCCCTGGCAGGCCTCGTCTCCGATACAAAACCCGCAGGAGCCGCCGCAGCCGTCGCCGCCGCACAGGAGGCCGTCGCAGTTGGGGACGCAAAGACAGCGGGGGCTGAGCCCTTCCTGCACGCAGGTCTGGCCCTCCAACAGGCAGTCCTGGCGCAGCAGGATGCTACCCTCGCAGCGGACCACCGCGGAGCCCTCGCAGAAGCCTCCCTGGGACAGAGATTCGCAGCCCTCACAGACGCAGCTTGTGGGGTCACAGGCCTGGTGGGCCCCGCAGGCCTTGACGGTCCCGGTGCACAGGCCCCCAAAGCCGCAGATCTCGCCTTCGGTGCAGCAGTTGTGGTCGTCGCAGGCCCGGCCGTCGCCGGCGCACTTGGACCAGCGACAGTCCTCCAGACAGGTGGCCGTGCCGCAGGTGCCACAGGTCTTGCGCTGGCCCACCTGGCACTGACCCTCGCCGGCGCACTTGGTCTCGTCCAGCCAGTGGCAGGTGCTGTCACAGACCACGGATTTGGTGCCACACATGCCGCAGGGGATGACGCCGGAGGAATAGGGCTGGCACTCGCCGTCGCCTTGGCAGACGCGCTCCGAGACCCAGCTACACCCGAAGTCGCAGGTGCGGGTCATGGTGCCGCAGTTGCCGCAGGGGACGACCTCCACGGTGCCGGGGACACACTCGTTGCCCTCCTGGCAGTCCCGGGTCTCGGTCCACTGGCACATGGGCCCACAGACGGCCACGGTCTTGCCGCAGGTCCCGCAGGGCGTGGCCTGGACAGCGCCGGCTTCGCAGACCCCGGTCCCCTTGCAGAGGCTCCAGGGGCCCCAGTCCTCCCATTGGTCGCAGACCCGGGACATGGAGCCGCAGTAGCCGCAGGACTTGGTCTCCACGGTGCCAGCCTCGCACTGGGGCAGGTCGTAGGGACAGCCGGCCCGAGCGGGGCCGCCGGAACAAATCGCCAGCAATCCCAGCATCAGGACCCACACCCGTCGCACTACTCCTGGCACCATGGACTTGCCCTCCCTGCCCCAGACCAAGAACCAACGCGCCGATTGGACCCGCTTTGGACCCTCCCGTCAACCCCCAAAGGGGGCAGGACCTGGCACCTATCACAACCGTCAGCCCAACTGCCCCAGCAACTCCGCCAGGGGCTCGGGCAGGGGCGCCGCCCCGCTCAGGGAAGTGCTGGTGAGGGCGAACTCCTGGCCCACGAGGCGGAAGCCAGCGCTGGCGGTGGCCCCGTACCTGGATCCCAGGGCGGCCGTGATCCTCTGCGCCTCAGCCCTGGCCTGGCTGGGGGGAACCCCACGGGTCTGCACCGCAAACCAGAACTGATTGCCCAGGACATAGGCCCTGCCCGTCCCCGCCAACGCGGCAGCCAGAAACTCGCGGTCCGGGCGGCTTGCCAGTCTGGAGGGCGGGATCCGGGCGGCCACCAGATACCGGACCGACGCGCCGGAATCCAGCCCCGCCTGGCCCCCGCTGCCCGGCAGCACCCCGGAGGTATCCAGGGAGCCCTCCACTGTTGGCGCCGACAGGTCGTCGTCCGGTTCTTCGCCCCAGTCCACGGCGTCCAACGCAGCCAGCGCCTCCGCCGCCGAGGCGGGCCTTCCATCGGGCACCGGGTTCAACAGCCGCAAAAGCAGGGCGGCCAGGGCGCGGGGAAGCGGCGGTAGCCCTTCGGGGGGCTTGGGGAACGGGGCTGGGTCCGCCAGCCGTCGCATGACGCCCGTCATGTCGGCGCTTGGAAAAGGCAGCCGGCCGGTCATCATCAGGTACCCCAGCAGCCCCGCAGCGTAGAGGTCCGTGCGGGCATCCATGGAGTAGCACAGCAACTGCTCGGGGGCCATGTAGGCCGGCGTACCAATCACATCCCCGGTGCGCGTGATTCGTTGGCTGCGCCCCTCCGTGGGGATGGCAATGCCAAAGTCTATGAGCTTGGCCACCTCCGGGGGCCCGGGGGCCACGACCACATTGCCTGGCTTCAGGTCCCGGTGCAGCACCGAGGCGCCGTGCATGGCCGCCAGCCCCGACAGCACCCCCCGTAGGAATCGGGCAGCCTGATCAGCCCGGAGGGCGCCATGCTGACGCAGCTTCCGGTCCAGGGATTCGCCCTGGACATACTCCATGGCGATGCAGGGACAGCCATCGGACAGAATCCCGAAATCCATGATGTTGACCACATTGGGGTGCTGGACCCGGGCCATCATCAGGGCCTCCCGCTCGAACCGTGAGGCATGGGTCGGGTCGTCGCTCAGGGCCAGGACCTTGACGGCCACCGGGAAGCCCAGCTTCGCATGGCGGGCCAGGAACACCTGGCCCATGCCGCCCTCTCCCAGCAACGCCTCGATGACATATCGATCAAGCACCACCTGACCAGGACTAAGCCCCATCAGCAGCCCCCCTGAACTCCAAAGGCCCCAGCACTGTCACTGCCCCCGAGGGCATCACCACATTGCCACCAACCAACACCTTGGGTCGCAGGGGGTCACCCTGCTCCCCCTGCCCAAGCACCAACCCCACCCGCCCGTCGGGCAGTCGCACCCGGGCCCCTGGTGGAATGGCCCCACTGGCCTTCACCAGCACCAACAACCAATGTCCCGGCGCCGCCAGGGCCCCGGCATGGGCCTGGGCCACCAGATCCGCCAAGGTCAGGGCGAAGTCCAGTCCCAGGGGCAGGCGCGCCACCTCCAGGGCGTAGGTCAGCCCTAGCAGCGGCCCCACCCCGGGCCTGGAGTTCCTGGCAGGGTCACCGGCCAGCCGGTGGAGTTGGGCACAGACCTTCGTCTTGTGGGGCTCCATGGGCCTGGCCCCCTTGAGGGGCAGCATGGCCGCCAGGGCCGCCACCGCTGCCTCACCAAGAGGCCTCCCGGCCCGAGGCTCCAGACCGTAGGCCCCCAAAGCCAGGGCGATATGGACTGCTACCTTCCGAAGTTGGGGCCCCACCCCCACGAGTTCCAGGCAAACAGCCGTATTGATCGCCGCCGCCACTGTCCGCCGGCCCTCGCTCCAGGGGCCTGGCGCGATCTCCAGGGCTCTCAGCAGGGCCGCGGCTCCGACCCCGAGGCAGCGCTCCACCCTGCGGGCACAGGACAGCCCCAGGAACCAGGGCCAGGGCTTGCCCCGCAGGGCCACCAACTCTTCTCCGTCGGCAATGGCCAGCGCCAGTTGGCCGGCCACGAAGACCTCCGGATCAACGGCCTCGGCGGACTGGGCCAGGTTGGCCCCGGGGATCTCCCGGACCAACACCCCGGGGAAGCTGATCTCACCTTGAGTCTCCTGAGCCGCCGCCGCAGGGTGGCCCAGCAACGACGCCAGGCCAAGCATTGAGGTCACTCTGACCGGGTTCTCCAGGATGATCTCGTGGACCCCCAACTGGGCCATGGCCTGCGCGAGGACCTGGGATTTTTCGAAGCCGGGGAGGTCAAAGGGCACCAAGACCTTGTCGCGAAACACGGCATGCCGGATGAACTGCATGGAAAATGGGGGATGAGCCGCTCCCACAGCCGAGGCGAGGGACTCCACGGCCTGCTGGGCCAGGGGATGGGCGGCCCCGTGGGAGGCCTGCAACCTGCTGGCCAGAAAGAGGGCCTCCACCACGCCAACCGCGCTGACGGCTTCGCCGTGTCCCGCCGCCGGTCTGGTCATCGTTTGCCTCCCGGTGCAAGCTTGCGAGCCTTGGTCAAGTATTCGCGGATCTCCGGCACATCCATTACATCTGTCACCCGAAAGGCGATGGCTTCAGCGTGGGTCTCGGGGTCTGCCTCGGTGGCTTGAAGGACCACCAACCGGGCCCAGGTGGGCGTCTTCTTGCTGCGACAGATGGGCACCAGGATCTGGCTGCCCTGGCCTGCCTTGAGCAACCCCAGGCAGGCGGTCTTCAAGGCCGGGGTGCTCCAGGAATCAAGGTTGCAGCTCAGCAAGGCCTGGCCCACGACCCTGGCCCCCGAGGCCCCCCCTTTGAACAGGCACACCAGGAGCCGCGCGAGCTGCTCGGAATCCGATCTCTTCAGGACCTCCAGCACCTCGCCATGGGCCGCCGCCAGCCAGGCTGGGGAACTGGCACAGGCAACGGCGATGGCAGTCTCGTGGGGGATGGTGTCGAGGAATCGCTTGAAGTGCTCGAGGTCGTGACTGCTCTCCATGACCTTGGCCAGAAACACTCCGCTGACCCGGTCCATGGTGGAACACTCCAGGTGTTGACAGAACGGGTGGATGCCCAGGGCTGCGATCAGCCTGATCACCGGGTCCCCAAGCCAGGGGTCCGCCTGCCCCAGATGGAGAATCCGCAGGGCCAGGGCCTTGGACACCAGCGAGGGTTGGTCCTCCAGAATCACCCTGATGGCCTCCAGGCTGCGCGGATTGACCGGCGCAAGGGAGGCCAGCAGGGCCGCCCGGGGATCCCTCTCCAGGACCGCCACCAGTTCCGTGGTAAAGGCCGTCTTCCTGCGCCGCAGGGACGCCAGGAGTGCCACCAACAGGCCCGCGCTTTCTTCGCCGAGAGCGTCCAGGAGGCGGTGCCCCACCTGCCTCGCTGGGAAGGCCGAGTGGAGCTCGGGGTGGGACAGCACCAGGTCCAGCTCTGCCTCCACCCAGAAGACCGGGTCCTGGGCCTGCCCCTTGAAGCCGTCGCTGGCCTCCTGGGACATGGCCAGGGCTCCATTGGCAATGGCCTGCGTGAGACGGTCCAGGGCCAGGTCGAATTCGGTCCTCGCGGCCGCGGCGTCCAGGTCCTGAGTGCTGATTCGGAAGGCGTCGGCAAGGGATCTGGCGGCGTCAATTCGCAGGGCGATCAACTCCTTGCGCTTGGCCTTCAGGTCCAGCGAGGCATCGTCCAGGCATTCAGAGAAGCCCATGTCCACCGCACAGTCGAAGCCCTCAGCGCCGTCCGCCCAAAGCCATTCCTGAAAGTGCTCGATGGACTCCAAGGAGGGCTCCAGGCAGGACAGCTCGTACCCCAGATTCAGGACCGCCTCAGCCCTGGCATTGGGCTGGATTCGAAGCCTGCGAAGCCCGGCCATGAAGGCGGGCAGCACCCACTTGAACTCCTCTGGTTTCTCCGCATGAACGAGGCAGTCCTCGCCGATCCGCAGGTGGGTGGGCTCAAGGGAGACAGTGACCTCTCCAAGGCCAACCCAGTGGGCCAGCAACCGGCTGGCAATGGCCTCAACCCCCATGGACCCGGCCCGTTGGGCCCGTACCAGGGTATCCAGGGATGCCCCCAGCACCCGCAGCGGATTCACCGTGTGACCCGCAGCCCCATCCTGGGCAACCGGCTTGCGATGCTCGTCCATGGGCTATTGGCGCCCCAATTCGGCACGCCATCCACTTATTGTTGAAGGTGGTACCCTAGCACAGGGTTGGGGGGCTTGTCACTTCATTCGCCGTGCGAAGGACTCTCGGATTTCTTCCAGCTCGGCCCAACGGGTCACCGCCGTGTCCAGCTCCTGGTCCAGCTCTGGGAGGCGGCGATTGGCGTCCACCACCTGGGCCGGGTTGCTTTTGTAGAAGGCGGGATCCGCAAGCTGGGCCAGCAGTTGGGCCCGCTCGTCCTCCAGGGCGCTGATGCGGGGGGTCAGGGCCTCCAGTTCGGCGTTCTCCTTGAAGGTCAGCTTGCGGGGCTGGTCCGGGAGCTTGGGCCTCTCCTTGCGAGGGCCTGGGACGGCCTTTGCCGGGGCCGCCTCCACGGGCCGCTGGGCCAGCCAGTCGAAGTACCCGCCGGCGTACTCCCCAACCTTCCCCTCCCCTTCCATGACCATGGTGCTGGTCACCACATTGTCCAGGAACTCCCGGTCGTGGCTGACCAGCAGCAGGGTTCCCTTGAACTCGGTCAGCAGTTGCTCGAGCAGCTCCAGGGTCTCCACATCCAGGTCGTTGGTGGGCTCGTCCAGCACCAGCACATTGCAGGGAGTCCGAAACAGGCGCGCCAGCACCAACCGGCTGCGCTCGCCCCCCGACAGCACGGACACGGGCACATCACAGCGGTTGCGCTCAAAGAGGAAGCGGCTCAGATAGGCATAGACATGGATGACGCCGCCGCCGAACTCGAACGAGTCCTGGCCCTGGCTGATGGACTCCCGGACGGTCTCCTGGAGATTCAGGTTGGCCTTCATCTGGTCGAAGTAGGCCACCTCAAGCTTGACCCCGTGCTCGATGGTCCCCGCCTGAGGCGACAGGGTCCCCAGCAGCAGCCGCAACATGGTGGTCTTCCCCGAGCCGTTGCGCCCCAGCAGCCCGATGTGGTCCCCCCGCATGATCCTCGTGGAGAAACCCCGGACGATCTCCCGCGACGGATACGCGAACTCCAGGTCCTTGACCTCGATGATGCACTCCCCGGAGCGCTCCGCCTCCTGGACCTGCAGGCGCGCCTTGCGCTGCACCTGCCGCCGGTTGGCCCACTCCTTGCGCATGGCCTCCAGGGCCCGCACCCGCCCCTCGTTCCGGGTTCGCCGCGCCTTGATGCCGCCGCTGGCCCAGACCTCCTCCTTGGCCATCTTCTTGTCGAAGTTCTCCCAGCGCTGGGCCTCCGCCGCCAGGACCTCTTCCCGGCGCCGGCAGTAGCTGGTGTAATCGCAGGCCCAACTGGTCAGGCCGCCCCGGTCCATCTCCAGGATGCGCCCCGCCACGGTGCGGGTCAGGGCCCGGTCGTGGGTCACCATGATGAGGGTCCCCTCGAAGCGCTGCAGCATCTTCTCCAGCCACCGGATGGAGTCTATGTCCAGATGGTTGGTGGGCTCGTCCAGCAGCAGGATATGGGGCTCACTCACCAGGGCCCGGGCCAGCAGCGCCCGCCTCTGCCCGCCGCCGGACAGCGTCTCAAAGGGCTGCTCCGGGTCCAGACCCAGCTCGCTGCAGACCCGCAACACCCGCTCGTGCTGCGCCCAGGCGTCCTCACCCACCTCGTGATGGATGGCCTCCTGCACCACCTGTTGACAGCTTCCCACCAGCCCCTGGGGCACGGTCTGGGGAAGATAGCCCCGCCGCACCCCCGGCTGCACGAAGACCTCCCCCCGATTGGGAGGCAACTGCCCCGCCAGACAGGCCAGCAGGGTGCTCTTGCCGCAGCCGTTTCGCCCCAGCAGCACCACCTTCTCGCCGGCCTCCACCTGCACACTGGCGTTCTCCAGCAGCGGCGGGTCCCCAAAGGAAAGGTCCAGATTCTTGATAGTCAGAATGGCCATAGCTTCACTTCGCCAGTAGTTCTTCCAGGGTCTGCCGTCGGATTCCAAAAAACTCTTTGAGCGCCGCCAGTTCCGCCGCCGCCGCCCGCCGTCCGGTGCCAGAGGGGTGCTTGGTGGCCAGGATCATCTTGTTCTTGTCGGTGTGCTCCAGGGAGATGAACTCGAAGACCTGGACCTCGTAGCCGTGGGCCTCCAGCAGCAACGCCCGCATGGTATCCGTCAGCATCTCCGCCTGCTGGGCCGCGTGGATTCCGTGGCGCAGGAGGGGCTCCAGCACGGGGGGAAGCTGAAGCTGGGGGCGCAGCTCCTTGTGGCAACAGGGCGAGCACAAGATGACCTGGGCCCCACCCCGGATGCCCAGGTTGATGGCCAGGTCCGTGGCGGTGTCGCAGGCGTGCAGCGCGATGAGGACATCCACCGCCTCCGGGGCCTGCCCTTCCAGGCCGCCCACCCGAAAACTCAGGCCCGCACCCAGCCGCGCCGCCTCGCGGTTGCACAGCTCCACCAGGGCGGGCCGCAGCTCCACCCCGACCACCTTGGCCTGGGTCTTGCCAAGCCCCTTGAGATAGTCGTACACGGCGAAGGTCAGGTAGCCCTTGCCGGCGCCAAAGTCCAGCACCCGCGGGGCCTCCATCGCGCCCAGCCCGCTGCGCTCCACGGCGCCCCCGAAGACCTCCAGGAAGCGATTCACCTGCTTCCATTTGTGGGCCATGGTGGGGAGGGCCACACCCCGCGCATCCATCAGCCCCAGGGCCCGCAGCCAGGGCCGCGAGGGATCCAGCAGCCGCTGCTTTTCCCGGTTGGGTTCCAGGGACGGAGCCTCCCGCCCCTGCCCCTTGCCCCGCCGCAGGGTACACTCGCCCTTGCGGTTCCACTCCAGGTGCAGTTCCCCCTCCACCAGCAGCAGGTGGGCCGCCCGGTAGGTCTTGCCCAGGCCCTCGGCCACCTCCGCGAGGCCCTTGGCCCGGGGCAGATTCCGCGTCACATCCTTGGTCGTGTGGTGGAAGACAAAGGCCAGGTGCGCCTCCCCGCGGATGGTCACGGGCCGCACCAAGACCTTCTCCAGGTCCGCCTCAGCGCCCTGGGGCTTGGCCAGCACCAGCTTCACCGCCGTGCCCGCCTCCAGGGCCGCCCCAAAGGCCTCCACGAACCTGGCCAGCCGCTGGGCCTCCCGGGCCGCCCCAATCTCCTGCAGATCTGCCATTCCACACCCCTTCCAGTGCGCCAACAAGCGCCGCATCTGACCCGTTCCCGGGCGCGCTGTCAAGTGAGCTTGAGATCTGTGACAGGTCCTGACCCCAACGCCGCCGGCTAGTCGGCGCTGTACTCGTCGGCGCCGATATCGATGGCCCCTGCGCCAAACCGCCACTGGCCATCCAGGTCCACGCTGTAGGCATCCCCCGCGAAGTACCAGGAGGGGTCCACGCCAGCGTTGATGGCCTGGCTGCCCGCCACCAGATGGAAGTCCCGAGCCGCGAAGTCCGCCACCCCCGGAGCCCCCACGAGGTTACCGCTGGACTCCCGGCAGGCGGCGGCGCCGGGCCACTGGCTGCAATCATTGATGGAGGCTGCCTCGAAGGCCACGCAGGCCAGGCCACTGACCCAGCGCCCCACGGCGCAGTTCTCCCCCGTGCCGTTGCCGTGGAAGTTGTTGCCCACCAGGGTCACCTTGGACACGGCGTGGGATGCGAAGCCCCAGGAGTAGTAGCCCTGGCCACCCTCCAGGATGTTGTTGATGAAGGTGAAGTCGCCGGCGCTGCCCCCCGACTGGCTGTTGCTGGCGAAGGCCGCAGCCCGCCCGTAGTTGCTGCCGCTCTGGCCGCCGTGGATGGTGTTGTTCACCGCCACCACGGTGCTTGGCGCCATGGCCTCCACGGACCAGCTGTCTCCGCTGTTGGTCTTGCCGCCGTAGATGAAGTTGCCCACCAGCTCGGCCCGGCACTCGTACGCCACCACCACCGCCCGCGAGCTGTGCTTGGACTCGCCGCCATCCAGCACACTGCGATGCAGCTTCAGCACGCCCGGCGCGCCCTGGTAGCCCATCTTGCCCAGCATCACGGCGGTGGTCAGGCCCGTTGGCGCCACGCCGCCGTACAGGTTGCTCTCCCGAATCTCCCCCGTCCCCCCAAAGGCAATCTGCACCGCCATCAGGTTGAGGGTAGCGCCGGCGGTGACATCCGTGCCGCCGTGGACCGTGCAGCCCTGCATCACCAGCCCCGCACTGGCCTCCACCACCACCGCGCTGAACTCCTGGCCCCCGTCCACCACCTGCGAGGGCTGCCCGTTACGCACCTCAAGCCCGTCCAGCCTCACGGTGCCGGCGCTGATCTTCACCACGAAGAACGCCAGGTCCGGCCGCAGCAACCTCGTCTTGTAGGCTTGCGGATCTCTTGCCCAGGTGCCCGCCTGGAACCCGCCATACAGCCGCCGCCCCTGGAGGAAGGTCAACGACTCCAGGTAGTCCCCCTGGGCCACGATGAGGTCCCGACTGGTCGCATTCGCCAGGGTCACCGCCGCCGTCAGGGTCTTCTTGGGGGCTGCGGGGGTTCCCGCGTTGGTGTCCAGCCCGTCCACCCCATCCACGAACACGAAGGCCGCCCCTGCGGTGGCCGCAATCAGGTCCCCACCTTGGCAGTCCTGGTCCACTCCGTCCCCGGGAATCTCCACTGCCCCGGGAAACAGGTCCGGGTTCTGGTCGTCGCAATCCGTCCCGCCCTCGGGCCCCCCGGAGGCCGCCCCGAACCCATCGTTGTCCTGGTCCCGCAAACACTGCGCGGCCCCATCCCCCGGGGCGGCCCCAGGAAAGGTGAAGGCATCCGCCTCGTCGCAGTCCACGGTGCTGCCCCCGGTGCCGGTGGCCGCAAACCCGTCCCCGTCCAGGTCCCCCGAGGCCGCGTCCCCGAACTTGCCGTCGCAGTTGTCGTCCCGGGTGTCGGCCCCGTCATCCTCGGCCGCCGGGTTCACCTGCCAGTCCTCGTCGTCGCAGTCGTCGCCCCCCAGGGCCGCCGCCTTGAACCCGTCGCAGTCCCCGTCCAGGCCCTCGTCGATGGTGCCGTTGCAGTTGTTGTCCTTGCCGTCGAAGACCTCGGCCAGGCCCGGCTGAACGACCTTGTCGTCGTCGTTGCAGTCGCCGTTGTTCTCCGAGAATCCGTCCTCGTCGTCGTCCGCGTCCGGGGCCCCTACGACCACGGGGACGAAGGCGCAGGAGGGAGGCTGAATGACCACATCCTCAGCGGTGTCGGCGGCGCTGTCCTCCAGGCCGTCGTCCTGGGCGCCATCAACCCCGGCGCTGTCCTCCAGGGCGTCCTGGCCTTCGCCAAGATCCCCTAGGCCGTCCCCGCTGTCCGCGCCTCCGTCCCCGCCGCCCAGGTCGTTCGCGCCGTCCCCGCCCAGGTCGCCCAGGAGGTCCAGCGGCAGTCCGTCCCAGCCGCTCAGGTCTCCCCCGCCGTCCCCCACTGTGTCACCCGCGCCCGTTCCATCTTTTCCTTCGTCAGTGGCGCTGCCCGACTGGCAACCAACGCCCAGGCCAAGCACCACCAAAGCCACCAGGAACGCACTGAGACGCCACGCCATGACTCACCTCCAGGCAGGAAAGGTCACTGTCAAACCAAAGGATCTTGTTACGATGCGGGCCCATGCTGCCACAAACCGGAAGGTCAGATCAAGCGCGGCCCGTCACTTCTTCACGCAGCAAAGCTCCTTGACGCTGGTGGCCAGCAGCCGCCGCAGGGTGGTCTCGATTTGGAGCGCCACCTCGGGCTTGCTGGCGAACAGGTTCTGCAGCCCAGCGGGGTCCGCCCGGAGGTCAAAAAGCTCCCGGGTCCCGGCCTCGAGGTCCACGATGTAGTGCCAGTCCTGGCTGCCCAGGGCCAGCACCCTGGTCTTGACCTTGTGGTCCTGGATGGTCTCGGCAAAGGCCGGCCGCTCCTCCCAGGAGGCCAGGTCCGCGCCATCCACCAGCCCCAGCAGGCTTCGCCCGTCCAGGTCCACCGGCGCGGCCAGCCCCAGCAGCTCAAGAATGGTAGGCGCCAGATCCACCAGCCCCACCATGGCCTGGACCCGCGCCACCGGCACCCCCGGCCCCTTGAACACCAAGGGCACCCTCAGCGTCCTGGGGTAGAGGTTGCCGTGCCCCGTGGCGCCGTGCTCGCCGACCTCCTCGCCGTGGTCCGCCGTGACAATCACCAGGGTGTCCTGCGCCAGCCCCGCCGCGTCCAGGCCCTCGAAGAACCGCCCCAGCTCCCGGTCCACGAAGCGCACCTCAGACAGGTAGCGTTGCTGCGCGTCCTGGCCAAACTCGGGGAAGTCCTTGTGCGCCAGATAGGGCTGGTGGGGCTCGAAGAAGTGCATCCACAGGAACTGTCGCCCCTGGGGGTCGGCGGCCGCCTCGCGCTTCCACTGGCGCAGCAGTTCCAGGGACTTGTCCACCACCTCCGGCGCATTGCACTTCTTCTGGAACGGTGGCGGTAGCTGGATGTTGGTCTTGAAGCCCTGGTCCCAGTTCCCCATGCGCGCAAACTTGAAGCCCACCACCATGGCCGTCTTGACCCCCGCGGCGGTCAGGCGCTCGGCCAGGAAGAGGTTGTCCTTGGGGCACTGCCAATAGGTCTTCTGGGTCCGAGACCCCGTCCACTTCACATTGGAGGGAAAGAGTCCGCTAAGCAGCGACGGGAACGAGCGCCTCGTGCTGGGGGACTGGGCCATGGCGTTTTCGAAGATGACGCCAGCGGCGGCCACGCGGTCCAGCTCGGGAGTCACCGGCAAGGCGGCCCCGCCAAAGCCCGTGGAGTCCGCCCGCACGGCGTCCACAGTGATGAGAATGACCCGGCGGACCTTTTCCGGAATCGGCGACGGCGCCTTGGGCTTGGACGGGGGGGCTGGGGGGGGCGTGGGGGACGCAAGGTCACCCTCGAAGCAGTCCTGGTCCACTCCGTCCCCGGGCACATCCTTGGCCAGCGGGTTCACCTTGGCATCGGCGTCGTTGCAGTCCAGCTCGAAGCGGCTGAAGCCGTCCCCGTCCCGGTCCCCCAGGCGGGTCATGGCGCCCAGCACCGTGGCCCCCATGAGGCCCCGGGCCTGGAGCGCGGCCTTCATCCCCGGCACCCGCGCGGGCACCAGCCGCCCCGCCAAGGGGGCCAGGGCGGTGCCCACCAGCATCAGCGCCAAGGCCGCCGCCGCCAGCCCCGGCCCCACCCGGAAGCGGGTCCCGCGCCCCACCAATCCCACGACCAGGAACCCCAGCGCCACGCTGCCGCCAAGCTGGGCCAGCTTGACCAACAACGAGGTCTCCAGGACCTCCGGGAAGCGCTGCAGGTAGACGGCCCCGGCCACCACCGCGCCCAGAGCTGCGCCGCCCAGGGAGGCCCAGGCGGGAAGGCGGTTGATGGTCTCTTTGAAGCAACGAAAGCCCACCCAGACGGTCAGGGCCAGGGTCCCCGCGAGGACCAGCACCAGCACCGAGGCCAGGGCCGCCGTCAGGTTGGGATCAACAAAAGCGGCGTTGGCCCACAGCAAGGCCCGGTGCCCCGCCAAAGCGGCCCCCAGGAACACCGGCGGCAGCAGCAACAGCCCGCTGCGCAGGGAGGCTTGGTCCCCCTGGATCACGCGCCCGGAAAGGCGCCGCGCCAGCCCCACCGCCAGGGCCCCCAGGGCCGCCACGGGCCAGGCCCAAAGGGCGCTTAGCGAAAACACAAAGCCCAGCAGCACCAGGGCCCCGCTCCAGGAGGAGCCGCCATGGCGGACCAGCGCAAACTCCAGCGCAGCGGCCCCCACCGAGACGGAAATCAGCAACAACAGAAAGGTACCAAGGTACTCGCGAGCCCAGGACTGGGAGGCTTGTTCAGAGTGCATGTGACCCCACCGCTACCAAACAGCGGCGGCCAATATACGCCGCCCCGGTCCCCAGATCCAGCCCCAGGAACCCCCCATGGGGTCAGGACCTTACATTACAGCCCTTGGGGTCCAATCCATCCCATTTGACAAAGGGCCTGCCCGGGGAAATACTGTGCCGCCTCCACGCCATGCCTTCCGTTTCAAGACCGCGGGGCGGGGACCAACCAAATTGAGGGAGACTCAGATGAAGAAGTTCACCGTTTTGTGGATCTCGGTGCTGGCGCTGGTGGCTGCCTGCTCGAGCACGGACAGCGACAAGGACACCTCCAATGCGCTGGACACTGCCGCCGGCGACCAGGTGGCCCTGGACACCGCCGAGGATCAGGACACCGCGGGCGCCCTGGACACCCTGCCGGGCCTGGACACCACCGCCGGCCAGGACACCCTGCCCATGGACACCGTCAGCTACCCGGACACCACCGAGGCCGAGGCCCTCTGCACCGCCCTGGAGACCGACGGCATGAACTTCGGCTCCTGCGGCGGCTCTCCCAACAACAGCGGCCCCCATGTGGACATGGACTGGTTCCTGTGCATGGGCTGCTACACCCTGAGGGGCGCCCTCAACCTCTGCGTCTCCATGCCTGACAGTTGCCCCGGCGGCTCCGGGACCACCGTGTACTTCCCGGGCTGCGAGGCCGAGTACCTGCTGTGCATCAACCAGATCGACCCCACCGCCTACGACCTCACCGGTGGCACCCAGCAGATCGGCACCTGCCAAACCGCCAGCTTCACCTGCAAGGGCATCCTGTAAAAGGACCGTAGGGCACGCCCCATGACCACCACCGAGTTCCCCTTCGCCTCCCCCGCCTACCACCTGGCCTGGCAGCTCCGCGAGGAGGTCCTGCGCCGCCCCCTGGGGCTGAGCCTCCGCGACGAGGACCTCTCGCCCGAGGCGGCCCACCTGCACTTCGGTATCTTTGGCCCCGATGGCACCCTGCTGGCCTGCCTCATCGCCACCCCCCTCGCCCCCGGCACCTTCCGCCTTCGCCAGATGGCCGTGCACCCCCAGCACCAGCACCAAGGCCTGGGACGCCAACTGATTCAGGATGTGGAACGGGCGCTGGCAGCCAGAGGCTGCACCAAGCTGACCCTCCACGCCCGGATGACCGCCGTGGGGTTCTACAGCAAGCTTGGCTATGCAGTGATTGGCCAGCAGTTCACCGAGGTCGGGCTGCCGCACTTGAAGATGGAAAAATTATTGAGATAGGTGATGGGTCCTGACCCCAAAGGGGCCAGCGGCCCGTCCGAGGCTGGCTAGAAGTACAGGCTCATGCCCGCGCGGAACTCCAGGGGGATGCCGTCGTTGCCCCAGTCCAGGTCCTTGCTGAGGGTGGTGTTGACCTCCAAGACGAGGCCCACCTTCTCCATCAACCGGATGTCCGTACCGACGCCACCCAGGAGGCCCCAGTCCAGGTTGTCCTCGCGGATCTGAACGGGCACGGCACCGCGGATGTACAGCGGGATCATGGGCGGAGTCAGTCTGGCGCCGGGCCGCGCGGTGAAGGCCCAGTTGCCGATGTCAGTGCCCGCGATCCGCACGCTCTCCAGGGTGGTGGACAGGCCCAGGTCGGCCTTCACCCATTCGCCGCCAATCGAGGGGACCACTTCCAGGGTGACCGGGCCGCGATAGGTTGCGTCGTTGAGGAAGAACATGCCTTCGCCAATGGTCGCGGCCAGGCTGAAGTTGTAGCCGTTGTCTTCGTCCGCGGTGCCCTCGGCCCGGGCCGTACCCGCGCTGAGAGTGAACAACCCAAACACCAGGAACATAGCAGCAAGTCTCATGATCGTTTCCCCATTTGTTGCAATTTGTCAGCCGAACGGCAGCCTATAGACGCAAACATCGTGCCACCCTCCCCCGCCAACCGCGTTCAGGCCCCAAGGGCGCGCCAAGCCAAGCCCCGCCACCCCGAGCGCAGGTTCCCGTCCGGCCCACGCCCACGCAGCCGCGCCGCCAGACCGGTCAAAAGGATGTGGGGGTCGTTCAGATTGACGGGGGGTGGCTCTCACCCCCTTTGAATCGGGATGGATGGACGCTTGACACCCCGCATGGCAACAAGTAGCGTCGGCCGTACATTCGACTAACTCCTGGACAGGCTTGGCTGGCGCTGCGTGAAAGTCCTGGTCAGGAAGTCGGGGGGCTTGACCCTTGCACAAGGAGGTACAGATGTTGCGCGAGGCTGCTGGGGTGGCGTTGTTGGTGGCGTTGCTGGCGGGCTGGGGCTGCGCTGGGGGCGGCAGCAAGCAAGTGGACCAGGTGGACCAGGACACCGTGGGGGGCCAGGATCTGCAACTGGACACCCAGGCGCTTGATACGCTGGATTCCCAGGCGCTTGATACGCTGGACACCCAGGCGCTTGATACGCGGGATTCCCTGGGCCAGGACACGCTGGACACCCAGGCGCTTGATACGCGGGATTCCCTGGGCCAGGACACGCTGGACACCCAGGCGCTTGATACGCTGGATTCTCTGGGCCAGGACACGCTGGACACCCAGGCGCTTGACACACTGGCTCAGGTCGACACGGCCGGCGACACCGCCCTACCCCTGGAGCTGCCCTGGGTGGCCCTTCCGGCCGGCACCTTCACCATGGGTTGTTCCCCTGAGGACGCCAACTGCGAGGACCCGGAGAAGCCCGCCCACACCGTCACCCTGGCGGCCTTCGAACTGATGGCCACCGAGGTCACCGAGGGCCAGTACGAGGCAGTCCTCGGGCTGACCCCGGCGTGCAGCTACTCTGGCGGCGGCCCCGACTTCCCCGTGGAGTGCGTTTACTGGGCCGAGGCCAAGGCCTTCTGCGAGGCCGTGGGTGGCCGCCTGCCCACGGAGGCCGAGTGGGAGTACGCCGCCCGCGCCGGCACCACCACCAAGTACCCCTGCGGCGACGACCCCTCCTGCCTGGGCGACCTGGCCTGGTACTCCGCCAACTCAGATGCGAAGAAGCAGCCCGTCAAGGGGCGGGCAGCCAACGCCTTTGGCCTCTACGACATGCTGGGCAATGTCTGGGAGTACACCGCCGACTGGTATGAACTCTACGAAGGGCAGCCCCAGACCAACCCCCAGGGCCCCGAGACCGGCGTCAACCGGGCCATGCGCGGCGGCGGCTTCAGCTTCGGCGCCGACTCCCTGCGGGTCTCCAACCGAGGGGCCATTTTCCCGACCGACTACGCCCACTATGTGGGCTTCCGCTGCGCCCGCTAGCTGTCAGCCACCACCGAAGCCCAGGTGACGCGGGCCCCACCCTTCTACAACCGGGAATCGCCGACCTCTAGCACCACATCAACCTGGTGGCAGGCCTGTTCCCTTCGGACAATTTGAACTTCCCATGTGCAAATTGTCAGAATCCCCCCCTGTCAAGGCTGCCTGCACCCAGCCTGCCTCTGCGCCATCATTCCCTACTCGCTCCCCCAGGCCTCCCTACATTCCAAGGCCAACCTGTAAGCATCCCTTACAAGTTGGGTCAGGCCTTGGAGTCGCCTCCCACGACCTCCCTGAACGACCCGAACTTCATCTTGAACCGGCACCGCTCCAGCAGGTCCTTCAGACGGTCTGCTTCGTCGAGGTCGAGGGTCCCGGCCTTGATTGCCAGCACCATGATGCCTGGGGTGTTGAGCAGCCGGTCTGGCCCCAGTAGTTCCAGTGCCTTCCTTCGAACCACGCCCCCCTCGTCGCTTGCCACGATCCAAGCCTTGCGACGGGCCAAGGCAATGCAGGCTGCCTCGCCCTGACCCATTACCGGCCTCAGCTCGGCGAAGGTCTTGAGTGCCTCCAGATCGGTCAGCGTTTCGCGCGACAGCTTGCCGTCCGCGAAGGCACGCTCAAGCGCGGCCCGTTGTTCCGGCTTGAGAATCTCGGCGTCGACATGGTCCGGCACCGCGAACGCGAAGCCGGGCAGGGTTGTCAGCAGGTCCAGTCTTCCTATGTTCAGGAAGTTGATCAGGATGTTGGCGTCGGTGACGACGATCTTGCGGGGGGCTGGGCTGGTCACTTCAAGCCTCGCCACCGGGAAGCAACAGCAGGTCCGCTTCGTCTTCGTTGCGGTTGGCAAGACCGGCGCCTTCAATCAGGCTGGCCAGTTCTTGGGCGGTGAGGCCAACCATGGTCGCAAGTTCGGAGACCTTGGCCTTCGAGATCTGACTCCTGCGGTAGGCCTCCAGGGCCAGCCCCAGGAAGCGTCTGCGGAATTCGTTGCGGGCCTTTTCGTGGTCAATGTCAGGAAGGCCCAGAAGCTTGGCGATGGCCTTGCCGTGGCCGTCGTCGTCCAGGTTGTGCAGGCGAGTTGCTTCTTCCTGGCTGAGCAGCTTGAGGTTCTTCAGCCTGTAGATGGCAGTCGAGCGACTGACGCCGAAATGATGAGCCACCTGAACCACATCGTAGATCTGGATGTCCTGGGTTCCGGGGGCAGTGCGTGATTCCGCCGCCACGGCCTCCTCTCCATCGAAGACCTGGGCTGACTGGCGACTGGGCAGGCCCTTGCCAAGCGCCGCGACGAAGTGCTGAACACCTTCGGCGGGCATCAGAAAGCTGGCCGCAAACGAGTTGGCGCGGACCTCGGGCAGTTCCTCGCGGTCGCTGGCCAAGCTGATCACCGTGGCGCGGGCACGGTCCAGCAGCACATGCCCGTATTCGTGGGCAAACGAGAAGCGACGGCGAAGCTCGTGGTGGCGGCGGTTGGCAACCACAAAAAGGCCAAGAGTCCGGTCCGTGAAGGCAATCCCGGACACTTCGTCCGGCAGGTCCACGAGGCCCGTGCGCACGCCCTGCGTGTCCAGCAACTCGTGGAGGCTTGGTACCGGGCCAACGCCCAAACCCAGGCGGCGGCGTTCCTCTATTGCGGTTTGTTCCCCCTGCTGGACTGCCTCCCAACGGTTGCGAGGCTGGGCGAACAGGTAGGTGGCAGGAAAGGCCATGGGTCGGCCCGTGCCAAGCAACGCCTCCAGGTTGCCAAGCTCCCGGCCAAGGGCCACGCACTCCCGAAGCTTGTCCAACACTGCCGGATCCTGGGTGATGGCGGGCTGGGCCCGGAACAAGGCCCCGAGGACATCCTGGTCCCTGAACTGGTCGCCAAGAAACTCCCCGAGGTCCCTACCGAACAGGTAGGCCAAACGCCCCAGTTCCAGGCCCGACACGGCCCGATTGCCGGCCTCCATCTGGGTGATCGCCGGCCGCGAAACCCCCAACTCTTTGGCAACGGCATCCTGGGTCAGGCCACAGGCCTCCCGGGCAACCCGAAGACGGCGGCCGAGTTCAGCTTGGTTGATGGGCATACAAGCCTCCTTTCAGGCAAACACTGGCAGACTGCGTCGCGTACCTGCGTCCAGGACCAAGTCGCTGGCATTACACCTATTTGGCATGGCCCACCTCCTGTCGCCCAGAAGGTAGCCAATCGGACGCCGCGTGTCAAGTCCTGACCTAATCGAGTTAGATTTGCAAACGCGGAGCACCCCCTTCACCAAGCCCCAACCGTGGATACCTCTCCCCAAACCCCTCCGCCCAGTCCCGGTAATCCTTGGTGCTGGCGGCATTGGTGGCGGCCACCAGCAGGACCTTGCCCCCAGGTCCCGCCCTGTGTTAACTTCCCCCCCGGTCAATGCGGTCATCGGGCCGCCGGTTCCCCAGTGCAAGGAGGTGCGGGGGTGGGCTACAAGACCTGGGGTTTGCTGACAATCCTGATGCACCTTGGGGCCGAGGTTCTGGGGCTGTGCGCCATCATTCCCTACTCGGTCCCCCACGCGCTCGTCTACTTCGGGGTGATGCTGGTCACCACCCTCCTCATCGTCTACTCGTTCTGCTCCAAGTGCCCCTGCCATGCCAGGCAGTGCAGCCATGTCATCCTTGGCCCAGTGGCCCGCATCCTGCCCAAGAGGCGCACAGGCCGCTACACCCTTGCGGACTACTTGGCGCTGGCGACCGCCTTCCTGGCGTCCATCCTGTACCCCGAGTACTGGCTATGGAAGTACGACTACCTGCCCTTCATCTTCTATCTCATTGTAATTGCTACAATTTCCCTGATTCTCCTCAAGGTCTGCCCCCACTGCAAGAATGTGAACTGCCCGTTCAACCGGCACCCCAAGAACCCCAAGTACCGGTCCGCAAGCGCGGGACCAACTGTCCCATGACCCTTGACGCCCCCATCCCCGGACGGCGGAACGCTGACAAGTGTCGTTAGCCAAGGGGATGTTGCCACCAGGTAGCCAGGATCATGTTGCCAGGGTTTAGGCCCCTGGCAGGGTGGATCAGTTTTAGTGGCGCCTGACATCGGACTGGGGTTTGGCTTTTCGAAGGTCGCAAAAAAGGTGTTGTAGAGGGGTCTCTTTTGGGGGTAGATGCAGGTTACCCAGGCAACGGGTTCGGGAGGTACCATGACCACCTGCAGCTTGAAAACCATCCGCTGCGGCATCTGCGGAACGGAATCACAGGTGCAGGTTATTCACAGCACCAACACCTTCGGGTCCTGCGACCTGGACATGCGGCCGGCGGAGATGATGCGCTCGACGATGTACTCCTGGGTCCAGTGCTGCCCGCAATGCGGCTACTGCGCCGGGAACATCACCCGGGCCTGGGACTCTCTCAAGGCCGTGGTGGAGGAGGCCGACTATCGCAATCAGTTGACCAACCCGGACAACCCCCCCCTGGCAAATCGCTTCCTTTGCCAATGTCGGCTGGCCCTGAGGAATGGGAACTACCGTGAGGCGTTCCACGCGGCCCTGCATGCGGCGTGGGCCTGTGACGACTCTGGCCACCGCGAACAGGCCAACGAATACCGCCTGCTGGCAAGCGAATGTCTGGAGGAGGCCGATCGCGGCCACTCCCTGAACCTGGGCAAGCCCGGATCAAACATCCTGATGCTGACCGACCTGCTGCGCAGGGCAGGCGAAGGCCAGCGGGCGCGGGATGCCCTGGCCAACTACCGCGACCGGCTGTGGCAGGCCATGTCCGAGGAGCTTCGGGAACTCCTTGCCCCCGAACCCATTGACCCATTGATCCAGCACCTGCTGGACTTCGAGGCCATCCTGCTGGACCGAAACGACCAGGACTGCCACACGGTGGAGGAGGCCCTGACCTTCCTGAAGGTCCCGTTTCCTGAGTGACGGACGAATTGCCGACGGGGCCAGGCGCCCGAAGCGATTGAGGCACATCGGCTGGACTTCCAAGAATCCACTTGTCACTTGGCGCCGAAACGGATACTGTTTATCCCCGTTGAGGGTAGAAATGGCAAGTACCATGAGACCAATGGACTACTTCGCCGGGCATCCGGTCTTTCGCCTTGACGACTTCGCCGCCGCCCACCAGGCCGACGATGTTGTCAAGCCGGCGTCCAGCCTGGCCATCATCAAGCACCATGTCCAGGCGGGTAACCTGCTGCGCATCCGCAGGGGTTTGTATGCGGTTGTTCCTCGTGGCGTGAGGCCAGCAGACCTGCAACTGGACCCGTATGTTCTAGCCAGCCATCTTGCTTCAGACGCGGTCGTGGCATACCACGGTGCGCTGCAGTTCCACGGGAGGGCGCACTCGCTTTCCCGCCGCGTCCAGTTCCTCACGGCCAGCCGGGCCAGGCCGTTCGAGTTCCGCGGCACGCAGTATGTGCCGGTCCCAGTGCCACCTCCCCTAGGGGCGCTTGCCGATTTCGGCGGCGGAGTGCTGCAAAGCCAAAGGGCCGGGGCGCCCGTCCGGGTGACCAGCCTCGAACGCACCATGGTGGATGTGCTGAATGCGCCCAGGCACGGCGGCGGTTGGGAGGAGATCTGGCGTTCCCTGGAGTCCGTCGAGTTCTTCGACCTCGACGCGGTTATCGAACATGCCTTCAAGCTCGAGTCTGCGTTGACGGTGGCCAGGGTTGGCTTCTTCCTGGAGCAGCACCGGGACTCTCTCATGGTTGAGGAACAGCACCTTGCGCGGCTTGGGCAACGCGCCCCCGCCCACCCGGCCTACCTCGACCGCGCCAAACGCGAGCCGGGCAGGCTGGTTGCACGCTGGAATCTTATTGTCCCGGAGCGAGTCCTGAACCGCAGTTGGGCCGAGGTCACATGAACCTGACCGCCAAAGACCTTGCCCAAGAGGTGGCCGCCACAGGGTTCGGCAGTGAGCCGCTGGACAAGGTCCTTCGCCTCATGTCCCTGCTGGATGCCCTGAACCGCCACCCTTTCCTGAAGTCCAGGATCGCCCTGAAGGGTGGAACGGCGCTGAACCTGTTTCACTTCGATGTACCGCGCCTTTCGGTGGACATTGACCTGAACTACCTGGGAGATGCCAGTCGAGAGACGATGATGGCCGAGAAGCCCAGAGTCGAACAGGCAGTGCAAGCGGTGTGCCTGCGCGAGGGCCTTGAAGTCAAGCGGGCCCCGACGGACCACGCGGGCGGCAAGTGGCGCTTGAGCTACCAAGGAACAACAGGTGCGAATGGCAGCCTGGAGTTGGATCTGAACTTCATGTTGCGAACGCCCCTGTGGCCCTGTGTGACAATGGACAGCCATCCCATTGGCTCACACCGCTCGGGACCGGTCACCGTGCTGGACCTTCACGAGTTGACTTCTGGCAAACTGGCGGCCCTTCTGTCCCGAAATGCCAGCCGTGATGTGTTCGATGCCAGCGCTTTGCTGGCCTCACCAGGGATTGAAGAATCCAAGCTCCGCCTGGGCTTCGTGATCTACGGGGGCATCAACCGAAAGGACTGGCGAACCGTGTCGGTCGCCGATGTGAACCTGTCGGTCACGGAGGCGCAGACGGAGCTGTTTCCGATGCTGAGGGCGGATCATGCGCCTGGAAGACCGGAGATGGTGTCTTGGTGTGCCAGTTTGGTTGCCCAGTGTCGGGAGCGGCTCTCTTTGGTGTTGCCGCTTAGGGACCACGAGTTGGAGTTCTTGAGGCTGCTCAACGACCGAGGCGAGATTGCTGCTGACCTCCTTACTGCCGACCCAGCCATGCTTCAGATTGTGCAAGACCATCCCGGCCTCAAATGGAAGGCCCTGAATGTCCGGCAGCACAGGGGGCTGGAGACCTGACTTCAGGCGGCTGCTTCAGGGGGCCTGCCGTGCGCTGAGTTCAAACCTCAAATAGCGGTCCTTGAAGCTATCGGCCCAGGCGTGGGCGGCCTTGGTGCGGGCGGCCTGGGTGGCGGCCTCCAGCAGAGTGGACGCAACAGGCGCGGGGCAACGAAGCCGGCACTTGGCATCTCACGGGCCGGTGGCCTACACTTGGCGCCGTTCCTTCCGCAGGAGGCGACCATGGGGCAGAAGCAGTGTTCCCTTAACATCACCCTGGAAGATGTCACGGTGGGCCAGCTTCGCGGCCGTCTCATGAGCTTGGTGACCACCAAGCGCCAGGACCTGCTGGCCTGCATCCGCGTCCCCCGAAACGGCCTGTGGGGCCTTCGGCCCGATCCCGACTTCACGCCCGGCAAGCCCGACCCCGATGGCGTGGACGACCTCTGGTTGCCACTTGAGGGCATCTGGGTGGACCCCCTGGATGCGCCGAACCAGGGGCTAAGGCTTGGCACCTGGGTCGAGGCCACCCCGGGTCCCAACGGCTCGGAGGCCTTCAGGCTTCGTGAGCTTCCTCCCAGGCGCGTGCAACTTGAGTGGCAGCCTCTGGCGGCCGACGAATACGCCCGCCTCGACTCCATTGATTGGACCTACCGCCCCGCCTTCCCCAATGACCCTGACCTGGAGGCATGGGCTGTCGGCCTCTTCGGGCCAAGTCTTCTAGGCAGTCCCATCAAAGATCCAAACAAAGGTTGGGTTGCCGCCTGGACCTGCTCCTGCGGCTATGAGGCCTGCGGGTCTATCATCATGGAGATTCGCCCTTCCCCCGAGGAAGGCTGGGCCATCCTGGGCCAGATCGGCAGCGGCCACGACTACGGCTGGGACCTCATGCCCTGGCTGCAGATCCCCCTTAACGCCCCCGTGCGGCCCAAGTAGGAACGGGACCTGGCGAGATCCCATAGCGCGCAGCGTGAAGTGGTCAAGGATGCGGGGGGGGGCCAAAGTGTGTATGACCGAAAGGATGGACGGGCTTCTACTTGCCCTTCCGGTAGACCTCACGACGATGTCTGACGGCATAGACCGTCACAAGCTGTTTGGTGTCGTCCACGCAATAGAGGACGCGCCAATCACCAATGCGGATCCGGTACCCCTCGAATGGTACCTCGAGGTGCTTGGCTCCTGCGGGACGCGGGCTGTCCTCAAGCTGAAGGACCTTCTCCACGACTCGGCGATGCATCTCGCGGGTGAGCTTGGCCATCTCCTTTTCGGCGCTGGCTGTGAGTTCGATCGTGTAGCGCACGCTCACCGCCCTTGCTGCTCGCTGACATACTCGCGGAAGGACCGGCGTGGCTCATCCTTGCGTTCTTCCCAAAGCAAGACGGCCTCGACATCCTCCCGAAGTTCCTCGGTCTCGAGCAAAGACGACAGAATCCGGCGACGCGCCCGCTGGGGCAGCGAACGGAATGCCACCATGAACACCTCTGCACTGGCGTCGGCAGACGCTGCGGTTGCTGGTTTCCTCGCCATGGCTTCCACCTCCGTGGGATCCACCCACGGCAGGCACAGTAGCATCCGCCGCCTTGAGCTTCAACGAGTTCCGCCGTTCGACCCGTCGCATTCGCGGGCTGACGACTTGCCGGCGAGTCTCGGGGGCCTGGCAAAGTGCAGCCCAGGCCGTCATCCGTTGGCAGAAGCGGCGCTTCCGGGACTTCTGGAGGCGACGGTCCGCCACGGGGCGTCCAGCAATCGAGCAGCAGCACATTGCCTTCATCCGACGGATCTCCGGGGACCACCCTGAGTACGGCGAGGACCGCATCGCCCTGGAACTGGAGCTGAAGTTCGGCATCTGCCACTCCGCCGCCACCGTCAGGAAGTACATGGTCAAGCCCAGTCGTCCCCGGAGGGGGGCTGGATGCAAGCAACTGCAGGCAAGTAAAGATCTCTTTACTTTCCCCGCCCCTTGGGCAAGATATCTTTCCCAGGAGGGCACAATGCCAAGGATTACAGGAAGGTACGAGAGGACCCGCACGGCTGGCGAGGAAGTGGCCGCCTTCATCCCGCTGGCCTTGCCGCCCCGGGATCCGCCCCTGCGCCTGGAGGGCGACCTTGGGGTGCTGCTTACCCGGGCCGAGGCCTCCCTGGGCCGGCTGGATCTGGCCAGCGCCATGGTGCCGTCGCTGGGGTGGTTGCTGTATTCGTTTGTCCGCAAGGAGGCAGTCATCTCTTCGCAGATAGAGGGGACCCAGTCGACCCTCATGGATCTCTTTGCCTTTGAGGCCACGGGTGCCCTCTGGCCTTCGGCCAACGACGACTTGCAGGAGGTCTGCAACTACCTTGAGGCGGTGGCCTTTGCCCGACAGCAGTTGCAATCACCCGAGGGTCTTCCCATTTCGACCCGCCTGCTGTGCCAGACCCACCAACGCCTCCTGCGGGGAGTGCGTGGTGCCAACAAGAGTCCGGGCGAGCTTCGCCGAAGCCAGAACTGGCTTGGCGGCACCAGGCCTGGAAACGCCGTCTTCGTTCCGCCGCCGCCCCAGGCTGTGGGGGATGCCCTGGGCGAACTGGAACGCTTCATCCACGCCGACAGCAGCCTCCCCCCGTTGGTGCGGGCGGGGCTGTGCCATGTCCAGTTCGAGACCATCCACCCCTTCCTGGACGGCAACGGCCGCCTGGGCCGCCTGCTGATCCCCCTCCTGCTGGAGCATTGGAAGCTGCTGCGCCAGCCGCTGCTGTACCTCAGCCTGTTCTTCAAGCAGCACCGCGCCGAGTACTACCGCCGCCTGGATGCCGTCCGTGCCGAAGGGGACTTCGAGGCCTGGCTGGCCTTCTTCCTGGAGGGCACCGCCGCGGTCGCAGAGGAAGCCGTGGCCACAATCCAGGCCCTCTTCGCCCTGGTGTCAGACGACCGCGCCAGGGTGCTGTCCGCGGGCACGACCTCGGTCATGGCGGCCCGCCTCTTTGAGCTGCTTCCAGAGCATCCCATCATCACCATCGCCAGGGCCGTGGACCTGCTTGGCACAACCAAGCCCACAGCAACCAAGGCCGTGGAACTCCTGGTGTCCACCGGGGTCCTGGCCGAAACGGCAAACCGCCGCCGAGACCGCCAGTTCGGCTACACCGCCTACCTGACCCGCCTCCGGGCCGGCACCGAGATCTAGATAGGCCGGCCTGACGCCGGCAAGAGGACCGTCTCGCTGGATTGATAGTGGAGGAAAGGCATCTGGGAACGGAAAGTCTCCACGCGCGGAGACAATCTGGGCCAATGCGGGGCAACGCAGATCACAAATCATTGATATCAAACAGAAAAACAGCTACCACGCAGCAGAGAATGTTTGTCGGTCAGTTACGCCAGTCTCCCCGTCTTGAGGCTCAAATCAAACATAACGGGAACATTTTGCCCACTCTTAAGGTCTGACGGGCTTCTCCTGATGGTCCCTTTCTCTACTTCCTGACAAGCCGGTATTTCTGCAATCGGCTGGTGGGTTTGCCAGGGATGGTCATTGCTACACGGCCGTCGCTGACGAACTCCCGCAAGACCGTCTTCAGGTGACCGGAAACACTGCCTTGTCCAAGGCGTCTGGATATTTCGGAAATCGCCAAGGGACCTTCTTCAAGCAATGCCAGCACCGTGTCGCCAATCGACTGGAGCTGATCTGGTACTGCACTGGTACTGCGACTGGTACTGCGACTAGTACTGCGACTAGTACTGCGACTAGTACCGGACTCGGGCTGCCCTTGGTCCAGCTCTATCGGCCAGAAGGTGATCACGACCGACCCGGGCTCGCGAACTTCCCACTTGGGCGGCGGGTTACCGTTCCTCCGACACCAGTCCAGGATGTTGATAGTGCCCATGCCCCACTTCTCGATCACCCCGGCCCGGTAGAACACCTCAGCGATTCGCGGGTTCCACGGCTGCGTGTCGTGGGGCTGGGCCAGTGACTTGGGCGTGAAGCCAAAGTGCAGCCCATTCGGGTTCGAGATCTCCAGCCGGTCGTCGAACATGGCCACCGCCACAGCGCCGCCATGGTTGGAGTAGTCTCGATGGCAAATGGCATTGGCCAAAGCCTCGCGGGTCGCCTGTGGCGGGTACCAAGGCTGGTCGATCCGTTGGAAATGGCCGGGCACCACCTTACCTGCGATTGGCACATGATCTTGAAGGAAGGATTCAGCCCGCCGAAGCAAATCGAAAGCATGGCCCCAGTACTGCCGGTTGTCGGTAAAGTCGGGCACCTTGCTGACTCCCCGGAACCGCGCCATGCGAATGGCCAACTGCGGAAACGGGTTCTCCACTCGCTGGCTCTTGCCGTACAGCACGAGGGCGGCATTGATCAGCTTGCCACCTTCAATGAGCTTGAGCCCGGTCAGGATAGACTTGGTGTCCGTCCGGCTAGGCCGCTCCATGCGCCCAATGCGGACAGCATTCTCCAGCGTGGTCTCGATCTCTTCGGCATCCAGGTCGGCGATGGTGATGCCTTTGGGAACTGGCAGCAGCTCCCAGCGCGAAGTGGCGTGCATCCGCTCTGTCAGGCGGGTTTCGTACAGGTGCTTGTCCATCCTCTGGGTGGTCGGCCCTGACCGGATGTACGGCCTGTCATCAAAGGTAAAGGGACCACCGCCGCCAAGCACGGTCACGACGACGATGGCAACCCCGCCTTCAAGGGTGACGGTCTCGTAGGTGGGTGTTACCTGCGGGTCTATCTTCCTGAACTCGTTGGCCAACTCCTCGTGGGTCTTGGTGGAAACCTTCTGCCCGACCAGTTCTCCCCTGTCGTTGACTCCGAAGACCACCCGGCCGCCTTGCCCGTTCAGCAAGGCACACAGCGTCTTCGCCGCCTCAGTCCTTTGCCCGGTGGACTTCTTGAACTCCAGGGTCTCGGATTCTCCGGTCGCCGCAAGGCGTCTGATGTCTTCCAGATCCATGGTTCCCTCTCAGCGCTCCAATCGAAGCTTCTTCCAAAGCCGGGAGATGTCAAAGCTTGCCTTTGGATCGCGGGCCAAGCCGTATTCAATGTCCTTCAGCAACTCCACCAACTGTTCCCTCCAGCGTGGGTCCTTCGCGGCTTTCATCGGCGTTTGCCCCCCCAGCGCTGGAATGGGAGCGTTCGGCCATTGCTCCAGGTAGTACCGGTCGTAGAACTGTGCAAGAAGCTGCTTTTCGACTTCCAGCGGGATCTCCTGTTCCTTGTCTGGCCCACCCGATGTGGGAGATGAAGCTAAGGCCTGGTGCAGATCCTGGAACGAATCGGCCCGGTGCTTGAGCCATTCCCCAGCGATCTTTTCAAGCGAAGCTTTGCCCTTCTTGAGTCGCGGTGCCGACTTGGTCTCAAGGATCAAGTCCTGGCCTTCGAATCGGACGGTTCCCAGGCAGGTCCTGTCCCTCCGTCCGTCGAGTTGCTTTCGCTGCCCGGACAGCCAGATGAACCCTTCGTCGCCGTCGTCCTGGGAATAGCTCCTGTGCCTGCGAAGGGTATCCTTGACTGCCTCGAAGTCCTTCACCGAGTAACGGGCGGTGCACAGGATGAATTCATCGCCCTCTGAGTTCACCATTCGGGGCGGCTTGGCGGCGGCGCGGTTGAAGGTCACAACATACGAGAAGACCTGGGGCAACCCGAAGGTCATCAGATCTTGAATCAGAACCTCGGGCTTCTCCTGTCTGGCCAGTTCAAGCACCTCAGCAATGAGAGCCATGACGGATTCTTTGGCCTGCCGGGCCAACGGCACCGCCAGGTCCAACTCGTTGTGCGTTGGGAACCGCCGCAGCCTGGTCAGAATTGTGTCCCACCGAACTAGGCTCTGTGAGGCGCTGCGCTCCAGGACTTCAAACACTTCTCCGGAGTGAAGGTCCGCTAAGGTCATTCCCACCGTCGGCCGTGCTTCCCGAACCTCCATCAGCCGAAACGGCTCCCTTGCCATGGCGTCCAGGATCTGGCGCTCCGCGGGCGACAAGGAGTGCCCGTGCTTCCGCAGGAAGCGTTCACCCAATGTCTCGTCATTCCCGTCGGGCCAGAAGTGCATGTACCAGGCATGAAACACCTGCTGGGCGTAATCCATCTCCATCTCATCGTAGGGGCCGTCTGGCAAGAAGGCCTCAAGGGCCTCTCTGAGGTCTTGCTTGTTGCTTGGGCGCTGCAGGAAGTCCATCAGCTTTTCCACCAGGCCGCAATGTAGTTCGCTTTCGAAAGACCGCACCGGAGGCGTCTCCAGCCGGGTGCCTGGCCCAGCCTCTGGGGCCTTCCCAATGCAACAGTTCTTGAACTTCTTTCCGCTGCCACAGGGGCAAGGATCATTCCGTCCAGTCTTCATGGCCCAACCTCCGTGCAGGAGCCTATTACGCCCAGGCCACCGCAACAACAGGAATTCTGTGTTTGCCACCCGGGAAATGGTGAAACAGCCTGTTTCGCTTTTGAAGACCGACGCCTCGCCTGGTTACTTGCTGAACGCCCTTTCCAGTCCGATTCTGGCCCACATGGAAACCCTCATCGCCGTCCTCGCCGTGCAGGCGTTGAACATACTATTCTTCGCGATCCTCTTGGCCTGGCTTCCGGGTGCGCTTGCAGCCAGCAACCTGGCCCTGCGGCAGCAGTTGGGCATCTACATGCCCTGGAACTGGAGCTGAAGCTCGGCATCTGCCACTCCGCCGCCACCGTCAGGAAGTACATGGTCAAGCCCAGTCGTCCCCGGAGGGGGGCTGGATGCAAGCAACTGCAGGCAAGTAAAGATCTCTTTACTTTCCCCGCCCCTTGGGCAAGATATCTTTCCCAGGAGGGCACAATGCCAAGGATTACAGGAAGGTACGAGAGGACCCGCACGGCTGGCGAGGAAGTGGCCGCCTTCATCCCGCTGGCCTTGCCGCCCCGGGATCCGCCCCTGCGCCTGGAGGGCGACCTTGGGGTGCTGCTTACCCGGGCCGAGGCCTCCCTGGGCCGGCTGGATCTGGCCAGCGCCATGGTGCCGTCGCTGGGGTGGTTGCTGTATTCGTTTGTCCGCAAGGAGGCAGTCATCTCTTCGCAGATAGAGGGGACCCAGTCGACCCTCATGGATCTCTTTGCCTTTGAGGCCACGGGTGCCCTCTGGCCTTCGGCCAACGACGACTTGCAGGAGGTCTGCAACTACCTTGAGGCGGTGGCCTTTGCCCGACAGCAGTTGCAATCACCCGAGGGTCTTCCCATTTCGACCCGCCTGCTGTGCCAGACCCACCAACGCCTCCTGCGGGGAGTGCGTGGTGCCAACAAGAGTCCGGGCGAGCTTCGCCGAAGCCAGAACTGGCTTGGCGGCACCAGGCCTGGAAACGCCGTCTTCGTTCCGCCGCCGCCCCAGGCTGTGGGGGATGCCCTGGGCGAACTGGAACGCTTCATCCACGCCGACAGCAGCCTCCCCCCGTTGGTGCGGGCGGGGCTGTGCCATGTCCAGTTCGAGACCATCCACCCCTTCCTGGACGGCAACGGCCGCCTGGGCCGCCTGCTGATCCCCCTCCTGCTGGAGCATTGGAAGCTGCTGCGCCAGCCGCTGCTGTACCTCAGCCTGTTCTTCAAGCAGCACCGCGCCGAGTACTACCGCCGCCTGGATGCCGTCCGTGCCGAAGGGGACTTCGAGGCCTGGCTGGCCTTCTTCCTGGAGGGCACCGCCGCGGTCGCAGAGGAAGCCGTGGCCACAATCCAGGCCCTCTTCGCCCTGGTGTCAGACGACCGCGCCAGGGTGCTGTCCGCGGGCACGACCTCGGTCATGGCGGCCCGCCTCTTTGAGCTGCTTCCAGAGCATCCCATCATCACCATCGCCAGGGCCGTGGACCTGCTTGGCACAACCAAGCCCACAGCAACCAAGGCCGTGGAACTCCTGGTGTCCACCGGGGTCCTGGCCGAAACGGCAAACCGCCGCCGAGACCGCCAGTTCGGCTACACCGCCTACCTGACCCGCCTCCGGGCCGGCACCGAGATCTAGATAGGCCGGCCTGACGCCGGCAAGAGGACCGTCTCGCTGGATTGATAGTGGAGGAAAGGCATCTGGGAACGGAAAGTCTCCACGCGCGGAGACAATCTGGGCCAATGCGGGGCAACGCAGATCACAAATCATTGATATCAAACAGAAAAACAGCTACCACGCAGCAGAGAATGTTTGTCGGTCAGTTACGCCAGTCTCCCCGTCTTGAGGCTCAAATCAAACATAACGGGAACATTTTGCCCACTCTTAAGGTCTGACGGGCTTCTCCTGATGGTCCCTTTCTCTACTTCCTGACAAGCCGGTATTTCTGCAATCGGCTGGTGGGTTTGCCAGGGATGGTCATTGCTACACGGCCGTCGCTGACGAACTCCCGCAAGACCGTCTTCAGGTGACCGGAAACACTGCCTTGTCCAAGGCGTCTGGATATTTCGGAAATCGCCAAGGGACCTTCTTCAAGCAATGCCAGCACCGTGTCGCCAATCGACTGGAGCTGATCTGGTACTGCACTGGTACTGCGACTGGTACTGCGACTAGTACTGCGACTAGTACTGCGACTAGTACCGGACTCGGGCTGCCCTTGGTCCAGCTCTATCGGCCAGAAGGTGATCACGACCGACCCGGGCTCGCGAACTTCCCACTTGGGCGGCGGGTTACCGTTCCTCCGACACCAGTCCAGGATGTTGATAGTGCCCATGCCCCACTTCTCGATCACCCCGGCCCGGTAGAACACCTCAGCGATTCGCGGGTTCCACGGCTGCGTGTCGTGGGGCTGGGCCAGTGACTTGGGCGTGAAGCCAAAGTGCAGCCCATTCGGGTTCGAGATCTCCAGCCGGTCGTCGAACATGGCCACCGCCACAGCGCCGCCATGGTTGGAGTAGTCTCGATGGCAAATGGCATTGGCCAAAGCCTCGCGGGTCGCCTGTGGCGGGTACCAAGGCTGGTCGATCCGTTGGAAATGGCCGGGCACCACCTTACCTGCGATTGGCACATGATCTTGAAGGAAGGATTCAGCCCGCCGAAGCAAATCGAAAGCATGGCCCCAGTACTGCCGGTTGTCGGTAAAGTCGGGCACCTTGCTGACTCCCCGGAACCGCGCCATGCGAATGGCCAACTGCGGAAACGGGTTCTCCACTCGCTGGCTCTTGCCGTACAGCACGAGGGCGGCATTGATCAGCTTGCCACCTTCAATGAGCTTGAGCCCGGTCAGGATAGACTTGGTGTCCGTCCGGCTAGGCCGCTCCATGCGCCCAATGCGGACAGCATTCTCCAGCGTGGTCTCGATCTCTTCGGCATCCAGGTCGGCGATGGTGATGCCTTTGGGAACTGGCAGCAGCTCCCAGCGCGAAGTGGCGTGCATCCGCTCTGTCAGGCGGGTTTCGTACAGGTGCTTGTCCATCCTCTGGGTGGTCGGCCCTGACCGGATGTACGGCCTGTCATCAAAGGTAAAGGGACCACCGCCGCCAAGCACGGTCACGACGACGATGGCAACCCCGCCTTCAAGGGTGACGGTCTCGTAGGTGGGTGTTACCTGCGGGTCTATCTTCCTGAACTCGTTGGCCAACTCCTCGTGGGTCTTGGTGGAAACCTTCTGCCCGACCAGTTCTCCCCTGTCGTTGACTCCGAAGACCACCCGGCCGCCTTGCCCGTTCAGCAAGGCACACAGCGTCTTCGCCGCCTCAGTCCTTTGCCCGGTGGACTTCTTGAACTCCAGGGTCTCGGATTCTCCGGTCGCCGCAAGGCGCGTGATTTCGTTCAAGTCCATGCCAGCCGTCCAGTCACAACAGATCCTGA
>CAZMEC010000009.1:0-35692 GCA_964565265.1 uncultured Myxococcales bacterium
CTGGTCCATGATGTCCATCGTGTCCATCGTGTCCATCCCCCCCCGCCCCCCACACCAGCCACTGTGGCTTTCCCCATGGGGCCTTGGTTTGCTGGCACCTTGATGTTCCTTGACAGTGGATCGCTGGGGAAATACCGTCCGGGCTTGAATTGGAGGCGCCCCTTGGCGCTGGTGAGGAGGGGCTTGTGGCTCTCAAGGAAATTCCCTTTCCGGGTGCCGGGGAGGAGGCTGGGGTTGAGGTGGATTCGAGCTTGGTGCCTGCTGGTGCCGTGATTTTGGAGCCCCTGGTTGGGGAGGACGCGCCCCGGATGGTGGGGCGGCGCCTGGTGGAGACCGCCGAGTCCATGGCCCGCAAGCAGCGCCAGATTTCGGTGTCCGAGTTCTTCTCCAAGAACCGGCACCTGCTGGGCTTTGACAACCCCAAGCGGGCCCTCTTGACGGCCGTGAAAGAGGCCGTGGACAACTCCCTGGATGCCTGCGAGGAGGCGGGCATCCTGCCCGAACTGCGGGTGGAACTGGAGGACCTTGGGGGGGACCGCTTCCGGGCCACGGTGGAGGACAACGGGCCGGGCATCGTCAAGGCCCAGGTGCCCAACATCTTTGGCAAGCTGCTCTACGGGTCCAAGTTCCACCGCCTCAAGATGAGCCGCGGCCAGCAGGGCATCGGCATCTCGGCGGCGGGCATGTACGGGCTGATCACCACGGGCCGCCCCATGGAGATTGTCACGCGGGTGTCGGAGAAGAAGCCCGCCTACAGCGTGTCCCTGCGGATTGACACCAAGAAGAACAAGGCCGAGCTGCTGGACGAGCAGGAGATCCCCTGGGAACGCTCCCACGGCACCAAGGTCACCATCTATTTCGAGGGCCGCTACCAGAAGGGTCGCCAGTCGGTGGACGAATTCCTGCGGCAGGTGGCCATCGCCAACCCCCACCTGAACCTGGACTATGTGGCCCCGGACCGGGAGCAGACCCACTACCAGCGAGTGGTGGACGAGCTGCCCCCCGCCACGGCGGAGATCAAGCCCCACCCCCGGGGCGTGGAGCTGGGCATCCTCCAGGCCATGCTGCGGGACAGCGCCACCAAGACCATCTCGGCCTTCCTCCAGGAGGAGTTCTCCCGCGTGTCCAAGCGGGTGGCGGAGGAGATTTGCGAGCGGGCGGAGCTAAGCTCCAAGGCCTGGACCAGCAGGATCACCCGGGAGAAGCTGGAAGACCTGATGAAGGCCATGGCGGACACCAAGATCCACAACCCGCCCACCAACTGCGTCGCCCCCATCGGCGAGGATCAACTGGTGAAGGGCCTGGCCTCCGTGGTGTCGGCGGACTTCTACGCATCCACCACCCGGCCCCCGGCCGTGTACCGGGGCAACCCCTTCATCATCGAGGCCGCCCTGGCCTACGGCGGCGACCAGCCTGGGGACCAGCAGGCCCGCCTGCTGCGCTTCGCCAACCGGGTGCCCCTGTTGTATCAGCAGGGCGCCTGTGCCTGCAGCAGCGCCGCCACCGAGGTCAACTGGCGCTCCTACAAGCTGACCCAGCCCCGGGCCTCGGTGCCCGTGGCGCCCCTCACCATCGTGCTGCACATGGCCAGCGTGTGGGTGCCCTTCACCTCCGAATCCAAGGAAGCCATCGCGGCCTACCCGGAGATCGAGGACGAGATGATCAAGGCCCTCCAGGAGTGCGGGCGCAAGCTGCGCATCTACCTGTCGGCCCAGCGCCGCAATACGGAGCAGGACAAGAAGCACAAGTACATCGCCACCTACCTGCCCCACATTGCCCTGGGCCTTCGGGAGCTGCTGGACCTGGATGACGGGCGGGAGCGCAGTGTGCTGGACGAGCTGGACCGGATTCTAGCCGGAGTGAGGGACTGACCATGGCAGAGAAGAAGACCAAGAAGAGCGCCACCAAGACCGCCCCCGTCGCCCCCGCGGCCCCCGAAACCGACCGCAACCCGGCCCGGGTGAAGCTGATTGACCTGGGTGAGAAGCTGCTGGAGCAGGTGGAGGCGCACAAGCGGCCCAAGCTGTCGGTGCCCATTCGATCCTTGAGCAATGTGACCTTCTCCAAGGCCAAGGGCTACTTCGCCATCGGCACCCGGAAGGCCCACCGGACCCTGTCCTACCAGACCGTGCGCAGCTTCGCCCAGACGGTGCGGCTGATGGCCTTCGCCAAGCACCTCATCGACACCGAGGACTTCGCCTCAAAAAGAGAGGTCTACTACACCTCCAAGGGCAGCAAGGGCAAGTCCGTGGCGGGGGATCGGGGCGCAGCAGGGTGGGGGCCCGCGGGCTTCAAGGACCAGGACGAGTCGGACACCATCATGGACGACATCGAGGCCATGGCGTCGGTGAACCGCGAGCAGCTTGGCTTCATCCCGGCGGAACAGAACGGCAGCGTGGCGGGCGAGCTCATCGTCATCGACACGGACCCCGCCTCGGGCAAGCGCATCGAGATCAACTGCACGGCCTTTGGCCGCGGGTCCTACAGCATCCCCTCAAGGGTGGAGGGGCTGGAGTTCCGCACCGAGGCCAAGTTCATCCTGGCTGTGGAGACCGCCGCCCTCTTTGAGCGCCTGAACGGCCACGCCTATTGGAAGACGGCCTCCTGCATCGTGATCGCCATGGGGGGCGTGCCCACCCGGGCCAACCGTCGCTTCGTGCGGCTGCTGGCGGATTCCTGCGACCTGCCCGTCTATGTCTTCACGGACGGGGACCCCTACGGCTACTGCAACATCTACCGCACCATGAAGGTGGGGTCGGGCAACGCCGCCGCCGTGAACGAGTTCTTCTGCGTGCCTCAAAGCAGGCTCATCGGCGTGACCCCCCAGGACATCCTGGACTACGACCTGCCCACCCACCCGCTGGATGACAAGGACCGCAAGCGGGCCCTGGACGCCATGAAGAACGACCCCTTCGTGCAGCAGCACAAGAAGTGGATCGACGCCCTGAACCACATGATCAGCATGGGAGTGCGCGTTGAGCAGCAGGCCTTCGCAGCCCGTGGCCTGAACTATGTCATGGATGTGTATCTGCCCGAGAAGCTGAAGCGCCCGGACCTCATGCTTCCTTAGAGTCGTCCGTTGTGGCCGGGAACCACTCCGTCAGGAAGCCTGCCACGGCGTTGGCCTGGGCGGCGCCGGTGATGTTGAAGCGGCTTTGCACGCGGAAGGTGCCGCCGGTCTTGTGGTAGCGACGCAGCATGGCCTTCAAGGGGCCGTAGCTGTCCTTGGCCTCGTCCCACTCGCGGAAGGCGTAGATCACGGTGATCCAGGCGCCCTTGCCGAGGGTCAGGCGGCCCTCTTCCTTGATCTTCAGGATGCCATTCTCTTCATAATTGATCGCAAAATCGTCCATGGAAGCCTCCGGGCTGTTAGACCGCGACTATACTCCCGGGGGCCGGGTCGCCACAAGCGAAGGATTGGTAGAACAAGTAGACCGCGCCATCCCTTGGGAAGCACGGCTAAAGCAGGCCCCAGCGCGGATTTTGGTTGTTCCGGCGGGCCCGACCTGTTGTAAGTTCCAGCCAACGCGCTGTGTCAACTGGAGAGTGCCCATGAGAACCATGAAGGTTGAAGTATCCCCCGAGCGTCCCTGGTTCAACCCCGAGTCCGGCTGGACCCAAGGCTGGGCCCCCTCCGTGGAGATCCCCGTCATCAGCCTCGGAGAGGCCCTGAGGACCACCGCCAAGGCGCACCCCAAGTCCCGCGCCCTGTGGTTCCTGGGCGAGGAGATGACCTACGAGCGCCTGGACTCCCTGGTGGACTCCCTGGCAGCCTCCCTGCACAACCTGGGGGTGCGCAAGGGCGAGGTGGTCTCCCTGCTGCTGCCCAACTCCTTCCAGTATGTCATCGCCTATTACGCCTGCGCTCGCCTCGGGGCCTGGGCCAGCGGCATCAACCCGACCTACAAGCCCGCGGAGGCCCTGCACCAGTTGAAGCTCACGGGGACCCGGGTGTTGATCACCCTGGATGCCCTCTACGAGCCGGTCCTGGCGCCCATCATCCACAAGTCCCCCGTGGAGCTGCTGGTGCACACCAACATCGCGGACTTCCTGCCCTGGTGGAAGCGCACCCTGGGCATGAAGCTGGGCAAGATCCCCTTTGGGCCTGTACCGTCCCACTCCCAGCCCTTCCTGGAGCTGCTCAAGACCAGCGACCGCGCCCCGGAGGTCGCCATTGACCCCGAGAAGGATGTGGCCACCCTCATCATGACCGGCGGCACCACCGGTGTGCCCAAGGCCGCCATGCTGACCCACTTCAACTGCGTGGCCAATGTGTACCAGGCCAAGGACTACCTGTTCAAGACGGCCGGGGACAAGGCCATCCTGGGCATCCTGCCCTTCTTCCATTCCTTCGGGATGACGGGCGTCATGAACCTCTCGGTCATCATGGGCGCCTGGATCCTGCTGTTCCCCAAGCCCCCCGCCATGAAGGAACTCTGTGAGACCACGGATCTGGTGGTCAAGCCTGGCACCGATGTCATCTTCCTGGGGGCTGAGGTGCTGTTCCAGAAGATGGCGGACTACCTGGAGGCCCACCCCGGCAAACACCAGATCAAGGGCAAATACAGCGTCTGTGTTTCCGGTGCCGGCCCTCTGCACAAGCCCGTGCAGGAGAAGTTCGAGCGGCTCACCGGGTGCAGCCTGAGGGAGGGCTACGGCCTCTCCGAGTGCACCCCCCTGGTAAGCCTCATGCCCCTCTACGGCGAGCGGACCTTTGGCAGCATTGGCATCCCCTTCCGGGGCACGGACTGGAAGATCATGGATCTGGAGACAGTCTCCCGGGAGTTGCCCCCCGGCGAGGAGAACATCGGCGAGTTGGTGGTCCACGGGCCCCAGATGATGCTTGGATACCACAAGCATCAGGAGGATTCGGAGGAGTGCTTCATTGAGCACGAGGGCCGCCGCTGGCTGAAGACGGGGGATCTGGGCTTCATGGATCACCTGGGTCATGTGACGCTCAAGGACAGAAAGAAACAGCTAATCAAATACAAGGGTTACAGTATCTTCCCTAATGAAATAGAGCAGCTCCTGTCCGCGCACCCCGCCGTGAAGGAAGTGGCGGCCTATGGCATCCCCGACCCGGAGGTCAATGAGGTCATCAAGGTCTGGGTGGTGCTGGAGCCCTCCCAGAAGGGGAAGGTCACGGAGGAGGATCTTCGGACCTGGTGCCGCAGCAACCTGACCCACTACAAGGTCCCCCGCTACTTCGAGTTCATCGAAGAGCTGCCCAAGACCGCCGTGGGCAAGGTCCAGCGCCGGCAGCTTGCGGAGGCCGATCCGCTGTACAAGAAGGGCCGCCCCGGCGGGGCCTGAGTCCACCATTTTGTTTTTTGTCGGCAGCCCCATTAACGGTTATCATCCGCGCCATGGAGAATCTGCACCAGAGCTACTGCCCTGACTGCCTTGCCCTGTATCCGTCGGCGGACGGGTTCTGTCCCTTCCACGGCATCCCCCTCATCCACCTGGAGCGCCTCAGCGACCAGAGCGGCCTGATCCTGGACAACCGCTACCGCCTGGTCTCGGCCATGCCCCGCCACGGCAAGTACGGGCGGTCCTACGAGGCCGAGCAACTGGCTGGGGCGAAGAAGGTGCTGGTCAAGATCTTCGATCCCATGATCAGCCGGGACCCGGTGGTCATGAAGCGCTTCAATCGGTTGGTCACTCGCCAACTGGCCTTCAAGGGCACCGGCTACATCCGGGTCCTGGACTTCGGCCTCACCCCCACGGGCAACCTCTACCGGGTCTCCGAATGGGTTGAGGGCAGGGACCTTCGGACGGTCCTGAAGGGCGAGGGCCCACCCAATCCGCGCGTGGCCCTGGCGTGGCTGCTGGACCTTTGCAAGACGGTGGAGGAGTTGCACGCTGAGGGCATCCTGCACCTGTCCATCAAGCCGTCGAATGTGATGATCGTCTATAGTGAGGGGGCCTGGGGGGCGCTGCTGGGCGAGGCCGGCGACGGTGGACTGCTGCTGGACGAGGACGGCCGCGAATACAGCAAGCTGGGGCTGTCCAGCCTGGAATCCTGCTATGTCTCCCCGGAGCAGGCCGCGGGCAAGAGCCGGGATGTGTACACGGATGTGTATGCCCTGGGCGTGTTGCTGCTGGAGGTCCTCTCAGGGCACGAGCCCTTCAAGGCCAGTTGCCCGGTGGACCTCTTCAAGAGGAGGCTGCGGGGCGGGGACGATTGGAAGGAGACGCTGCCCTTTGACAGCCTCCCGCCGCGCCTCACCCGGACCCTGGAGCTGGCCCTGGAACCACACCCCGCCAAGCGCCTCCAGAGCGCCTCGGTCCTTCGCGCAGAACTGGAAATGGTTCTCAAGCGGGAGGGCCCGATTCTGGCGGATCTGGTGAGGAATACCAAGCCCGAGGACGAACTCCGCGCGGTGGCCCCCGTGGCCCTGGCCGAGGAGGTCCTGGAGGATGTTGGCGTTCAGGCGCCCCTGGCCAAGCAGGACCCGGAGGAGCTCAAGCGCATCTGGGCCGAGCTGGACCTGGACGCCAAGGCCATCCTGGTGGCCCAGCGAAAGCGGGGCATGCTGGCGTCCGCGGTGGGGGTGGCCCTGCTGGTGGCCGTGCTGGTGGTGTTCTTCCAGGACATCGTGACCGGGGCCCGGCGCATCCTGGGGGCGGAAGATGAAGAACGGGTCCTGAACATTGCCGCGGAACAGCGGGGCGGCGGGCGCCGCGGAGACCAGGGGGCGGAGGTGGACCTGGCGGCTGCGAGAAAGGCGGCCCTGGACCAACTGGCCAACAAGGATCTGCCGGGGCTTGGCTCAGACGAGGCCAATATCCAGGGCGACCTGGGACCTCGGGTGCCTGCGACCCAGGGCCTGGAGGCAGGCGTGGACAAGGGGGCCCTGGCCCGAAAGATGGAACAGGCTTTGGGCGGTGCGGACAGGTCGGGAGGCCGCCCTGCCAACCCCAACGAGCCGGTCTCGTTGAGGCTTGGGGCGGCGGCAGCAGCCGCGGCGGCGGCAGGTGGGGCAACGGGGTCGGTTGGGGCTCCGGGGCTTGCGCCTTCGGGATCGCCGGCGGCGGGAGGCCAGGGGGCCGCGCAGGCCCTGGGTCAGGCCGCGCCAGCCGGGTCCTCCGGGGACCAGGGGGGCGCCTCCCCAGCCCCCAAGCCCAAAGGCAAGAGCGCCGAGGAGCTGTCCCGGGAGGCCATGAACGAGGATGACTTTGAGCTGGCCCGCATGGCCATGGACTTCGGCAAGAAGCAGATGAAACGGGGTCAGTATCAGTTGGCCGTCGAGAACTTCAAGAACGCCCGGCGCATGGGCTGGCATCAGCAGACCGTGGATGGACTCATCGCGGATTGCCAGCGGCTGGAGAAGGAAATGGAAGGGGCCCTGGCCCAGGGGCAGGCTCTGATGCGGCAGAAGAGATGGAAGGACGCGATTCCCCACCTCAAGAGGGCCCAGAAGCTGGGCGACGACTCCAACACCACCAACAACCTCATCATGGAATGCGAAGACTATCTTCAGCAGGCCGACAAGGCCGCCCAAGGCGGCGCCGTAGTTCAGTAGCGCGCCCCCCTGCGCCCCCCCCCAAAAAAAACCTCCAGATGGTTCAGAAAACCTTGACGAAACTTGAGGTGAAGCCGTAGTCGGCCAGGCCCTCTGAGGAATAGCCGGCGGCCAGGTAGAGGTTGAACTGGAAGGTGTCGAGGAGCAGGGCATGGAAGCCCAGGCCGCCGGAGTTGGCCAGGCGGAAGGTCTCGGAGCCGCCGCTTACGCCACCGCGCCCGAACCAATAGAGGCGGTTCTGTTGGCCAAAGGCCGCCAGATCATGGAAGAGGCTGAGCTTGTAGACATCCCGCAGGAGGGAGTAGCGGAACTCAGCGGAGAGGTTGGCCACCCGAGAGACATAGTAGCGATGCACGAAGACGGCCCGCACGAAGCTGCCACCCACGGCCTGGTCCTCATCGAACTCCACATGGCCCGTGAGGAGGACCCCCCGGGAGGCCAGCCAGAGATCATGCCAGCCCAGGTCCAGGGTCCGCTCGTAGAGGTACTCGAAGCGGGCGAAGCCCGGGGTGTCCTGGGGCATGTAGATGTAGGAATCCAGGTTCAGATGGTGGCGGCGGTCGCTGCGCGCGGCCTTGCGGTCGAAGGAGAACTCAATGTTGCCCAGGACCAGGGGACGGAGGCGGCTGAAGGGCTCCTCGGGGGCCTGGACGCCGGGGATGTGGTGGATGCCAAAGACGGACTTGCGCTGGATGCCGGTGCCCAGCGTGGCGAAGACCAGATCCGCCGTCTCGAAGGACATGGAGATGGTGGCCGTCAGCAGGTAGCGCAGGTAGATGTCCATGTCCATGTCCCGGCGCTGGTCGCTGGTGACCACCCCGGAGAAGTCCCCCAAGGGGCGGAAGCCCAGGCCCAGATCGGGGGTGAACCAGGTGAAGCCCGCGGCGCCCCGGGAGAGGATGGGAAACATCTCGTTGGTGTCCAGATGGCGGCGGGTCACCAGGCCCAGATCCATGGTGGTTCGCCAACGGTCCCCGGATACCAGCAGGTCCTCGTCCTTGTGGCTCCAGTAGATCTGGGCGCCCAGGGAGGTGTCGTAGGTGAAGCCGTAGGAGCTGCCCGGGTCCCAGCCGCTGGAGCGCTTCAGGTCGATGTAGAGATCCCAGCGGGCGGCCTCTGGAATCAGAATGGAGGGCGGCAACTGGCTGATCTTGTCCAGCTGGAAGCCCTCTTCGGGCAGCTTGGTCTTGGGCACCAGCCGATAGCGAATGGGGGGCAGGCGGTAGATGCGGGAGAGCTCCATGAGCTGCTCCTCCACCTGGTAGGAGTTGAAGATGCTGTTGGGGAGGTTGAAGGCCAGCTTGAGCTGGATGGTGCGGAAGGTGCCACGGCCGCTGAAGATGATCTTCTCGAGGCGGCCCTCATCAATGTGGACCTGGTACTTCTTGCCCGTGCGCTGGACCTTGACGGTGGCCAACAGGTAGCCCGTGCGGCGCAGGAACCGCAGGATTCCCTCCTGAAGACCGCGGCGGCTGAGCTTGCCCTTGGAGACCCCGGGGAGGCGCTCGATGACATAGTAGTAGACCTCGGAGGAGAGGGCCCGATTGCCGTCAATCACGATGCGGCGTCGCAGCCGGTTCTCGTCCATCCCCTGGGGCTTGGCGGGCAGGACCTTGAGGTCTGGCTCAAGGGGGTTGGCGGCGAGGGCGGGGGCCGGGGGGAGGGCGAGGGGGGCCAGCAGTGCCACCAGGAGGGCGAGGACCAGGGGGAAGAATCTGCGGGGGGTCGTTGGCGCAAGCAACATGGCGAGAACCTATCCCAGGTGGGGCCTCCAGTCAACGGCGGCGCCGTCTTGGCGCTTGCATGTTGGGGTGGCTCTGGGTGACCATGGCGTCGTTCTACACCTGGATGGAAGTCAACCCATGAGAAGACTGCCGGTGCTGCTTGCGACCCTGGGTCTGTTGTTCGTGGTGGCTGGGCCGGGCCTGCGGGCCGCGGAGGCCGGGTATCACTATGAGGTGGACCCCTGGCTGGACGGGACCCTCACCGCCGGGCTGTTTGCATTCTCCCTGACGGCGCGTCAAACCATCGCTGACGGTGCTGGGCCTTGGTGCGGAGCGGCCTGTGATCGGGGAGACCTGAACTGGGTGGACCGGTCGGCCCTGGATTGGGACAGCAGCGCGGCGGAGACGGCGTCGGACTACACGGCCTGGGCCGCCGTCGGGTTGCCCCTGTTGGTGTCGGGCCTGGACGCCCTGGCGCCGGAGGGCTTCCAACACCAGCAGTTCTGGTCCGAGAGCCTGCTCTTCGCGGAGACCATGTCCGTGGCGCTGGCCACCACGGAGGTCCTCAAGGTGGCCTTCGACAGGCCTCGGCCCGTGGCCTACAAGCCCGACGCTCCGGCGTCGGAGCGAAGCTCGGCGGGGGCTGCCCGGTCCTTCCCGTCGGGACACACCGCCAATGCCTTCGCCGCGGCCACGGCGGGCCTGGTCATCTTCGCCGGGAAGCATGAAGGCCCCGAGACCTGGCTGGTGGGCGGGGGCCTGCTGGGCCTGGCCAGCGGTACGGCGGTGCTGAGGGTGGCGGGGGGCAAGCACTTCTGGACGGATGTGGCGGCGGGCGCCCTGGTGGGGGCGGGCGCGGGCTATCTGGTGCCCCGACTGCACCGCCACAAGGGCGGCAAGGGCGAGGTGCGCTTCAATGTGCTGCCGCTGGTCTTCGAGGGAGGCGAGCCGGGCCTGATGCTGGTGTTGGCCGGTTGGTAACGGCGCCATCCGAACCCCGACCGCCAGGGAGGGGGCTGGGGTGGCCGGGCCTGTTACGGCAGAAGGCCCCGGCTGGCGGGGTTTCTGATGACTGCCAGGGCTTCCTTGGCCAGGCCCCGCAGGGTTTCATCGTCGGTGTTGTTCACGAACTCTTCCAGGGGAATCTCGCCGCCCGAATTGCCCAGTTGCTTGAAGGCCAGGATGGCGGCCTTCTGCACGGTCTTGTCCTTGTCCCCCAGGCCCCTGGCCAGATTCTCAATGACCTCGGGGTTGCGCGTGCCCCCCATGACCTCCATGGCCTTGGCCCGGACCCGGGCGTCGCCGTGGGTCAAAAGGGTGCCATCCAGCAGCAGCATGGTCACGGCGTCGTTGCGGATGTACTTGAGGCCCTCCAGGCCCGCCAGCTTGACCCCCGGATCCATGTCCAGCACGGCGCTTTGGTAGAGTTGGAAGAAGAGCTCGTGTTCGGCGGGGGTCTGGTTCAGGTTCACGATGGCAGCCAGGGCGGCGGCCTTGAGGCGGGGGTCCCGCTGGGTCACCCGGTAGCGCAGCTTGTCCCTGGCGGTCACAATCCGGCGGGCGCTGATGGCTCCGATGACCTCCAGCTTGACCTCGTCGTCGGGGTCGTCAATGAGGGCCAGAATGGGGCCGTCCCCAGGGGCCCCGGGGAGGGTCGAAGCCGCCTTCACAGCCACCACCCGGACCCTGGAGTCGGCGTCCCCACCCAGGCCCGCCAGGTCCGCCAGCAGCTTGGGGTCTCCGGTCTCGAAGATGGCTCGAGCGCAGGCCGCCCGCAGGTCAGCCGAGCTGTCCTGGAGGCCCTTCTTCAGGACGGGCAGCACCCGGGGACGGTCCCGGTCGGAGCGGAGAAAGGGCATCAGGGTATTGGTGGCCTTGACCCGGGTCGCAGGGTCCTTGGAGTCCGCCAGCTTGAGCAGGTCCCCCAGGTCCATGGACAGCAGCAGCTCCCGGGCCGCAAGCCCCGGAGCCTCGCCAAGCTCCTTGCGCCCCTCAGCCTTGTTCAGGTCGCCGATGAGCTCGGTGAGCTTGAGCAGGCGGGCCAGTTCGACGGCCTTGAGGGCCACATTCACCCGGGGATCCTGCATGAGCTGGGCCAGCAGGGGGGCCACCCCTTGGGGCCGCCGCATCTCCACCACCCGCAGGGCGTCCATGGTCTGGAAGTCGGTGCCCTTGGTGGCCAGGAAGGTCACTGCCGGAAGCAGTTGCTCAGGCAGCTTGGCCTGGAGCAGGCGCTCGGCGGCCAGGGCGCGATACTCGGTGAGAAGATCCTCTCGGGCCACCAGGGCCACCAGATCCGTGGTCTCGCAGACCGACAGATAGGCATCAAAGGCCGCCTTGGAGATGTCCGGATCGCCGGACTTGACCAGGTCGTCCAGGGCCGCCATTACCCGCTTGTCGCCTGAGGCCGCCAGGCTTCGAATGGTGTCCAAGATGACCCCTTTGTCGCCACTTTGGAGCTTGTCGAAGAGCAGGAAGATCTGGTATTCGCTGCGGCCCGCAGCCACCAACACCCGGGCGGCGTCCAGGCGCAGGGCCGTGGACTTGTCCCCGTCGGCCATGCGGGCGGCGGCCTCCAGGAAGGTAGCGTCCTTCTCGCCGGACAGCAGCGCCAGGGCCTCCTTGCGAATGCCCTCGTCGGCGTCCTGCATGAGGGGGAGCAACCGGGCGCGACGGTCCCCAATGCCCAGGGGCGCCAGGGCCTGCATCACCGGGAGCTTCTCCGCAGGGCTGCCGGTGGTCAGCAGGGCCAGGACTTCCTTGAGGGTGGCCTCGTCCCGGCGGGCCAGGCGCTGGTAGTATTCATCGGAGGGCAGGAAGGCGCCGGAGGGCAGGCGAATCACGGCGTTGCCGAAGCGGGCCGGGGGCAGGGCCTGGGGGGCCGGCACGACGGTGGCGAAGTAGGGGTAACGAAGGTCCGCCGGGCCAAGGCGTCGGCCCTCCGGTTGGAGGTAGATCTCGGCCACGCCCAGGTTGGCCAGGGTCAGGTAGATCTCACCCAGGATGAAGTCGTGGTAGAGGATCTTGGCGGGGTCCAGGGTGAGCCGAGCCGACACCGCGCCGGCGGCCGTGGTGGTCAACTGGACACTGGTGGACCCCCAGAGCCCCGCCCGGGGGGCATGGAGGCGCTGGAACACCACCTGAAACCGCCGCTCAAGCTGGGTCTCCGCGAGGCCCGAGAAGCTGAAGGGCACGAAGACCTGTCGACTGGCCCCGTCCTGGGTCATGGTTTCGGTGGTGTAGGCGAAGTAGGTCTGCTCCGGGGCCAGGGGCCCAAGCAGCAAAGCCAGCAGCGTTGCGACGGTGTTGATGACCATGCCATTACTCCTGAACTGAACGGATCACAGTTGTCCACTGGTTGGAGCAAACTGTCAACAGCGAAGGCCAAACGGGCAACCCCCTCCCTTGCGGTCGGGGTTCGGATGGCTTCGCCCCCTCCCTTGCGGTCGGGGTTCGGATGGCTTGAAGTGTGGGGGATTGTTGGAAAGGGCGGGCGGGGGGGAAGAGACCTTACTCGGCCTTCATGTACTTCTTGAAGTTCTCCAGGCTCTTCTTGCCAATGCCACGGACCTTGAGGAGGTCGTCCATGGTGGCGAACTTACCGTTGGTGGTCCGGTAGTCCATGATCTTCTGGGCCATCTTCTTGCCAATGCCCTTGACCTTGTCCAGGTCGGCCATGGTGGCGGTGTTGATGTTGATCTTCTCGGCCTCGGTCAGGACCTTCTCGGGGGCGGCGGCGGCGGGGGCAGTCTGCACGCAGGGCAGCTTGCCTTCTTTTTCGGCATAGAGGGTGCAAGCCAGGGTGCCGATGGTCTTCTTGCCAATGCCCTTGACCTTGCGGAGCTGCTCCATGGCGGTGATGGTACCAAGCTCTTTTTTCAGCTCCAGGATCTTCTGGGCCTTCTTCTTGCCAATGCCCTTGACCTTGACCAGGTCTTCCATGGTGGCCTTGTTGATTTCAATCAGGCCAGGCTCGGCCGAGAAGGCCTTGACGGGGGACAGCAGCGCAAACGACACCAGGGCCAGAGCAGCGAAAAGCTTTTTCATTGGTTTCTCCCTTTATGCAGCTTTTCCAACAAACAAAAAAAGCGTCGACACCGACGCCTTTTTGCCAGTCTCAATCCGAACCTTCTTGCCATCGGTGGTTATGGTCAAGGTCCCATCCAGGTCGGTTCGGAACATTCTTATACCACGCTCAGAAAAACGATCCAAGGCGCTTTTGTGGGGGTGGGAGAACTTGTTGTTCTCGCCGCAGGAGATGATGGCCACCTTGGGGGTGACGGCATCCAGGAAGGGGTTGCTGCTGGCGGTCTCCGAGCCGTGATGGCCCACCTTGAGGATGTCGCCATCCAGTTCCTTGGCGTGGGTCTTCAGGACGATTTCCTCGGTGAAGTGCTCGGCGTCGCCGGTGAGCACGAAGCTGACCTCGCCAAAGGTCATCTTGACCAGCAGGGAGGTGTCATTGACGCTGATGACCGACAGCGCGGCATCCTTCTCCGGGTAGATGACCCGAAACTCCACGGAGTCGCCCAGCTTGAAGCGGTCCCCCGCCGCGACGACCTTCATGGGGATGCTCTTCTCCTTCATGGTGGCCAGGATGTCCTCGTTGAGGCCCGTGGGATGGAAGAAGCCGCTGCTGACCACGGCCCCCACCTCCACGGCCTTGAGGACCTTGTTGAGCTTGCCCACATGGTCAGCGTGGCCATGGGTGACCATGATGAGGTCCAGCTTCTTGATGCCCTTGGCCGCCAGGAACTCCAGGATCTCGTTCTTGGCGCCCTGGGGGCCGGCGTCGATGAGCATGCGCTTGCCATCCGGGGTTTCGATGTAGATGGCGTCACCCTGGCCCACATCCAGCAACTGGAAGGTCAGGATCTTACCGTCAATGGGGTCCTGCACGAACTTGGGCTCGGCCCTCGCGGACAGGGAAAGCAGGGAAAAGCAAAGGGCAATGAAGAGGGTTCTAGGGTTCACATCATCCTCCAGAGTGGCACTGCGGGAGGGAGTATAGGCATCCAACCCGCCACCGCCAATGGTCACTTGCGTCCAAGGATCTCGTTGATCATCATCCGGGCCTCGTCCACCAAGCCGGCGGTCAGGAAGAAGTCCAGTTCCTCCATCTCGGAGGGCTCCATCTTGACCCCCGCCTTGAGGAGTTCCTCGGAGGTAAGGGGCTGGCCCGCCTCCAGCTTTTCGATGAGGGGCTTGATATCCACCAGGCCGATGGTGTCGGGCTCCTGCTGGAAGATGCCCAGTTCGGAAAGGAGCTTGTCGTCCATGGTCTGGACCATGGTGGCCCCGGACAGGGGGTCGCCGGAGAAGAACTCCTCAAATCCGAATTCCTCCTCGTCCTCCAGGTCTTCCTGGATCTCTGGTAGTTCCAGGGTGGCCTCGGCGTTGATCATCTCGCGGATGGCCGGGGGCACCTTGCCCTGGGGCATGGGGGGGGGCGGCGGGGGGGGCGCCGGCGGTTTGGGGGCGGGAGAGGCCTCCGGAGCCGGGGCGGGGCCCGTGGAGGTAACCCGGCCAGTGGTCTTGATTCGGGTGGTGACAGACCCGGTGCCAGGCTCAGGCTTGGGTTCAGGTTTGGGCTCGGGCCCAGGCTTGGCCTCGGGCTTGGGTTCAGGCTTGGCCTCGGGCTTGGGTTCAGGCTTGGGCTCTGGCTTGGGCGGAACCCTGGCAACCTTGATCAGGACGGGTTCCTCCGGAACCGGCGGGGGTTCTGTGGTGATCTCAACCAGATCATTGCCATCCTCCAGGAGTTCGATGGAGGGGCCCTCTTCCAGGTCCCAGCTCAGCTCCACAACCTTGTCCTGGACCTCCTCCGGCGGCAGCTTGTGGGCCAGGGCGCGGAGGGCAGACTTCTCCTTGGAGTCAATCTGGAGGATCTTTGAATAGGCGGCCTCGATCTCTCGCTCCAGGCCGTTCTTCCGGTGCATGGCCACCATGGCCTTGAGCACGGTGACGGCCTTGGTGGGCTGCCCCAGAGCCTCAAAACACTGGGCCAGCAGATCCAGCACCTGGGGATCATCGGGGCTCTCGTTGAAGCACAGCTCCAGCCAGGGCAGGGCGGCCGGGAAGCGACCCAGTTCGACCAGCCTTTGGGCCAACTCCCGGGCCAGGGCCACATCCTTGGGGTCGTGGTGGAGGCAGCGCTCGGCCACGGTCACCCAGGAACCCTTTGGGGCGTTGCGCTTCTCCAGCAGTTTGAGGACGGTCTTGAGCTCCCTGGCGGCATCCTCAGACATGCCGTGCTGGGCGAAGGCTTCAGCCAGCTTGACCCGGTCTCGGAGGTTGCCAGGTTCCATCTCCAGCATGTTGCGGACGGTCAACAGGGAGTCCACTGCCTTGCCCGCCTTGAGCTGGGCCCGAATCTGGACCTTGAACTGCTTCACTGCGTCCTGGGCCATGCCGAGCTGGAAGTAGAGCTTGGCCAGCTCGCCGAGGAAGTCCAGGCGGGTAGGGTCGACCTCAATCATCTTCTTGAAGACGGCCGCAGACTTCAGCAGGAAGCCATGCTGCCGGTAGTAGTCGCCTACGAAGGAGAGGTGCTCCAGGGCCTCGGTCTTCTCGCCCAACTGGAACAGCACTTCCCCAAGCCGCAGCCTGGATCGGATGTCAGAGTTGTCCTCCACCACGATCCTTCGCAGCAGATTACGGGCCTTCTTCAGATTCTTGCCCTGAAGGGCCTGGTCCACCTGCTTGATCAGCTTTTCCTTTGGGTTTGCCACGATTCACGGCCCCTTTTCTTGGGTCTGTTCTGTTGTCTGGATGAACCACTCGAGGGCCAGCAGGTAGACCTCCGGGCCAAGCCCTGAGATCCGGCCCCGGGCCACCGGGGAGATCAGGGAGACCCGGCGGAAGTCCTCCCGGCCATCAATATTGGACAGGTGGACCTCCAGCACCGGCACCTGAAGCGCCTCCACCGAGTCCCGCAGGGCCACGGAGGTGTGGGTGAGGCCGGCGGGATTCAGGATTACCCCCTGGAAGTCGTCCCCCAGGGAGTTCAAGCGGTCCACCAGGGCGCCCTCGTGGTTGCTTTGGAAGAAGTCAAGCTGGAGGCCTGCCTCGGAGGCCCGCCGGTTCAGTCGGGCCTCAAGGTCCTGGAGGGAGAGCCCCCCGTAAAGGGAGGGATCCCGGCGATGGAGGATCTCCATGTTGGGGCCGTTCATGACCAGGAGCTTCTTCACCGGACCTCCCTTCGACTGCGACGACGAACCCGGCGCAGGAGGGCCTCAAGGACCTCCACACGGCGCCGCCTTCGCCCCACCTCCAGGGCGGAGATCAGGGCGGGATCGGACTGGGCGGCCTGGGGCCTGCCCAGGTCCTCGAGGACCTCTCGGGCGCGCTGGGGATGCCCCTGACTCGCGTACAGACGGGCCAGGGTTTCACTGGCTGCGCGCCTGGGTTTTTTGTCCTTTGAAGCCCCTGTCATTCGCCCCCCGACGCCCCCCGTGCTATCAGAAATTGGCCAGCAGGTCAAGCCGCGGCGCGGCTAGAACATCTGATCGTAGAACATCCTGGCGGAGGCCTTGAGGGGCTTGCGGCCGGGCCAGAGCAGCTCCAGTTTGGTGTCATATTTGAAGGCGATGGGCTTGATGAACTTGGAGACAATCATGCGCTCGGCGGTGGAAAGGCCAGCCAGTTGGTCATCCCGATCCACCCGTTGGGAGGTCTTGACGGCACCCTGGAAGCCGGCCTCGTTCTTCATGAAGATGGTGTTGGGGATGGTATAGCCGGTGGGGCTGTCGGTCTCCATCTCGCCGAAGGAGAGGTCGGGGTTCACGACGGAGGCCTGGATGCCCTTGTCCCCAGCCACCACCAACCAGGAGACCCAGCGGTTGCCGAACTGTTCCGGGGTCTGGAGGGCGTGGAACATGATGGTGTTGCGGGCGCCGATCTTGCGGATGCGCAGCCAGCGGCGGGCCTGCTTCTGGGGGGCCATGTTGGTGAAGGAGTGGTCGCCATAGGCGAAGCCGGAGATCTGGTGCTCCGTGCCGTCCTTCAGGACCACCTTGCCGCTGAGCTTGGCGCGGGGGGCCACCACCTGGATGCGATAGGAGCCCTCGGAGCCAAAGTCAACCTCGCCGTTGCCGGGCTTCCAGGCGGGGGTCAGGTTCTCCAGGGTGTAGTCGGCGGTGAAGTCCTTGGCCTCAATGTGGACGGTCCAGAGGGTGCCGTCGAAGGCCAGGGTGTTCTTGCCAAAGGCCAGCTTCAAGGGAGCCTTTTCGCAGGTCCAGTCACCCCTGGGGAAGGCCTGCTTGAAGGATATGGGTTTGCCCCCCTTGGGGGTGAAGTCGGCCTGGACGATGGCGCGACCGCTGCCCGCCCCCAGGTTGGAGAAGCCAAACTGGAACCAGGCATTGTCGGCGCCCTCCACGCGAGTGGCAAAGGAGTACTGCTCGCCGTAGAAGATGTTGTCCCTGTTGCCGGGGGCCTCGGGGGTGGGGGAGAGGTCCTCCAGGCCGGCTTTGCCAGGGGCGCCGGTGTAGGCCTTGACCTCGAAGGCCTGGGCGGTGGCGGCCAGGGAAAGGACGGTGAAGAACACCAGAGAGGAAAGCAGTCTCATTTGGAACCTCCTTCTTCCTTTTTGACGCCGGGCTTCCAGAACCAGAGGGCGGAGCCCGTCAGCAGGACACAGCAAAGATAGCATACGCAGATGCCCACGGGGGCCATGAGGCCGATGGAGGACAGGCCCGGGTTGTTGGCGATGATCATGCCGCCAAAGCCGATGGCCGTGGTGAGGGAGGAGACGCCGGCGGCAGCGCCGGTGGTGGAGATGACCAGCCCCATGGTGTCGGTGGTCTCCCCGCAGGCCCGCTGGCGGCGAAGCTCCCGACCGCGGTGATACAGGTGGATGCTGGTGTCGATGCCGATGCCGATCAGCGTGGGCAGCACCACCATATTCAGGATGTTGATGGTCCAGCCGTTGAGGCCGCAAAGCCCCAGGAAGGCGGCGATGCCCAGGGGTAGGGGCGCGAAGACCCACAGGGCCTTACGGAGGCTGCGGAAGTCCAGCAGCAGCACCAGCAGGACCATGAAGCCAGCCAGGGCCATGGCGATGGGGCCCTCTTTCTTCACCATCTCGAAGGCGTCATACATGATGTAATAGCTGGCGGTGGAGTAATAGGTCTTGCCCTCCACCTGGAGGTTGTCCAACTGCTGGACTATCTGGCCCACCTCCCGGGCATCTTCCTTGCGGCCCTTGGCGAAGGCCAACAGGTAGGTGCCCAGTTCCCCGTTCTGGTCCGTGAAGCGGGTGCGCAGCCAGTCAGGCAGGTCCTCCACGGCGAAGGACTCGGGGGACAGGTACTTGAGGGCCTTCTCGGCCTTGTCCCGGTCTTCGGGGCTCATGGCCCCGAGTTTCTTGCGGATGGTGTCCCGGATCTCACCCACCAGGGTCACCTTCTCCTGCTGACCCGCGGGGACAAAAGACCAGATGGAGTGGAAGGCCTCCAGGCGGCTGAGCTTGTTCTTGGGGTCGCCCTTGACCCAGTTGGCCTCCAGCCAGCGGTGCAGCTTGCGGGTGTCCTCGAGGGAATCGGTGGGGAAGATGATGGGGCTCATGGACTGCCGCTCCACCTTGGCCCGGTACTGCTTGATGAAGTCGTTGGTGGTGGTATTGGTCTTGGTCATGACCTTGGACATGTCGGGGTCCATGAGGACCAGATCCTTGAGGCCGATGGTGAGGACCAGCAGGCCCACGATGGTGGTGATGAAGGTCCAGCGGGCGCCCTTGAAGGAGCGGGAGAAGAAGGGCAGCTTGCCCAGGCGCGTGCCGAAGGAGACGCTGCGCTCGGGCAGGTAGCGGTCCACCAGCACCACCAGGGGGGGCAGCACCAGGATGACCACGGCCAGGCAAAGCAGCACGCCCACGCCGGCAATGACGCCGAACTGGGAGAAGCCCCGGAACTCGAAGAGGGCCAGGGAGAAGAAGGTCACGGCGGTGGTCATGGCGGCGCTGAACATGGGCTTGCCCAGCTTGGACAGGCCGCTGACCAGGGCGTCCGGCACCGACATTCCGTGGGTCCGCTCTTCCATGTAGCGGCTGACCCCGTGGATGGAGAAGTCCACCCCCAGACCAAACAGAATGGAGACAATGAAGGCCGTCATGAGGTTCAGGTACCCGATGGTCAGCTCAGCGAAGGCCATGGTCCAGGCGATGCCCACGCACAGGGGGACCAGCACGAAGATGATGGTGCGCAGGTTGCCGAAGAACAGCGCCAGCAACAGGACGATGGCGGCGGCGGACAGCAGGGTGGAGTTGGTCAGGTCCTTGGTGATGACCCCCATCTCCTCGATCTTCTTGTGGTAGTCGCCCTCCATGGCCCACTTCAACTCGGGGTGGTAGGAGGCGGGGTTCAGTTCCTTGATGGTCTGCTCGAAGCCGGCCAGCATGACTTTGGACTCGGCCAGGCGGTTGGGGTTGATGGTGGGGTAGACCTTGAGGGAGATGAACGAGCCGTCCTTGGCCATGGAGTACTCGGAGAAGCGGTCCAGGCCGTAGTTTTCGCGAAGCTCCTCCTCCGTGGGGATCTCGTCCTCCACGGCCTTCTCGTCCTCCGCCAGGACGCTGCCACCCTTGGGCGTGGGGGCGGCCTTGGCGTTGCCGTCGCCGAAGTCCTCGTCCAGGTCCTCCTCGTCGGCCAGTTCCTCTTCCGTTGGGGCGGCGGCGTTACCGTCAGCCTCAGGGGCGTCCAGTTCCTCCTTCACGGCCTTCTTCACCGAGCGCTGGACCCGGTCCTTCAGCTTCTGCAGTTCGTCCATCTCGAGGAACAGCAGGGCGTTCTTCTCAAAGAAGGAGATGTCGGTGCGCAGCTCCACGCTCTTGATGTCCGGCATCTTCCGGATTCGCTCGGTGAGGTCGGTGGCGAAGCGGATGTTGGCGTCCTTGTCGGGGGAGCCGATGATGAACTTCACCTGGGATGAGAACCCCAGCTTCTCGCGCACTTCCCGGGCCCGCACGACATGGGGCGTGTGATCCGGGAAGAGGTCCTCCATGTTGGTGCGGATGTCCAGCCCCATGCCCACCCAAAGGCAGAGGGCCGAGAAGGCGAAGATAGCAGCCAGGGAGACCACCGGCCGCTTGATGAGGACGCCAATCAGCTTGGCAATGTAGTAGGAGGTCCGGCTGCCCTTGGCGGGTCCGGCGGCCTTGGTCTTTTCCTGCAAGTGGTCGTTCATCGATTGAGCCTTCCTGATCAAACCATCTCAAAGGTCGAGGTGAAGTGGGGCAGCACGGGGGCCCGATACTTGAAGCGCAGGCCCCGGACCTGGTCCCGGTTGGCGGCCACCTCTTCCATCACTTCAATGACATAGTCGATGTGGCTTTGGGTGTAGACGCGCCGGGGGATGGCCAGGCGCACCAGTTCGTTGGCGGCGGGCACGAAGGCCCCCGTGACGGGGTCCTCCTTGCCGAACATCACGCTGCCGATCTCCACGGCCCGGATGCCGCCCTCCACGAACATGGCCACACAGAGGGCCTGCCCGGGGTACTGACTGGCTGGGATGTGGGGCAGGAAGGCCCGGGCGTCCACATAGATGGCGTGGCCCCCGGCGGGCTGATAGGTGGGGACCCCCACGGCGTTCAGGTGCTCGCCCAGATACTGGGTGGAGCGGATGCGGTAGTGCATGTAGTCCTCTTCCAGGACCTCGGTGAGGCCCTGGGCCATGGCGTCCAGATCCCGCCCGGCCAGACCGCCATAGGTGACGAAGCCCTCAGTGAGGATGAGGTGGGCCTGGGACCTGTGGGCCCAGTCGTCGTTGTTCATGGCCAGGAACCCGCCGATGTTCACCAGGGCGTCCTTCTTGGCGCTCATGGTGCAGCCGTCGGCGTAGCTGAAGGCCTCCTGGGCAATCTGCAGCAGGCTCTTGTCGGCGTAGCCCGGCTCGCGGGTTTTGATGAAGTAGGCGTTCTCGGCGAAGCGGCAGGCGTCGAGGAAGAAGGGGATCTGGTGCTTCTTGTAGACCGCCGCGGTGCGCCGGATGTTGTCCATGGAGACGGGCTGGCCACCGGAGGCGTTGTTGGTGATGGTCAGCATGCCCAGGGGTACCTTGGCGGAGCCCCGGTTGCTGAGGAACTGGTCCAGCTTCTCCACATCCATGTTGCCCTTGAAGGGGGCCACCAGTTGGGGGTTCTTGCCCTCGGGGCACACGAAGTCCAGCGCCACGGCGCCGGTGTTCTCGATGTTGGCCCGGGTGGTGTCGAAGTGGGTGTTGTTGGGGACTGTGTCGCCCTTGCCGGTGACCACGCCAAACAGGATGTGCTCGGCGGCCCGCCCCTGGTGGGTGGGGATGACATGCTTGAAGCCCGTGATCTCTCGCACCTTGTCGGCGAACCGGAAGAAGCTGCGGGAGCCCGCGTAGGCTTCGTCCCCCAGGATCATGGACGCCCACTGGCGGTCGCTCATGCTGCCCGTGCCGCTGTCGGTGAGCAGGTCAATCAACACATCCTGGGACTTGACCAGGAAGAGGTTATGTCCGGCCTCGGTGATGATCCGCTCCCGTTCCTCCCGGGTAGTCATGCGGAGGCTCTCTACCATCTTGATCTTGAAGGGCTCGATGATTGTCTTCATACCGTTTGGTCTCCTTGGGGCGCCTATACAAGCCGCCGCATTCTAGAAGCACCCCTTTGGCGACACAAACACTTTCGGCGGGCGGGGGATCCGTCTGGTCATTTCGGGGTCCTGCCCCTATAATGCCGACCCTGTTGACGGGAGGGCCCATGGAACAGGTTGGAACGGGAATGCGGGTGGCGGGAACCAGGAAGCTGGTCCTGGCTTTGCTTTGTGGCGCCTTTGGCCTGGGGGGCCTGGCGGTGTTTGGGATGATGGCTAGGGACCTGTCCCCGGATTCCCCTGAGGGCATCCTGGCGCTGCTGTCGGTGCTTTGGCTGGGCCTGCTGTTTCTGTCCCTGGGCTGGTCCCTGGGGCGCCTGCAGGGCGGCTTTCATGCGTCCCCCAGGGGGCTCACCCTTTACGGAACCAGTCCCGGCAACGGGCTGGCCTTCGCGGTTCCCACCAACGCCCGCTTGGACCTGTTGGCCCAGCCAGAGGACCAGGAGTCCGGCTTCTCCCATCTTCACCTTCGCCTCCCCCAGGGGCTGGCCGTGCGCCTGGCTTCCTCCCGGGACCGGCGCCTGCTGGAGAGCCTTCGCGGGGCCCTGGATACGCTCTGGGGGCTTGGTAGGGAGGTGCCCCCCCCGGCCCCCCCCACTCCCATACTGCCCCAGCCTGCGGCCATCAGCTTCTACTCCACCGCCCTGGCCAGACCCCTGTGCTGGCTGATGCTGTTCGGAGGCCTCCTGTCCCTCAGCCTCGGGACCCTGCTGTTTCTGTCCGTTGCCAGCGCCGAGGTCTTCGGGTTCCTGGTGGGCCCCTTCCTGGGCCTCCTGGGCTTGCTGTTCCTGGGTAGTCTGCTGGGGCCGACGCTGGTCAAGACCACCATCCTACGCCAGGGCCAGACCCTGGTGTTTCGGCGCAGCCTGGGCCCCTTCCTGCTGGGGCGTCGGGTCCTGCCCGTGGAGCAGGTGGAGGAGTTGTTGATTGAGCCAAGGGGGCCCCGGGGGTTCCGGCTGTCCGCCACCGGCAGCACCCTTGCAACCATTGATCTGGTGGCCTCCGCAGGGCGCTTCGGACGCCCCGCCGCCACGGCCCTCCCGGCTCTGGCGGAGAACCTGCTGGTGCTGGCCCGCGGGCTGCCCGCTGGAGGAGACAATTGAAAGACTGGACTGACCTCCTGATCAAGAGCGGCGTGACCAACCCCTCGCGCTATTCCGGGGGCGAGTTCTTCCCCCGACCCCCCAAGCCCCCCAAGCCAGGGGATCTGAAGATTGCCCTGACCTTCCCGGAGGTCTACGAGGTTGGCATGTCCAACCACGGGCTCGCGCTGCTGTACTCTGCGCTGCGGGACCTGGAGGGGGTTTTTGTGGACCGCCTCTTTGCGCCCTGGCCGGACCTGGAGGCGGCCATCCGGGGTGGGGCCCTGCCCCTGTTCTCTCGGGACCTGGGGTTGCCGGCCTCGGAGTTTGATGTGCTGGCCCTGTCCCTGCCCTCCGAGCTGGACTACACCAATGTGCTGACCATGTTGGACCTGGCGGGGCTGCCCCTGCGGCGGGCGGAGCTCTCGGTGGCTGGACCCCTGGTGGTGGCGGGGGGGCTGTGTGCCTCCCACCCCGAGCCCCTGGCGCCCTTCATTGACTGTTTCCTCCTGGGGGACGGGGAGGCCCTGCTGGGGCCCCTGGTGGAGACCCTCAAGCGGGTGGACTTTGCCGGGACCCGATCCCGGCGGGCTGCCCTGGAGGCCCTGGATGGGCTGCCCGGCGCCTATGTGCCGGCGCTGCATGTGCCAGTGGAAGGGCCTGGAGGGATGTTGGTCCATCCGGGGCTGCGGGTGAAGAAACAGAATGTGGCAGTGCTTGGGGCGGCCCCCGGCGTGTCCTACTTCCCCATACCCTCCTGCGAGACCGTGTTCGACCGGGTCTCCCTGGAACTGACCCGGGGCTGTGTGCAGGGCTGCCGCTTCTGTGAGGCCGGGTTCTTCTACCGGCCTCTACGGGACCGGGATGGCGCCGAGTTACTGGAGGAGGCCAGGGTGCGCCTGGCGGAGAGCGGCATGGAGGAGTTGGGGCTGGCGGCCCTGTCCACGGCGGATCGCCCGGACCTGGAGCCCCTGGTCACAGGCCTCCTGCCTCTGATGGAGGCCACCCACACCAACCTGTCCCTGTCCTCCCTGCGGGCCTACGGGGTATCGGACAAGGTGCTGGAGGTCATGAAGTCCGGTCGCACCACCAGTCTCACCCTGGCGCCGGAGAGCGGGGCGCGGCTGCGGCCCTCAATCAACAAGAGCGTGACCGACGGAGACCTGATTGGGGCCGTGGAGCGGATGGCCAGCGCGGGCTGGGACCGGGTCAAGCTGTACTTCATGTTGGGGTTGCCCGGGGAAGAGGACCAGGACGCTGAGGCCATCGCGGCCCTGGCGGCGGCGGTACATGGGGTGGGTAGTCGTTACCGGGGCCGGCGCTTCGTGACGGCGGTCTCCTGCGCCATGTTCGTGCCCCGACCCAACACGGCCTTCCAATGGGAGCCCATGGCGTCCAAGGCGGATCTCTACCGGCGGGTGGGCATCATCAAGGGGCGCCTGCCCCGGGGAGTGGAATTCAAGTGGCACGACCAGCGGACCTCGGCCCTGGAGACGGTGCTGGCCAGGGGAGACCGGCGGGTGGCCCTGCTGATAGAGGAGGCCTGGAAGGCCGGGGCCCGGTTTGACGCCTGGGCGGAGCTCTTCAAGGAGGAGGCCTGGACCGGCGCCTTTGAGCGCAGCGGCGTCAAGGCCGAGGACTACATTGGGGCTCTGGATGAGCAGGCGACCCTGCCCTGGGAGCACATGGAGATCGGGGTCAGCAAGCGGTATCTCCAGCGTGAGCTGGAGCGGTCCCGGCGCCTGGAGCCCACGGGCCCCTGTCACCTGCTGGACGGCAGCAAGACCTGCCACGGCTGTGGGGTGCCCTGCGAGGCCCTGCCCCCGCCGCCCCCGGCCCTGGTTGGCCGTCCCTCCGTCCCCAAGGTCCAAACTGCCACCAAGTTCGTGAAGGTGCGGGGCTTCTTTTCGAAGGACGGACCCGCGCGGTTGATCGGCAACCTGGACCTCATCCGGGTGCTGACCCGGACCCTGCGGCGCTCGGGCCTGTCTCTGGCCTACACCGAAGGGTTCCACCCGAGGCTGAAGATCTCCATGGGGCCCTCCCTGCCCCTGGGCCATGCGGGGGCGCAGGAGTGGTTCGAGGTCCATCTGGCCAACCCCCTGCCTCCCGTCCCGGAGTTGCTGCAGGGCCTGGCGCCACTGCTGCCGGCGGGGCTGGAGATCCGGGACCTGCAGCTTGTCGAGGGGCAGCCCTCCCTGCGGCCCCGGTCAGCCCGCTACCGGGTGTGGCTGACGGAGGCGCCGCCAACGGGGACGGAGGAGCTCAAACTGCGATTGGCCCAGAGGGGCCTGAAGCTGGACCGCAAGGGGGCCCTGGTGGACCTGTCCGGGGGGCTGCTTGGATTCGCCTTGGAGGGGGCGCCGGGGGCCCCGGAGCTGTCCCTGGAACTGGCCCTGGAGAAGGCCCCCCGGCCCGAGGAAGTGGTGGAGGCCCTGGGCCTCACCCGGGGCGCGATTGCCCTGGTTCGGCGGGAAGGCTTTGTCTTCTGAAGAGGCCCCGCGGGGGCCTGACCAACAGGGGGGGAGTGGCGCAACGGCATGGGGAAGACGGGGAAAGTTCTGCTGCTGATTGGGGCCGGGCTGCTTGGAGCCGCCCTGCCCGTCTACCTGTATGTCCGCCTGCTCCAGCCCTCGGTCCACGGGGTGCCCCCCGAAGCCCCCCTGGAGGCACCGATCCTTGCTCCGTCCCCAGCGCCCCAGGAGGAGTTGAGTGTCTCCAACCTGGCCCTGGGAGCCAACCCGCCGCTGCTGGTGCTGGGGACCGTGACCACGGGGCCCAGGGGGCTGGTGGTGGGAGGCCCGGTGCTGGTCCAGTTGTCTACCCGGACGGGCAATCAGGAACTGTCCGGCACCGACCTGGAGAGGTTCTGGGGGGCGCTGCCCAGGGACAGCGGGCAGCTTGCCTTTGCCGGGGCGCAGGTCGTGCTGGATGGGGGCCCAGCCCTGGAGGGCGTGGGCCTGGAACTGCGAAGGGTGGGGCCCCGAACCGTGCTGACGCTGGACCTCCCGGGGGCACGGTTTGGCCAGTTTGCTGAGCTGGAGTTCTCCTGGACCCAGGGGGGCGGCTTCTCGGAGGTGGTGCTGGCCGCCCAGGGGCTTGCAGCACCAGGAATGGATGGGGCCACCGTGGGCTTCGCGGAGGCGCGGCTGGAGGGGCGGGTGCTGACCCTGCGGGAGTTCGTCCTGAGGGACCCGGAGGGGCGGGTGCTGTTGGCTGCGGACCAGGCCCTGGTGGAGGCGCCTCGGCGCTTCCTGCGGGAGTTGCTGGCGGGCCTCAGGGACCTGGACCGGCCGGCCACGGCGCTGGATGGCCTGGAGCTGTCAGGCCTGAGGCTGGCCGGGGGGACGGCGACCCTGGGCTTGGTGAATACGATCTTTGGGCAGCCCTCGGTCCTCATGGAACGCCTGGAGGCCCGGCGTCTGTGGGTGCGGGGCGACGCCGTGAAGGTGGAGGGGCTGCGGCTGCGGTTTGGTCCCCTGGTGCTGGAGGCCCGGTCCCTGGAGCCCCTGGAGGGCGGCCTGGGTGGAGGGGCGGGCTTGAAAGGGCTGCGTCTTGAACTGCCCCTTGGTCTGGACCTGCGGGCCCCGGCGGGGCGGCTGGAGATTTCGGCCCTGGGCAGACCCGCCCTGGCCCTGGAAGGGGCGACCCTTGCTCCGGCAGGAGGCACCCCCGGACTGCTGGCCTTTGCCGCCCGGATGGCAGGGCTGAAGAGCGCCGCCGGGCAGTTGGCGACTCAGTTTGACGGCAGCAGCTTCCCAAGCCTGGAGACCCTCACGACCACCCTGGGGCTGGAACAGCTTGGCGCCACCCTGGAGGCCCTGGACCTGACCTGCAAGGGTTGCAACCTGGAGGCGGGGCTGGTGCTGAAGGGCGTGGACTTCCTGTTTGGGCATGACGCCTTCGGCAACGCCCTCCTGGGGCTGTCCCGGGGGACGGAGGCAGAAGACCTGCTGTCGGCTCAGGCCGTCTTCACCCCGGACGGGGCCTTCCGGGAGGCCGAACTGCGCCTCTCCGGCCCCCGGTTCAGCGCCTGGGTGGCCAGGCAGGTGCCTGGGCACTTGCTCAAGGAGGGGGCCCTGGCGGCCCGGCTCCACTTCGCGCCCAAGGGAGGGTTGCTGCGCTTCGATGGTGAGTTCTCTGCCACCGAGGTGGCGCTGGAACACCTGCGGCTGGCGGCCTGGCCCATCCACCTGGATCCCCTCTCGGCCCAATTTGGCGGGGAGCTGGACCCGCACACCCGCTCCGTCAGCGTGGATCTGCCGCGGTTGGAGCTGGGCGAGGTCTTCTGGAGCGTCAACCTGAAGTTTGGTTGGAACGAGTCGGTGCCGGCGGTGGATTTTGCCCTGGTCTTCCCCAAGCAGGACTGCGGGAAGATGCTCAAGGCCCTGCCCAGGGAGCTCATCCCTCGGCTGGGGGCGGCCTCCCTGAAGGGGCCCCTGGAGTATAAGCTTCGGTTCGCGGTGGATCTTCGGGATGTCCGGGCCAGCCTGCGTTTCGATGTGAAGGGCGACTGGGACAAGTGCGAACTGGGGACCCTGGGCCCGGAACTTGATGTAGAAAAGCTGAACGAGCCGGACTTCATCCACCGGGTGGTGGTGGAGGGGGAGGATCTGGGTATTGATGTGGGTCCGGGCACGGACTCCTATGTGCCCCTCCATGCCATCCCGCTGCATGTGCAGGCGGCTGCCTGGGGCACGGAGGATCTGGCGTTCTTCAAGCACCAGGGCTTCAAGCTTGGGCTCATGCGGAGGGCGCTCATCCTGTTTCTCGAACGGGGACGCTTCGTCTACGGCGGCAGCACCGTCAGTCAGCAACTGGTGAAGAACCTGTTCATGTACCGCGAAAAGAGCCTCTCCCGGAAGTTCGAAGAGGCGGTCATCACCTGGGCCATGGAGCGGAAGGTTCCCAAGGACAGGATCCTGGAGCTGTACCTCAACTGCATCGAATTCGGGCCCAAGATCTGGGGCATCAAGCAGGCCGCCAAGGTCTACTTCGACAAAGCCCCGGAGGCCCTGACCCCCCTGGAGGCCTCCTTCATCATGGGCCTCAAGCCCGACCCCCTGTACGGGTTCCTCCAGTACCGGCGGGGCAAGGTCAACGAGCAATGGAAAGGCAACCTGAAGCGGGTCATGGATCGGCTGCACTTCCAGATGGGGGTCATCACCGCCGAACAGTACGCGGCAGAGAGCCACCTGCAGCCGGCCTTTGCGGCCTTCGGGCGCTTCAAGACCAAGGATGGGCTGGCCCCCCCCGAGACGGTCCTCCCGGAAGGTGGTCAGGAATGAAGATGATCCTGCTTGGGGCCGTCCTCTTGGTGCTGCTGATCTCCACCGTGATGATGGTCCTGTCGGCTCCCGTCCTGACCCCGGTGTTGCAGTCGGGCATCTCCAGGGACGGCGAGCGGGGGGTTGCCCTGGCGGATTTGAGCGCAGCGGCGGGGGCCCTGGTCAACGGCTACGCCTACCCGGAAAAGCTGGTGCCCGAAAAGATGCTGGGGGCAGCCCTGGCGGCCATGGCTGAGCGGGTGCCCTCCATGGTTGCCGGCGAACCCTCAGGGATCAACCCCAGGACCGTGGAGATCCGCGTGGCGGACAGTGCCAGGCGCTTCGAGATCAGCGGCATGAAGGACCTCTTTTCCATGTGTTGGACCCTCATGGAGGTGGCGGGCTTTCTGGCCCTGGAGGGGGGGCTGGAGCCCGAGGATCGGCCCGAGGACCTGGAGGATGCCGCGATTGGGGGCATGTTGTCCGTGCTGGACCCCCACACCACCTGGCTGAATGCCCGGGACCTGGAGGAGCTGCGGATGTCCACGGATGGGCGCTTCGGGGGCCTGGGCATCACCATCTCGGTGCGGCGGGGGCAGTTGAAGGTGATGACCGTCATGGATGGGACTCCGGCGGCTGATGCGGGGCTGCAGCCCGGGGACCTGATCGTTCAGATTGGCGACGAGAGCACCGTGAACCTGACCGTGTCTGAGGCCGCTGACCGCCTGCGGGGCGAGCCCGGCAGCAAGGTGCAGCTCTGGTTCACGAGGGAGGGCCAGCCGGCGCCGGCGAAGCTTACGATGGAGCGGCGGGTGATCAGCGTCAAGAGCGTGGAGGCCTCCATGCTGCCCGGGGGCGTGGCCTTCGTGCGGGTCAAGAACTTTCAGCGCAACACCGCCCGGGAGGTGAAAGACTTCCTGTCCGACCACCAGACCTTCATGCTGTCCGGCATGATCCTGGATTTACGGGGGGATGCGGGGGGCGTGATGGACGAGGCCGTGCGGCTGGCGGACCTGTTCCTGGCAGAGGGCGTGATCGTGAGTACCCGGTCTCGGGTCGAGGAGAACGATGAGGCGCGGGCCACCCCTGGGGACCCCTGGGAAGAGGGCAACCTGGTGGTCCTGGTGGATGATGGCACGGCCAGCGCCTCGGAGATTGTCACTGCGGCGCTGAAGCTTGGCGGGCGTGCGGCGGTGCTGGGTACCCGGACCTTCGGGAAGGGCAGCGTCCAATACCTCAAGGAACTGGGGCGGGGGGCGCTGAAGCTCACCATCGCCCAGTATCTGGGCCCGGGTGAGGTGTCGGTCCAGGGACGGGGGATTGAGCCCCAGGTGGAGTTGGTACCGGTGTTCGTGGAGGATGGCCGTCCGGAGTTGCCGGTGCCCAGCCTCAACGAGTTCGGGGAGGAATCGCTTGAGCACCACTTGGTGGCGGAGACCCGCAGCCCCGACCCCGAGCCCCCCCTGCTTCGGGTGCGGTACCTGCTGCACGCGAGGACGGAGGTTGAGGCCCCCTGGCCCCCGCCGCCCCTGGAGGATCCAGAGGTGGAGGTGGCCCGGCGCCTGCTGCTGTCCCTCAGGGGCACCAACCTGAGCGGGCCCGAGTTGGTGGAGAGGGGGCTGGGGGAGTTGCAGGCCATGGATGCCAGGACCCAGTGGGAACTGGCTCGGCTGCTGGGGGAGCTGGGGGTGGACTGGGGTGAGGCCGAGACCCAATGGGGGGAGGTCAAGGACCTGGTGTGGACCATCCAGCCTCCGGAGGGCGGGTTGACGGCGGGCAAGACCAGTGTGTTGAAGTTCTCAGTGGCCAACTCCGGCGAGGGCACCTTCGAGCGGCTGCATCTGGTGGCCTTCTCAGAGGACCAGGCCCTGGATGGGGCGGGCTGCATCCTGGGTCGACTGCCTCCGGGGGCCGAGGGGCGCTGCGAGATGGAGCTGTCTGCGCCTGCCTGGGCGGCCAATCGGCAGGACCGGCTGCGCCTTGATCTTTACGACGACGAGGAGCCCCTGCACGAGGTGGCCACCATCGACCTGTTGGTGGAGGCCGCGCCCCGAGTCAGGCCGGAGGTGGAGCTGCGCCTGCTGGATTTGGCCGGGCAGCCCCTGGAGGAGGTGCCCGCGGAGGGAGCCTTCAGGATCGGTTGCAGGCTTTGGAACCGGGGGGAGGGGGCCCTGGAGGATGGGTTGGCGTCCATCAAGTCCCTGGAGGACAAACGCTACTACTTGGTGGAGGGGCGGCGCCGCAACCTCTCCCTGGCCCCCGGTGAGGGAGTCTCTCTGGACTTCCTGCTGAGGACCATGCCGGGGGCCCTGGGGCAGGCTGAGACCCCCTTCCGGTTGTGGATCTCAGACCCGGAGCGCAGGGCTGGATTTCATCGGGACTTCAGGGTTCCCGCGCCGGGGATGAAGACGCCGGGTGGAATCATGCTGGGCCGGTATCAGGCGCCCCAGGTGGTCATTGAACGCTGGGACCCTCCGGAGATGCTGGGGGGCGCCACGGGGCTGTCGGTGGAGGGGACGGCGGAGTACCCGGGGCAGCCTCCAAGGGATCCCGTGCTGGCCCTTTGGGTCAACGGCAAGAAGCGCGAGGTGCTGGTGCCAGACCTGGCGGGCTGGACGGGCACGGTGCCCTTCAGGTTCCGGCTGGATCTGGAGCCGGGCCTCAATCAGGTGGTCGTGTCAGCCATGCAAAAGGAACAGTCGCAATCCTTTGTGGAACTGGTATATAATCGCGTTCGCTAACGACCTTGATCGACGGGAGGACTAGCGAAAATGCCGTCAAGACGCTTTATTTTGTCTCTGTTTGCGGGATTGCTGTTTGCTTCCCAGGCCTGGGCCCAGGGGGGCGCCGAAGTGGAGGAGATGCTGACCAGGGCCTCCAAGCTGGTCTCGGGCGGCAGCATTGATGCGGGCACTAAGGTCTACAAGGAAGTCCTGGCCCTCAGGCCGGACAATGTGGACGCCCTCTTCTCGCTGGTGCAGATCTCCGATGCGGTCCAGGACTTCTACGGCGTGGTCTTCTACGGCAAGGCCTATCTGGCAGTGGCCTTCGACGATGTGGACCGCCCCGACATTGAGCGCAAGATTGACCGGGCGCGGGACCGGCTGCAGTACCCCGGCAGGCTGAAGATCCAGATCTACCCGGAGGACGCCGAGGTGCAGGTCAACGGGCTGATGCTGGGCAAGGGCACCCTGGAGTTGCCCCTCAAGCCCCAGGATAACTACATCATTGAGTCCTCCTACAAAGACCATGTGCCTTTCAAAGTGGAGGTCAACCTTCGCCAGTCCGAGGAGAAGTTGATCACCAAGCGCCTCGAGAAGATCACCTTCTTCGGGGAACTGCAGCTCAAGCTGGTGCCGCCCCAGACGGGCGTGGAGGTCTTTGTTGACACCGCACCTGCGGGCACGGATGTGACCAGCCAGCGGCTTTCCGAGGGCAAACACCTTGTGTGCCTGCGGAAGCCCGGTTTTGATCGCTGGTGGCGCTATGTTGAGGTGCCCCGGAACGACAAGTTCATGCTTGAAGCCCAGCTCTTTGAAAGCCCCGACGCCCCCAAGCCTTGCGATGTGATGCCCGGTCCCGAATTCGAATGATGGATCTGGCCTTGGAACAGCTTGACCAACTGCTGCGCTTCCACAGTTGGACCTTGAATCCCACGCAGCTTGGGCAACTGCACCGCTTCATGGAGTTGCTCCTGGAGCGCAACCAGAGCCTGAACCTGACGCGGATCCAGCAGCCCTCGGAGGTGGTCCTCAAGCACTTTGTGGACAGCTTCATGGTGGACAGGTTGCTGGCCCTGCCGTCGCCTCTGCTGGACCTGGGTACGGGCGGAGGGTTCCCTGGGATACCTTTGAAGATCCTGCGGCCGGACCTGCACCTGATTCTGGCTGAGGGCCTGAAGAAGCGGGTGGTGTTCCTCCGGGAGATCAAAGAGGAACTGGGCCTGAGCGAAGGTCTGGACATCGTGGGCGAGGGTATTGACCGGCGCTTCAAGACCCCTGTGAGGGGCGTGATAACCCGTGCGGTGGAAGACGCCGAGGTGACCCTCAAGAGGGTCCGTGGCTGCCTGCTGAAGGACGGGCTTGTGTTGTTGATGAAGGGGCCCAACTGCGACGAGGAGAGGGCCCGAGCGGAAAAACACTGCGTCGCCGACTTTGTGCTGGAGAAGGACCTTTCCTACCAGCTTCCTGAGTCGGTGCACGGCAGGCGCCTGCTGGTGTTCCGCCGCGTGAGCGGCCTGGTGGACAGTCCACTGGATGCACCACAGGGCACGGACCACGAGGGGTGACGCCATGCTCTTCATCGAAAGTCCAGCCAATCCAAGATTCCGCTTCTGGAAGAAGGAACTCCTTAGCGGCGGCCGCAAGGAAGCCGGTCTGGCCTTGGTCTGCGGGCGCAAGGTCGTGGATGAGTTCCTCAAGGACTTCCCGGGGGCGGTGGACAGCGTCCTGGTCAAGAAGGGCGATGACCCACCTGACCTGCCAAAGGGGTTCACAGGCGAGGTCCTGATTCTGGCGGGGTTCCTGTTCACCGAGATGGACCTCTATGGAACCCACTACCCCATGCTGGTGGTGAAGGTCGAAGAGCCTCCCATGCTGGGTGACCAGAAGAAGGCGCCCAAGGGGGCCCTGCTGGCCCTGACCTTCCAGGACCCGGGCAACCTTGGGGCGGCGGTTCGGACGGCTCTGGGTATGGGGGTGACGGCGGCCCTGGTGATGCCGGGGGCGGCGTCGCCGTTCCATTCGAAGGCCATTCGGGCTTCCTCCGGGGCCGTGTTTCGTCTGCCCTTGTTGAGGGTGGCCGCGGAGAGTGACCTGGAGGGCATGACCCTGCTGGGCCTGGACTCTTCGGGGGATGACATCAGGACCTTCAAGTTCCCGGCGGATTTCGTGCTCATGCCTGGCGTGGAAGGCCCGGGACTGTCCGAGGAGTTGCGCCCCGAGGTGTTGCTGTCCATCCCCATGGCCCCCATCCTTGAGTCTTACAACGCCACCACCGCCGTGGCCATGGCCTTCTACGAATGGCGTCGGGGCCGCAAGGACTGAGTTCCTCGACCCGTCGGGTCAAGCTAGTCTTCTATCCTGAACAATACGGGAAGCCTAAGCCGAAGGGCTGTGCAGGGCAGGGCCAGGTCCCTTGCTGAGGCCCGCAGGGCGGGGCGCCAAGGCGGCGGCACAGAGTCCTCCCGAGGGCGAAACTGGCCGTCCTTGAATTGGTAGGCGAGGGTGAGCCGGTAGCGGCGCAGGCACCACTCGGCCTCCAGGCCCTGGGGCTGGTCGCGGCAGTCGTCGAAGGCCATCTGGGCGGCGGTCTCCAGGAGGGCCGAGGGGAGGTTGGCGGGGGCCCGGCGGCAGTCCGCGGCGGTGCTGGTGCCCGGCAGGGGGCAGGCTGCGGCAAGGGACAGTTCCAGGACGGGCTCCTGGAGGCTGGGGCTTCGGCGGGCGGCTTCGGCGAGGGCGTCCTTGGCGGCCTCTACGAGGCTCGAATCGGCTTCCGGCGAAAGGTTGTGGACCTCCAACAGGGAGCCCTGGCAATCCACCGTGAAGTCCAGGAGGACCTTGCCTTCAATGTTGAGTTCCAGGGCGCTGTCAGGGTAACGCTTGAAGCGTCGCAGGTTCTTGCCGACTTGTTGTCGCCAACGCTTGGGCTGGCCTGGGTCGTCGCGGCGGCGAGAACCCAGGGTGCCCGAACCCGCGAAGGGGTCTCCGCTGGGCAGGCCAGGCCCGGTGGCCTGGAGGTTGGATTGGTCCGTCGGCCCGCCGGTTCCGGCCAGGCCTGGAGTTCCTTCCCCCGCTCCGTCCCCGGCTCCGTCCCCGGCTCCGTCCCCGGCTCCGTCCCCCGTTCCCGTTGCAGCGATCCTGGCTCCGTCCCCTGTCTCAGACCCGGCGATCTTGGCCTGGCCCCCGGCTTCGTCCCCCGTTCCCGCTTCGGCCTTGGGAGGGCTGGCTGCCTGGGGCTTGCGCTCAGGTTGGGCGGAAGCCTGGGGGGACTGGGCAAAGCCTTGGCGGAGGCGCGGTCTGGCCTCGGCGGGTAGTTGGGGGACCTCGGGGGTAGGCATGGGGGGCTGGGTCAGGCTTGGGATGGGGTCGTCGAGGAGTTGGGGTAAAGGAGGCGGAATCCGCGGTTTGGGGGACTCTCGGAGGGTCTCCGGGATGGAGTGCTGGGCATCCCTGGGGTGGAACTCCACGCGGATTCGCTGGCCAGGTGGTTGGCCCAGGCCGCCAAGGGAGAGGACCAGCAGGAGCAGGCAAAAATGCACCCCCACCGAGATGACCGCGGCGGCAAGTCCCCGGGGGGCCCGGCCCTCTTCCGTGTCATCCCTTTGGTTCTGCGTGGACAAGGCTGCACTCCGGGCTGGAGATCACTTCAAGGGAAAGAGGGACTCAATTAGCAGCGGCGGCCGGTTGAAGACCAGAGCCAGCACCAGCCACAGAGCCACCGCCACCAGTAGGAAGACCGTGGGGGCAAGGAGGAGTTTGTGGCGCAGGGGCACCTTCGGAGGGCGCAGCAGGAAGACCAGGGCGGTGAGGGCCGCGGCAAACAGGAGGCTGTGGATCAGCAGGCGCAGGTCTGCAACGAAGAAGCCGCCGTGGGTGCCCCAGGAGGTGGGTGAGCCTGCCGCCAAGTGGTCTCCTTAACGGGCCAGACTGGCCACGGTGCGCTTGAGGTAGTCGTAGACGCGGGCGCTGGAGCTGATGGAGAGCTTCTCGTCGGGGGAGTGGACATTCCACATGTTGGGCCCCATGGAGATCATGTCCATGCCGGGGTATTTGGAGCCGATGATGCCGCACTCCAGGCCCGCGTGGATGGCGGTCACATGGGGATCCTTGCCGCTGAGTTCCTTCCAGGCGGCCTTGCACTGAACCAGCAGCGTGGAATCCATGTCGGGCTGCCAGCCCGGGTAGGAGCCCTTGAAGATGTAAGCGGCGTCGGCCAGGGTGGCGATGGCTTCGATGTTGAGGAGGACCCTCTCCACCGCAGAGGCCACGGAGCTGCGGCTGGACAGGAGTATGCGGAAGGACCCGCCCTCGGAGGCGATGGCGGCCAGATTGGAGGAACTCTCCACCAGGCCGGGGATGTCGCGGCTCATGGTCACGACCCCGTGGGGGATGGCCAGCAGGAGGCGCAGGAAGGTGGCGGAGTCGTCGCCGCTCAGGCCGCCGTCGGTGCTGTCGGCGGGCGCGAACTCAAAAGCGGCCTTGGGTTCGGCCTTGCCGTATTCCTGGGCGAAGGAGTTGCGGAAGTGGTCCAGGGCGGTCTTCAGGTCCGCCGCAGTGGCGGCGCTGCGAACAAGGGCGAAGGCCTCCCGGGGGATGGCATTGTGTTTGTCTCCGCCCTCGAACTTGATGATGGAGAGGGGCTGGCTGGCGCCCATGGTCAGCAGCAACTGGGCCAGGGCCTTGAGGGCGTTGCCCCGGTTCTCGTGGATGGTGAGGCCCGAGTGGCCGCCGTTGAGGCCGCTGACCTTGACGGCAT
>CAZMEC010000010.1:0-32229 GCA_964565265.1 uncultured Myxococcales bacterium
TGTACTTCACCGACATCGACGAGCGCCCCTTCGCCGTCAAGCCCATGAACTGCCCCGGGGGCCTCATGGTCTTCAAGTCCAAGCGCCACTCCTACCGGGATCTGCCCCTGCGCCTGGCCGAGCTTGGGCTGGTCCACCGCCACGAGATGTCCGGGGTGCTCCATGGCCTGTTCCGCGTGCGCTCCTTCACCCAGGACGACGCCCACATCTATTGCACCGAAGCGCAGCTCTTCGACGAGATCATCGGCGTCATCAAGCTGCTCAAGGAGATCTACACGACCTTTGGCTTCGCCGAGATCCGCGTCGAGCTCTCCACCCGTCCCGCCAAGCGCATCGGCAGCGACGAGATCTGGGACAAGGCCGAGGGTGCCCTGGAGGCAGCCCTGAAGAGCCAGGAAATGGCCTACGAGCTGAACCCCGGCGACGGCGCCTTCTACGGCCCCAAAATAGACTTCCACATCCGCGACTGCATGGGCCGCTCCTGGCAGTGCGGTACGGTCCAGGTGGACTTCGCCATGCCCTCCGAAGAGCGCTTCAACGCGGTCTATGAGGGCGCCGATGGCCAAAAGCACCACCCCGTCATGATCCATCGCGCCATCCTGGGCTCCCTGGAGCGCTTCATCGGCATCCTGCTGGAGAACACCGCCGGCAAGCTGCCCCTGTGGCTGTCCCCCAGGCAGGTCCGTGTCATCCCCTTGAACGACGCCCTGCTGCCCTACGCCGATCGGGTCGCCGCCACCCTCTGGGACGCCGGCATCCGGGTCGAGGTGGACCGGGCCAGCGAGACGGTCTCCAAGAAAGTGCGGGACGCCCAGCTTGACCGCGTCAACTACCAGATAGTGGTGGGGCCGCGGGAGGAGGAAGAGGGCAGCGTGTCCATCCGCACCCGGGGCAACCGCCAGCTTGGCACCAAGAAGATCGACGAGTTCGTGGCCTTCTGCCTCGACGAGATCAATACACGAAGGAGCACCGGAGAGTGATTCCAAACCCCCTGGCCTCCACGGCCACCAGGACCCCCCTTTCTCCCCTGCGCAAACGCCTGGAAGAGTGGCTCGACAGCCGCATGGGCAATGCCCTGTTCGTGGGGGCCGAGCTCCCCGATGTGGCCGCCGAGTTGGTCTCCCGGGGCATCCCGGTGATGGTGGTGGAGACCGACGCCCACAAGCTGGAGCAGTTCATGGGCGAGTGCCGCCGCCTGGGCATCGACAAGCGGGTCAGCATTGATCTGCGGCCCTATGCCACCATCGCCTTCGAGATGTCCAGCTACAACGCCATCCTGGCCTGGGAGGGCATTCCCAAGGGGATGAAGGCGCCTGACTTCTTCAAGAAGGCCAAGCGGGAACTGAAGGCCGGCTGCAAGCTGTATCTGCGGGAGACCGTGCGTCCCCCGGAGCCCAAGCTGCTGGGGAAACTGCTGCGTCAGCCGCTGGCTGCCGGGCTGTTTGCCAAGGCCAAGGAGGTGGCGGGACGGCTGCCCCTCAAGGACCTGGCGGACCGGCTGGCGGTGCGGGCCCTTTGGGATCTGCCCACCTTTGAATACCTGAAGACCGAGGGTGGGCGGCACCTCAAGGTCGAGCGGGTGGAGTGGGGCAGCTTCATGGCGCCCCTCCTAGCCAAGGTGGAGGCCGGGCCCCTGTCGGCCCTGGTGTCCCCCCTGGTGGAGTTCGGCAATCGCTTCGATGGCCAACTGCGCCGCGAGGCCCTGAGCCCCGAGGTCCTCATCGAGGCCTCCAAGACCCTGGACCTGGGCCGCGTCTTCCTCACCGGCTCGCGCTTCGATCCAGAAGCCTAGAGTACCAGGGAGGGGGTTGCCCGTCCAAGCCGCGCGCGCAGCAAGCGGATCCGATCAATGCGTAGTGAGATTAGGACCGTCCCCGGTTTCGGCGCAGGAAGAGCATGGCCCCCAGGGCCAGGAGCAGCGCGGAGAGGCCTGCCAGGGAGGCGCTGGAGCCGATGGAGCAGCCGGAGTCGCCGCCGGACTCTGACTTGGAATCCAGGACGCACTTGTTGTAGACCAGGATGTAGCCGTCGGGGCAGGGCTGGGTGCCCGGATCCTCGACGCAGAGGCCCGAGTCCTCGTCGCAGTCTTCGCCAATGATGCAGTCCCCGCAGGAGCCGCCGCAGCCGTTGTTGCCTCATTCGCGGTTCAGGCAGTCGACGACGCAGGAGGCCTGGTCCACACAGGCGCCGCTGTTGTTGCAGACGAAGCCCAAGCTGCAGGTGCCGCAGGAGCCGTCGCAACCATCGCTGCCGCAGACCTTGCCGCTGCAGTCGGCGACGCAGACGGTGGTGCACTGGCCAAAGGTGTTGCAGGTCTTGCCACCCGTGCAGGTGCCGCAGGAGCCGCCGCAGCCATCTCCGCCACAGACCTTGCCGGTACAGGACGGGGTGCAGACCTCACCCAGTTTCTTGCAGATGCCTTCAATGGCGCAGTACATCTTCTCGCCCACGCAGGTGCCGCAGGAGCCGCCGCAGCCGTTGTCGCCGCAGACCTTGTTGCCGCAGCTTGGAACGCAGCTGCCGCTGCAGTCACTTGCGCAACTGGAGGCGGTCTCACCGTTCTCGCAGGTGCCGTTGCCGCAGACCGGGCCACCGCCGCTGCAATCCAGCGGGCAGGTATTGACGGTCTCGCCGGTCTCACAGGTGCCGTTGCCACAGACCGGGTTGCCGGTGGAGCCTGGGCACTTCTTGGGGAACTGGCCCGGGGGAATGCCGCCGCCGTCTTCCGTACACCAATAGGCCTGCTCCTGGTCGTACCAGCCGCAGATCCCACCCTCGGTGTCGCAGTCGTCCTCATTGAGGACCCCGTCCATGCAGTACTTCACGGCGTTGCCGTTGCAGCAGCCCTCATAGGTGATCTGCCCGCAATCCTGGGCCATCCCCTGGGCCGACCACAGCAGGGCCAGGGCCAGCATCAGAGTTGAAATTATTGTCTTCATGGTACCTCCTCCTCCGAACCGTGGGATTAGACTCTAAACCGTCGCCAGATTCAATACCTTGATCAAAAGCCGGCGGTCGCCACGGGGTTCTTGATTAAATCACGGCCCTCTACCACAATGCCTCCTCACAGACCGCCTGAGACGACAGGCCTGGAGCCAGGCGTGGCGTGAGGGTCTTTGGGTCAATCCGTTTGGGAGATGGCATGCAGAGGTGTCCCAGCTACCGTGCCCCCTTGATCGGGCTGACCTTGACCCTGATGGGGTTCCTGGCTTCCTCCTGCCATGATCGCGCGCGCCCCCCCGCTCCCCCCTCCTTGGCTATTGCGGCCCCAGCCCCCTCCCCGGCCCCGGGCAGGGTTCCACCGGTGCTGCGCCTGGGGGCCAAGCCCTTCCTTTGCGGCAGTTCTGGCCTGCTGGAGGACTTCGTCCGCTTCTCGGGGGCCCTCTCCAAGCAGGTGGGCCTGCCGGTGGCCATCATCAACAGTGACGATATCGAGGAGATCATGGACCTCTTCGTGAGGGGCGAACTGGATGTGGCCATCCTCTCCTCCCTGGCCTATGTGAAGGTCTCCGAGACCTTCCCTGACCTGAAGCTGCTGGCGACCCTGGTGGTCAACGGCGATGTGGAATACTCCAGCTACCTGATCGTCGATCGAAGCGCGGGCATCTACGACCTCCAGGATCTTCAGGGGCGACGGTTGGCGCTGACCAATCGCACCAGCGGCTCGGGGTTTCTCTACCCACTGACCTACCTGGTGAACCACGGCTTCTCCCTGGACCAGATCAAGGAGCAGGCCCTGCTCCTGGGCAGCCACAGCGAGGCCATGTCGGCCCTCTTGGCCGGCAAGGCGGACGCCGCCGCGGCGTTCTACGGGGCCTTCGGGGTCCTGCGCCTTCGAAAGATGGATGTGTCCAACCTGAAGGTCATCGCGGTGGCGGGCCGGATGCCCTACGAGGCCCTGGTGGTCCGCGCCGATCTGGATGGGGCCCTCATCGCCCGCATCCAGGAGGCGGTGCTGCGCCTGAACACCAGCACCCCGGAGGGCCGGAAGGCCTTCTCCCATCAGGTTGATATCAACGGCTGGGCCGAGACCTCGCCGGAGTTCTATACCCAGCTTCGGACGATCTGGCGGGGGATGACCCCCCTGCTGGAAGAAAAGGGGCTGCAATGAGTCTTCGCAGCAAGCTCCTGGCCATGGTGGTGGTGCTGGTGTCCGTCACCCTGCTGCTCTTTGCGGGGATCTTCATGGCGGTGCAGCACAGCATCCTGATGGAGCAGTCCCGCCTCAAGGCGGAGGCCTTCCTGGCGGGCTTCGAGCTCCAGGCGGTGAAGTCCCTGGCGGGGGGCGAGGCCGACGAGATCGAGTCCCTGGTGGCCCGGGTCCGGGGCACGGCGATGGCCGAACTGGATGTGGCCTTTCTGTCCGTATTGTCGCCGGACAATCACATCGTCGCCCACACCAGCCTGGACCTCTTCGGGCGGCTGGTGGATGACGACTTCTCCCTGGCGGCGAATACCTCCCCCGAGCCCCTCAGCCAACTGGTGAGGCAGCAATGGCCAGATCACCTTCTGCTGGTCAGTCGCCCCGTGGAGACCTCTGTCAGTGGCAAGCGGCCCATCCGCTGGGGCACCCTGGTGGCGGGGGTCAACCTGGCCCGGCTGAACCAGGCCTTGCTGTCCGCCCTGCTGCAGATCCTGGGTCTGACAATCGTGCTTGCGGGGCTGGGTTCCCTGATCCTGTCCCGGCTGCTGAACCGGGCCCTGGTCTCTCCTGTGCGCCGGCTGGTGTCTGCCGCGGGCAGCTTCGCCCAGGGGGACTTCTCCGTGCGCATGGGCCTGGAGAAGGACCAGGAGTTCAAGATGCTCTCCGAGACCTTCAACGACATGGCGGGCCGGATCCAACTCTACGCCCAGGGCCTGGAACACCAGATCCGCGCCCGCACCCAGGAGTTGGTGGTGGCCAACAGCAACCTGTCCGCCACCCTGGAGAAGTTGACCGAGGCCAACGGGCGTCTGGAGGAACTGGCCACCACGGACTGCCTCACGGGCCTGGCCAACTACCGGCACTTTCGGCAGGTGCTGGACCACGAGATGAAGCGCTCCGAACGGATGGGCTATGAGCTGAGTGTCATCATGGCGGATGTGGACAACTTCAAGACCTTCAACGACACCCACGGGCACCTGGCGGGAGACGGAGCCCTGAGAATGGTGGCCCAGGTGTTGACGCGGCGTCTGCGCCAGACCGACCTGGCCGCCCGCTACGGCGGGGAAGAGTTTGCCCTGGTGCTGGTGGGGGCCGGCGCCGAAGAGGCCCTCAAGGTGGCTGAGGATCTGCGCCAGCAACTCCAGGCCGAGAGTATCCCCGGGGAGGAAGGCCAGCCCCAGGGGCAGCTCACCATCAGCATGGGCGTCGCCAGCTTGCGCAGGGGCCACGGGGAGGTTCTGGAGGAACTGGTGGAGCGGGCAGACAAGGCCCTCTATGAAGCCAAGAACCTGGGACGCAACCGGGTGGTTCAGTCTTCCTGAGCGTCTCTTCTGGCATAGATTGCCTTACGGAGCTTGTCCAGTTCGGGGATCTTCTCCACGGGGATAGCGCAACGGAGCTGCACGGGGTTGGAGGAGTGGTAGGCGGTGAGGATGCCCTGGCGGTAGACCAGCCGGTCAATCAGGACATAGAGCTCCTGCATGAGGCCCACCGGATCGGGGGGCAGCAGTTTGCTGTCGGCCAGCAGTTCGTCCAGGAGACCGCCGTTCCCAGCCTTGACGGAGTAGACCTCGATGAACTCAGGGGCGAACTCGTTGAGGAGGTCCGCCAGTCCCACCACATGCCGTTCGGAGTTCCGGTGGCCGGCCAGCCCCAGCATGACCATGGCGGTCACCTGGATGCCCGCCTCCCGAAGGATCCGCCGGGCCTCCAACAGCTTGGCCGTGTCGCGGATGCTGCCGAAGGCGCTGCGCAGCTTCCCGTCCCCGGATTCCAGGCTGAAGTAAAGCAGGTTGAGGCCCAGATCGGCCAACTGCTTCCACTCGGCCACGCTGCGCTGCAGGACGGAGTCGGGCTCCACGAAGGCGGCCACCTGCTCGACCCAGGGGGTGGTCTTCTGTAGCAACTGCAGCACCGCCAGGGTGTGCTCCGGGGGGGCAGCCAGGGCGTCGGCGTCGCACAGGAAGACATGCTTGAGGCGGAAGCGCTGGGACTCCTCCACATCAGCGGCGATGAGGTCCAGGGACTTGACCTGGTACTCCTTGTCACAGCAGATGGGGTGGAAGACGCTCTCCCGGCGGCGGCTGCCCACGGTCACCTGGAGCAGCAGGCTGGCAGACTCGGCCGGTGGTCTGGTCAACAGTCCTTCGTAGTTCATCAGATAGCTCCAGCTTGTCAGGGGTCCGGCTCTCTGATAGCTTAAACCCAATTCTTTTTCCAAGGGTTTTCGGTGCAACCATGATTCTAACCAGAAACCATGTCCTGAAGTTGATGGAAGAGGGCGTCCTTGGCATCGACCCCTTCAAGCCCGAATGCCTTGGCCCCAGCTCCTACGACCTGGCCCTGGGCAACGAGTTCCGCTACTTCCGCAAGGTCACTGAGATTGTGGAGACCACGGAGAACGCCGACTACCGGGCCCTCACCCATCTGGTCACGGTGCCCGACGGGGAGCGCTTCCTCCTCATGCCCGGCGAGAGCGCCCACGCCATCACCAGGGAGCGCCTCATTCTCCCCCCGGATGTGTGCGCCTGGTTGCAGGGGCGCAGCACCTTCGCGCGCCTGGGGCTGGTGATCCACATCACCGCCTCCTTTGTCCAGCCCGGTTGCCGAAACCGTCAGGTCCTGGAGATGTTCAATGCCTCCCCCATGCCCCTGGCCATCCGCCCCGGGGACCGGGTCTGTCAGGTGATCTTCCAGAGTTGCAGCGGCAAGGCTGAGTACCACGGCCGCTACGAGGATCAGCAGCTTTAGTATTCCCACCAGAATTGGTATCATCCCCGGGCGTTTTCCCTGCCAAGGGGGAGGTCGGTGTTGAATCCGGAAATGCCCAGCCTGAAGGTGGCCCTGGTCACCCTGTCTCTGGTCCTGATGGGGTTGGCCTGTGCAGAGCAGGCGGCCCCGGGAGCAGCTGACCAGGCGCCCGCCGGGATCCACCTGGCCCTGGAGGCCAGCCCCCGAATCACCATCACTGCGCCCACGCCCTTCGCCTACCTGGACCTGGAGCCCCAGCCCCTGGCCGTGACCCTGGTCTGGACGGTGGACTCCTGGGGCGCCTACCCGGCCCCCGGCAAGCAGGTCCGCTTCTTCCTGGACGGCGTGTACCAGGGGCTCCTCACCGGGCTTGAGCCCTTTGTCTTTCCAGAGGTGCCCTTTGGCCAGCACAACCTGGGGGTCCAGGCCTGGCAGGATGGCTTGCCCGTCAGTGGCGCCAAGACCTCCGTCACCGTGAGGGTCCGGCGAAGCTGCGTCAACGGTGACCCCTGCGAGGACTACAACCCCTGCTCCCTGAGTGCCTGTGTCAGCGATGGAACCCAGTGGCGCTGTGCCTTTGGCAATCCCATCGGAGAGACCTGCTGCCTGGCCGATCTGGACTGTCCCCAGGAACGCCCCCGTTGCCACGCAGCCCTGCCCGGGGGGCGGCCCTTCTGTGCCGCCTGTCTGGTGGATTTGGGCTGCATGGATGGCCTGGCCTGCACCGCCGACACCTGCGTTGAGGGCTCCTGTCTGCACGCCCCCCTGGGCCAATGCGGGACGGATCTGGACTGCGACGACCAGGACCCCTGCACCACCGACTCCTGCTCCCAGGAGACCTGTGCCTGCGAAAACCAGCGGCTCCCTGGCTGCTGTACCAACGAGGCCCAGTGCGACGACGGTGACCCCTGCACCATCCAGGCCTGCCTCAACCGCGAGTGCCGCTATGGTCCCCGGTTCCTGGGCCAGGTCTGCTGCCTGGAGGATGACGCCTGCACCAGCCCCAGCCCCTGTTTTGAGGGCCGCTGTTTCAAGGACCCCTCGGCGGACGCTGGCCACTGCGTGGTGGTCCCCAATCCGGAGATGACCGGCTGCTGCGACGAGACCCGGGACTGTGATGACGGCAACGCCTGTACGGTGGACTCCTGCAGCCCCGAGGGGCTGTGCCGCAACCTGGAACGGGAGGGCTGTTGCCTCTTTGCCTCCCAGTGCGACGACCAGGACCCCTGCACCAGGGACCTTTGTCTGGGCAATGTCTGCCGCCACGGGGCCATGCTGCCAGGGCAGGAATGCTGCGCCTCAGACCTTGACTGCCAGCCCGATGACGGCACCTGCGTCCTGGGCTTCTGCCAGCTTGAGGGCCCCTTGGGCCTGGGCCTCTGCCAGTACGAGCGTGACCCGTCGCGCCCCCTTTGCTGCACCTCCGACATCCATTGTTCCAGTCCCGACCCCTCCTCCATCGGGGTCTGCCCGCCGGGACCCTTGGGCCAGGAGAGGACCTGTGTGTTCGTGCCCAACCCCGACTGGTGTGGCCAGCCCCCCCCAGCCCCCCCCATCATCAATGAGGTGCTGGTGGATCCCTTCAAGGTCCCCGACGCCCGGGGCGAGTGGGTGGAGCTGTTCAATCCATCGCCAACCCCCCTGGGGCTTACGGGCTGGTATCTGAGCAGCTCGGACGGCATTCCCTGTTACCTGAAGGGGCACACCCTGGCGCCCTTTGGCTTCCTGGTGGCCGCCCGCAGCGGGGACCCGGCCCTGAACGGCGGCGTGGTGGCAGATGTGGTCTGCGGGACGGCGCTGGTGCTGTTGAATCTCAACTCCCAGGTGCGCCTGTACAAGCCAGGGGGGATCCTGGTGGACGAGCTGCGCTGGGGTCAGGACAGTGGCCGGGTGCCGACCCCCGGCGCCTCACTGGGGCGGACCAGTCCCCTGACTGTGGAGGGCCAGCCCCCGGAGTGGCGGACCTCCGTGGCGACCATGGATCTGGGGGACAGGGGCACCCCGGGGGCTCACAACCTGGATCTGGGTTTCAGCCCCTGGGGGGGAACCTGTGGCGACAGCAATGGCTGCACCCTGGACCTCTGCGGAGCCAGCCAGGAGTCCTTCTGCGAGCACCTGCCCAGGCAGGGTTGCTGCACCGGCCAGGGAGACTGCGGGGACGCCCGGGCCTGCACCACCGACCTTTGCGACGGCACCACGGGCCTGTGCGTTCACCAGCCCCTTCCGGGCTGCTGCGAGAAGGACTCAGACTGCGACGACTCCAACCCCTGCTCCCTGGATGGCTGCATCAACCGCGTCTGCCGCCACGGCAGACCCCTCAATAACATCAACTGCTGCGTGACGGACCTGAACTGCGTGGATGCCGACCCCTGCACTGAGGACCGCTGCCTGGAGGGCAACTGCCAGAACCTGGTGACCCCGGGTTGCTGCCAGTTCTCCACCCAATGCAACGACAAGGACAAGTGCACCCGCGATACCTGCAACCCCGTGACCAGGCGTTGCAACAATGAACCCATCCTCGGCTGCTGCTACCAGGACGGGGAGTGCGAGGACCGCAAACCCGCCAGCTATCTGTGTCGCCAGGGCTTCTGTCTGAGCTCCGCCTGCCGCTACGGCCCCAAGGCGGCGGGTTGCTGCTTCTCCCAGGAGGACTGCGACGACCGCAGCCCCTGCACCACGGACCTCTGCGACCAAGGCTCCGCCACCTGTTATCACGAACCCGTCCCGGGGCCCTGCTGCACCAGCGACTCGGACTGCCCCAAACACAGCCAGCCCTGCCTGACCAATAGCTGCGTGCGGGGCCGCTGCCTGGAGGCCGTCAAGCCCGGCTGCTGCGAGACCGTGGAGGACTGCGAGCCTGCTGATGGCTGCCTCAGTGTGGGCTGCTTCGACGGCCGCTGTCGGCAGCTTCCCCTGGAGGGATGTTGCGTGGCCAACGGGGATTGCCCCTCGGATGGCCAGGCCTGCACCACCGAGTACTGCGGCCCGGACAACCTGTGCCAGTGGATCCAGGTTAGCAACTGCGCCGTGAAGGTGCCCTGGGTGGAGCCCTTCAACCCCGGCGACCAGGGGCTTGCGGGGGCGGGCTTCGCAGTGGAGGACCCGGGTGGGCTGGTAAGCCTTGGGGCTGCCCAGTTGCGCTTTGACGGGACGGGGGCTTTGGGTCCTGATGGCAACCTCGGGGTGCGGCTGCTGGCGGCGGGAAAGGTGTGCCTGGTGGGCCCCCGGGTCAGCGGCTTCGGCCAGCCCGAGATGGGCCTCACCTTGCAGTTCGATGTGAGCGTTGACAGCAGCCTCAGCCGCGCCGGCCTTGAGGTGTGGCGCCAGGACGGGGGGCAGCGCACCAGCCTCTGGCGGCGGGAGGGCCCGGACTGGTCGGGTACGGGCACGGTTTCCTTCCCGGGCGGCAAGGATTTGTTCAAGCTGGTCTTTTGCTTCTCCCTGGCCCAGGAAGGGATGGGAGCGTTCTCGCTGGACAATGTCATCCTTGGTCGGGGCGAGGCCCCCTCCTGGGTTGACACCTACGAGGCCCTCTCGGTGCAGCCCGGCACGGTTCGATCAGTGCAGCTCTCGGCTCAGGCCTCCAAGAACAGCTTCCGCTGGCTGTACTTCAACCTCCGTAACGCCCCCCTGTTTGCGGGCCTGGGCAGCTCCAAGTTCGTGGATGTCACCAAGCGCTTCCTGGTCCAGTTGATCCTGGCCCCTCCCGAGACCCAGGAGGCCCAGGTGTTCTCGGAGGTGGTGCTGGAGGTCACTGATGGCCTCTTCACTGACCGAACCACGCTGGACCTGGAAGTGACCTTCCAGTCCTGTCTGAGCGACTGGGACTGCGATGACTGGAAGCCCTGCACCCTGGACCGCTGCACCACAGGTGGCTGCGTCCATCTGTACCTGGAGCCCTGCTGCGGAAATGGCCGCCTGGAGGGCAAGGAGACCTGCGACGACGGGGCCCGCCTGGAGGGAGATGGCTGCAGCCCGACCTGTGTCCTGGAGGACAACGACTCCGATGGCTTCCCCGACTACCAGGACAACTGCCCTCCCATCGCCAATCCTGGTCAGGGCGACTCCGACGGCGATGGGGTCGGTGATCCCTGCGACCACGACCGGGACGGGGACCTGGTGCCCGACGCCCGGGATAACTGCCCCACGGTGCCCAATCCACCCCAGGTTGATCTGGACGGCGATGACTTCGGTGACGCCTGCGATCCGGATGACGATGGGGATTCGGTCCCGGATGCCACCGACAACTGCCCCCGGACCCCCAATCCTGGCCAGGCTGACCAGGACGAGGACGGCCAGGGGGATGCCTGCGACTCGGACGACGACGACGACGGGGTGGCCGACGGCCTGGACAACTGCCCGGGGACTTCCAACCTGGGGCAGGCGGACCTGGATGGCGATGGTCTGGGTGACGCCTGCGACGACGACGCCGACGGGGACGGCTTCCTGGTGAGGGACGACTGCCTGGACACGGACCCCATCATCCGCCCGCGCTGGGCCAGGGTCCAGGGGGCCCCCGAGGACTGCTGGCGACTCTCCCCGAAGCTGGTCACAGGGGAAGACAGGGTGTTCTTCAGTGGCAGCCCGGACGGGGTCCTCGAGCAGCGCCTCTACCAGGCTGAGGTGGCCAATCCCCGGCACCCCGAGCCCTGGAACCTGGCCTACCAGGAGGGCAGCCTCCCGGCCTTCGTGGGTGGCCTTGGAACTCTCCTGTTGGAGCCCTCTGGCCGCCTGCTGCTGCTGGACCCGGAAGGCAACCCCCGGCTCTTCGGCGAGGGCGTGACCGCCTTGCCTGAGGCGATTGAACTGGACGGCAGGCTCTTCTGGGTCAAGGGCAGCGGCGCCGGGGCGGAGATCTGGTCCTATGATGGCTTCACCCAGCAGCGCCTCACCGCCAACGGGTTTGCCGAAAGCGGCTTGATGGCTGGCGAGGGCAAACTGGTGTTTGAAGGGGGCGGCGAGATCTGGCTCTTTGACGGGACCCAGTTGTTCACCCTCAGCCCCAGCAATTTCGCAGACGAGGACCCCTATCTGCTGGGGGACCAGGTGACCTACCTGCGGCGCCTGGGGTACGCGGGCACGGGGGAGATTGTGGTGGCCACGCTGTCCCAGGGCACGGAACGCCTGCTGACCTCGGACGCCGTGGAGGATCGGCTGCCAGTGCTGGGGGAGCGGGGGGTGTTCTGGGTCCGAGGCCGGGGTACCAAGCAGGGGCTGGCCTGGGAGCCTGTCCCGGGGGCTGGCTTTGTGGAGCCTGGCCCCAGCTTCGACGAGCTGCGCCGACCCCTGGTGGCCCCAGGTTATGTGGCCCTGGCAGGGCGGATTGGGGACGGCCTGGAGATCCACGCCTTTGATGGCCGCGAGTTCAGCCGCCTGGCCGGGCCCCTGCCCCTGGACACGGTGGTCCAGCTCTACCAGGGCCGGCTGCACTGGGTGGAGAACGACCGGCTGCATCAGGTCCGGCTCATCTGCGCGGCCAGCTTCGACGGGGACAAGGACGGCGACGCCGCCGAGCAGTTTGGGGGCGGGGATTGCCTGGATGATGACCCCTCCGTGAAGTCCGTGGCCCAGTTGATTGATCTCGGGGCCGGCGGCCTGACGGACAGCTCCAACCCCAGCGCCTATGGCGGCTGGGCCACCTGGGCGGCCTTTGATGGGCGGGATTTCGAGGTCTTCTACTACGACGGCAGGGGCCTCCAGAGGCTCACCGACAATCTGGAGGACGATGTCGAACCCACGGTCCATTCGGGGGTCATTGCCTGGACCCGGCAATCAGGGGACGACAGCCAGATCTGGCGGTTTGACGGCAAGACCCTGGGGCCGGTGGATGGCACCGAAGGGGGCACCAGCCCCGCGCTCTTCGGGCAATGGCTGGCCTGGCAAAGGCAGACTCCCGAGGGCCTGGAGCTTTGGATCAGGCTGCCCAGCGGTCAGACCCGCAAGGTCAACCAGGGCCCCCTGGCCAACCCCCACTGGCGCTTCGCCCTGCCCTTCGTGGTGTTCAATGAGCTCAGTGGCAGCAGCTCCAAGGTGCGGGCCTACGAGGTCACCACTGAGAAGACCTGGGCGCTGGGGGACTCGGTGTTCCCCAGCTTCGCGCCGGATACCCACGGTGGCTGGGTGGCCTGGGCCCGAAGCCTCGGCGGGACGGCGGATCTGGTCCTCTGGAGGGCCGGCGTCAGCAGCCGCATCACCGGTTTTGGCGAGTTCCTGGTCAATTACCGGCTTTGGAATGGCCGGGCGCTGTGGTTGACGGACGAGGCCAGCCCCAGGTTGCGCCTCTGGAACGGGGTGGCCCGCAGCACCTTGGCAGACGCCTCGCCCCTGGCTGATCCGGCCATTGGCAACGGTCTGGAAGCCTGGATCCAGGGCAGCGGCGCGGCCTCCGAGTTGTTCGTCAGGCGGGAGGGCAGCACCCGGCGCGTGACCTTCGATTCCCTCGAAGACCGGGCCCCCGCTGTTGGGCGCGACCTGGTGGCCTGGCTTCACGGCCAGCAGGTCTGGATCTATCGGGTCGCCTGCGGCGAGGACCTGGACCGGGACGGTATCAAGGATGCCCAGGACAACTGCCCCAGCATCTACAACCCCAACCAGGAGGACCATGACCTGGATCACCGCGGAGACCTCTGTGACCCGGATGATGACTCCGATGCCGTGGGGGACTACGCGGACAACTGCCCCTACGATGCCAACCCCGCCCAAGAGGACAACGACGACGATGGGCTGGGGGACGCCTGCGATCCTGACGCCGATGGCGATGGCTGGCTGGCCCCGGCCTTTGGCGGCAATGACTGCAACGACCGGAACGCCCAGGTCTTCCCCACCCACGACCTGACCGTCATCAGCGTGGACTCCACGGACAACCGGAACCCCGAGGTGGACAACGGCGTGGTGGTCTTCGACGGCCAGCGGGGTGCCCGCCGGGAGGTCTTCCGTTACAGCGCCGGTACCCTGGAGCTTCTGCCCTCGGCCTTTGCCGACAACCGCAACCCCAGGGTCTTTGGGGGCGCCGTGGCCTGGGAGGGCTTCGATGGCGTCGACACCGAGATCATGTATGCCGATGGGGGCTCGGTCCTTCGGCTCACCAACAACAGCCTGGACGACCGCCGCCCCGTTCCCGGCAGCTTCGGGCTGGTCTGGTACGGGTCTGATGGCCAGGACTACGAGATCTTCCGCTTCGCCCAGGGCCAGGTGACCCAGCTCACCGTGAACAAGACCAACGACTACCATCCCGTGCCCGTCTCCAACAACACCACGGTCTTCCGCACCTATGACGGCCAGGACTACGAGATCTTCGCCTGGAGGAACGGCACCATCGTCCAACTGACGAACAATGCCTTCGACGAGGAGTTGCCCGTGGCAGAAGGGGGCCAGGCTGTCTGGGCGGGGTTCGACGGCCAGGATCTGGAGATCTTCCTGTGGGACGGGACCACCGTGCGCCAGCTCACCAACAACGACCGGCAGGACGCCGACCCGGACCTCTCTGGAGGGCGGGTGGTGTGGCGCCAGTACGATGGTCAGGACTACGAGATAGTCCTTTGGACCGGCAACTCGTCGGTGGCCTTGACCAACGATAACGCCGACCAGGGCCCCCCAAGGATCAGCGGCACTCGGGTGGTCTGGCAGGGTAGGGCGGGCAGCTCGGACGACTGGGACATCTACCAGTTCGTGGGGGGCAAGATCACCGTTCTGTCCCTCAAACCCGTCTCCGACCTCACGCCCCGGATCAGCGGCACCCGGGTGGTCTGGCGCTGCGGGCAGGATATCTGCATCTCCGACGAGCACTGCGAGTGATTGGCCCGGCCCCGTGGTTTTTGACCGGGGTCTGTGGCCGTGATAGAAACCCCCTTGGTGTCCCTGTCTGCAGGAGGTTCCCATGCGCCTTTCCGTCTCCATCCTAGCGCTACTGTCAGTCCTGGTCTGGTCCCTGGAGGCCCGTGCCACCGACACCCGGATTCGCTCCATGGGTGGTGGTTCCCTGTATCACTCCGTCGTGGACGAGGCCTCCATTCTGCTGTACCCCTCCACCATCCCGCTCTTCGGCGACAGCGCCTGGCTGGAGGGCGGCGCCCAGTGGCCCGGCACCGATGCGGGTACGGCCCCCAACGGCGATGTGCCCTACCAGGCCGGCGGCTCCACCGTCATTGACCTGACCGGCCAGGACTTCGTGGGCTTCTCTGGGGGCACCTGGTCCCGCCATGTGGGCGCCTCCACCCTGGAGTTGGCCTTCGCCCGCTGGCCCGAACTCAGCGCCGCTTCCCTCAAGCTCAGCGACGATGATCAGGCCGCCCTGTTCACCGGCGACACCGCCATCAACAATGCCGCCAACTGGGGCAGCCTCTTCTACGCCCGCAAGCAGGGGCCGGCCCGCTTTGGCGGCGTCATCACCATGTGGAACGACACCACCGAGCACAGCACCAACGGCCAGGCTGACCGCCGGCTGGGCGGTACCCTGGTCAACGGGCGCCTGGGCGTGGGCTACGACTTCGGGGGCGACAACAGCTTTGACGCCGCCCTTGGCGTCGAGGTGGGCACCTACAAGGACGACACCCTGAACCCCGACGGCAAGCTTGGCACCCGCCTCATGTCCGACACCGCCTGGGCCCTGAACCTGGACGCCCGCGGGCGCATCAAGTCCTTCAAGGGCAACCACCTGGTCCCCTGGTTCGAGATGGATCTGGGTGGCGAGGGCGTGGCCTGGAACACCTCCGATGCCGATGCCCCCGCCTACCGTGCCACCTCCTTTGGGGCGGCCGCCGGCCTGGACCTGGTCATCCAACCCTTGGAGCGCTTCTTCATCGTCCCTGGCCTGGGCCTCAGCTATCAACTGCTGAGCATCGACGGCGAGGGTACGGCGGGGGCTTCGGGGGTGGTGGACTACAGCGCCCTGGCCCTGCCCTCCTTTGGGCTCGGCGTGGAGGCCCCCCTGAGCGACTGGTTCGTGTTGCGCTTTGGCGCCCGCCGGGCGGTTGTGTTCACCAGCCTGGAGGAGAGCGGCGTCAAGGAGACCACCGCCACCTCCATCAACAGCATCAAGACGGGCTTTGGGCTGCGCTTCAAGTCCGTGACCATGGACTTCCTGTTGGATCCCACCTTCTGGACCAACGGGCCCTATGCGCTGTCCGGCAAGGCCATGACCAACGACGCCTTTGCCTCCTTTGCCCTCAAGGCCACCTGGTAGGAAGAACCGATCATGCCCAGGCTCCTTCGTCTGCCCATAGTGTGGGTACTCTTTGTGGTCACTCTGGCCGCGCTGTTTGCGAAGTTCGCGGTGCTGAGTCTCTTTGGCGAACCGGGGCGGCGCATGGCCGTGCGGGTGGCCCGGGTCTGGGACCGGCTGTTCCTGTGGACCTCCGGCGTGCGCCTCCAGGTCGAGGGCTTGGAGAACCTGCCCCAGGGCACGGCCATCTACATGGTCAACCACCGCAGCAACCTGGACCCCCTGGTCTTTGTGGCCTCCGTCCCCGTGGACACCACCTTCATGGTGAAGAAGGGCCTCATGAAGCTGCCCGTCATCGGTATGCTGCTGCGGGTGGTCAAGTGCATCCCCCTGGAGCGCAAGGGCGACGGTAGTGACCGGGACAAGGTGGAGTTGGCCGTGAAAAGCGTGGAGGCGGGCCGCACCCTGGCCCTCTTCCCCGAGGGCACCCGCAGCCGGGACGACTCCTTCCTGCCCTTCAAGAAGGGTGGGGCGCTGATTGCCATTCGCACGGGCCGCCCCGTGGTGCCCGTGGCCCTCAGTGGCACCAACGGCCTCATGCCCAAGGACGCCAAGATGCTGCGCCCCGGCCTCGTAGTAGTGCGGGTCCTGCCCCCCATAGAAACCAAGGGCCTGACCCTGGACCAGCGAGACGAACTCACCGAAAAGGTCCTCCAGGCCATCAAATCAGCCTACATCCCCGCCGCCGAACTTCAGAAATAGGGTGTCGGGACGGCGCAAGCAGTAAGCGGGCCGCCGGTAAGTAGGCGAAGTGGATCAGCGCACGGTTTCGGTGACCAGGTTGTCCAGGGCTATGTTCTCCAGGCTGGAAAGCTGGGGCAGGTGGGCCTCTATCTGGCGCAGGATCTGGGCCTTGGACTTGGTGGCGGGGTGGGTGGGAGCGAACAGTTGGCAGCAGTCGTCGGCGGGCAGGATGGACAGCTCGAAGGTGCCTATCTTCCTGGCGATGATGACCGTCTCTTCTTTGTCGAAGCCCACCAGGGGGCGCAGCACGGGCAGGGCCGAGGACTCCTCCACGGCGGCCATGTTCTCCATGGTCTGGCTGGCCACTTGCCCCAGGCTCTCCCCGGTCACCAGCGCCCCCGCCTTCCGGCGCCCCGCCAGGGCGTTGGCGATGCGCATCATGGAGCGCCGGTAGGCCAGCACCAGATACTCCGCCGGGATCATGTCCCGCAGGTACTCCTGGATGGGCGTGAAGGGGGCCGTGTGGACGGTCATCGGGCCGTGGTAATAGGCCACCCGCCGGGCCAGGGCCAGGACCTTGTCCCGGGCGGCGTCGGAGGTGTAGGGGTAGGAGTGGAAGTAGAGGGCATCCAGCGCGCAGCCCCGCTTGGCCATCATGTAGGCGGCCACGGGCGAATCAATCCCTCCGGAAAGCAGCACAATGGCCCGCCCGGAGCTTCCCACCGGCAGGCCGCCGGGGGCCGCCATGGTGTCCACGAACAGGAAGGTTCGATCCCGGTGGACCTCGATGGAGAGGACCAGGTGGGGGTCCGTCATCTTCACCGCCAGCTTGAAGCGCTCGGCCATCTTGGCCCCCAGCGAGCGGTTCAGCTCCATGCTGTTGAAGGGCAAGGCCTTGAAGGACCGCGAGCAGGCCACCTTGAAGGTCGCCGCGTGGTTCCGGGCCAGCCAGGACTCGGCCAGCTGCATGGCCCGGGCCTCAATGACCTCCTGCTCGGAGGCGCAGACCGCTGCGGGGCTTACGGACACCAGCCCAAAGGTGCTGGCCATGGCCTTGGACAGCGTGGCCGCCCGCTCCTCATCCATGGGAATGGTGGACTCCAGGATGAAGCGCCCGTGGACCCCCGTGAGGTTCACATGGTCCAGCCCCAGGGTCTTCTGGCGCAGGTTCTCCCGAAGCCGGTTGATGAACAGGTTGCGGTTGCCCTTCTTGAGGAACAGCTCGCCGTATCTGATGAGAATCGCGTCAAACATTTGCCACTCCTTGGAATCGTTGGGTAGCCGTTCAGGTCTTCTTCAGCAGCTCCCGGGCCGCCTCGGCCAGCGCCACCGCTGCTCGGTCCATCTCCGCCTCCGTGTTGGTCCAGGTGGGGCACAGGCGCACGAAGGCCTGCAGCCCCCCGGGCATCCCCAGGGCCTCCAACACCCCGCTCAGCCTGTTCCCCGTGGAGTGACAGGCGCTGCCCGAGGAGGCCAGGACTCCACGCTCCTCCAGGAAATGCAGCAGGTTCTGGGACAGAATCCCCGGAATCCGAAAGCTGAGGTGGCCGGGCACTCGGGCGGTGGGGCTCCCCGTCAGCAGAGCCTCGGGCAGCTCGGCCTCGACCCGCTCTTGGAGGCGCTGGGCCAGCCGGGTCAGCGTCCGGTTGTTCTGGTCCAGGTCTTTTTGGGCCAGCTCGGCGGCCACCACGAAGCCGGCGATGGCCGGCAGGTTGTGGGTGCCCCCCCGAAGCCCCCCCTCCTGCTTGCCCCCGGTCAGCCAGGGTCGCAGGGCCAGCCCCTTCTTCACGAACAGGGCCCCAGCTCCCTTGGGGCCGCGGATCTTGTGGGACGAGATGCTCAGCAGGTCCACGCTGCCCTGGCCCAGGGGCAGGGGCAGCTTGCCCAGGGTCTGGACGGCATCGCAGTGGACCAGACACTTGGGTTGCAGGTGCTTCACCAGGGCCGCAAGCCGGCCTACGCTCTGAAGGGTGCCAATCTCGCTGTTGGCGTGCTGGATGGACACCAGCCGGGTCTCCGTCTCCAGCAGCTTGACCAGGGCGTCCTCCTGCACCAGCCCCAGCCCGTCCACCGGGATGGTCTCCACGGTCAGGCCCTCGTCCCGCAGCCGCAGCGCCGTCTCCAGCACCGCCGGGTGCTCGATGGCACTCACCAGGATGCGGCCGCCCTTCCGGGCCACGCCCCGCAGGGCCAGGACATCCGACTCCGTCCCCCCGGAGCAGAAGACCAACTCGGAGGCCTCACAGCCCAGCACCGCCGCCAGTCTTCGCCGGCAGTCCTCCAGGTAGCGCCCCGCGGCCAGCCCCGCCAGATGGGGGGACGAGGGATTGGCCCAGTGGCGCTGCTGCACCAAGGCAGTCTCCGCCAGGGCCTCCGGGCAGGGCTCGGTGGTGGCGGCGTTGTCCAGGTAGAGGAGCTCGCTCATGGAGCCTGTCAACGGAAGAGATCCGAGCAGGACTGGTCGGTGTGGATGCGCTTGATGGCGTCCGCGAACTGGTCGGCGACGCTGAGGATGTGGAGCTTGTCGGTCTTTTTGTGCTCCACGGGGACGGTGTCGCAGACCACAATCTCGTCGAACTCGGAGTTGGTCAGCTTGATGTGGGCGTTGCTGGACAGCACGCCGTGGACGGCCGCTGCGGACACCGAGAGGGCCCCGTTGCGCTTCAGGAAGATCATGGCCTCCATGAGGGTCCCGCCGGTGGCAATCTCGTCGTCAATGATGAGGCAGTGCTTGTCCCGCACATCGCCGATCAGGTTGGTGGCCTTGGCCTTGTCGTCGTTGCCGTAGCGGCGCTTGTCCACGATGGCCATGGGCAGGTCCAGGCGCGCGGCGTAGCGGGCCAGTTCCTTGGCCTCGCCGGCATCACCGGCCACCAGCACATGGTTGGTCAGGTCGCGCTTGCGGTAGTAGTCGCAGATCACCGGGGCCGCGATGAGCTGGTCCACGGGCTTGTGGAAGAACCCCGTGATCTGGGGCGCGTGGAGGTCGGTGGTGAGGAAGCGATGGGCCCCCGCCTGCTCGTAGAGGTCGGCCATCAGCCGCGCAGTGATGGACACCCGGGGCTGGTCCTTCTTGTCACTGCGGGAGTAGGGGAAGTAGGGGAGGACCGCCGTGATCCGGGCCGCCGAGGAGCTGGCCAGGGCGTCGATCATGATCAGTGATTCAAGGATGTTATCGCTGACCGGCGGGGCCATCGTCTGGATGACGAAGACATCCGCGCCCCGGACGCTCTCCAGGATGCGCACCATGATGTTCTCGTTGGAGAAGCGTAGGCATTCGACCTTCCCCAGGGGCACGCCGACGCCGTCAGCGACGGCCTGGGCAAAGGCCGGATGGGAAGACCCCGCGAAGATCTTGAGCTTGCCGTAGTTCATGCCAGCACCTCCAAGTTCAAACCGCGGCGAGTATAGATCCCAGTCGGAATTAGTCAATGCACAGTCCCGCCGCCTCCCGCAGCCCGGGCACGCCCTCACACAGGGCCCCCAGCAGGTAGTGGGAGCCGAAGCACAGCAGGGTCTCCACCTGGGGGTCCGCCAGAAGCTGGCGGAAGGCCGCCACCGGGTCCTGGTGGGCCACCCCCCGGGAGCCCGTCGGCAGCCCCGCCACCAGGGCCTCCGGGGCGTGGTGGACATGGTCCGGTATGGGGCAGAGGTGCAGGCTTGCTCCAAGGCGCGCCAACTGCTCCAGCACGGGGGCCGGCTCCTTGGTGGCCAGCAGCCCAGTGAGGACCGCCTGGGGCACCAGATTCTCCTCCAGCAGGGCCTCCACCAGGGCCTTGGCCGCATGGCCGTTGTGGCCCGCGTCCAGGATCACGCGCTTGCCGCCGAACTGCAGCACCTGCAGGCGCCCCGCCTTGAAGGCGCCCTGGAGACCCTCCTGGAGGGTGGCTCCGGGCAGCGCCGGCAGCAACCCCTCCTGGGCCGCCAAGCCAAGGGCCGCCAGGGCCGCCGCCGCGTTGGTAGCCTGGAAACGCCCCCGGAGGCCAAGCCTGAGTCCCTCAAAGGCAGGCCCCCCGGGGGCCATCTGTCGGTAGCCAAAGCCCCCACTCTCATCCTGGAGGCCCGCAAAATCCCTGCCCGCAACCCACAGCGGGGCAGGCCCGAGGCGCTCCAGGTCCCGCGCGATGAAGGCCGCCGCCTGGGGGGACTGGGCCGCCACCACCCCCGGAGCCCCCCGCCTGAAGAGGGCCGTCTTCTCCGCCACGATCCCTTCCAGGGAGCTGCCCAGCAGGTCACAGTGGTCCAGGTCCACGGGGGTCAGCACCGTAAGCTGGGGACCCAGGGCGTTGACCGCATCCAGGCGCCCCCCCAGGCCCACCTCCAGGATGGAGACCTGGACCTTCGCCAGGGAAAGGCAGCGGGCCCCCACCACGGTGATCCACTCGAAGCCCGTGAGGGTCAGGCTGCAAGCGGCCTCCGCGGCGGCGGTGTCGGCGATGGCCTGATCAAGCAGGGCCCGGTCCACATTCCGGCCGTCGACCTGGATGCGCTCCCGGGCGCTGAAGATGTGGGGCGAGGTGTAGTGGCCGGTCCGGTAGCCGGCGCGCCGCAGCATGCTGTCCAGGAAGGTGCAGGTGGAGCCCTTGCCGTTGGTGCCCCCCACCACAATCCGCAGGCCCAGCCCATCGTCGGGCAGACCAAGGTACCCCAAAGCCTTCTCCATCCGTTCCAGCCCCCGCTGGATCCCAAGCACCCATCGGCGGGCCAACAGCGCTGTCAAATAATCTGCCATTTGCCTGAAATCCTTAGTTACTTCCGGGCCTGCAACCCGGGCCCCGGAAAGTTTTCCACAGAGAGAAAAAAAAGGGTATTGACACTGTCAAATTCCCCTGTTTGCCCAAGCAATACAGATAGTTGCCATCACTTCGGCGGGGCCTTCCGCTTGTGGAAAACCTGTTGGTGCTTTGACCCCACCCTCCAAGGCCTCCGGGCCACAGGGCCTGGCTGCAAGGGCGGGCCCGCCGAGGCAGGTCTCTCCACCCCAGGATCGGGCACGATCACCGGACAAAAGCAGAGGTCGCCTTGTCGGTCCCCAGGAGGATCAGGATGTCTCCCTCCTCGATATGATCTGAGCCAGCGGGCATCTCATTGATGGCCTCCGAGACCTGCCCATTGGCGGCCCGGGTGACTCTTCGAATGGCAATGATATTCAAGCGGTAGCGATTGCGAAAATCGCTCTCCATGAGGGTCTTCCCCACCAGATCCTTGGGGGCCGTGACCTCAATGATCCGATGGTTGGTGTCCAGGCTCAGGAAGGTCTGGAGGCCCGGGATGAGGAGTCTGGCGGCAAGCTGCAAGGAGACCTCCTTCTCGGGGCGGACGATCTCGGTGGCTCCCACGGCCCGAAGGACCTGCTCATGCATGTCCGAGGAGGCCCGCGCGATGATCCGCGGGACCTTGAGTCTGCCAAGGATGGCCGTGGTCAGCACGGAGGCCGCGAAGTCCTCCCCGATGGTGACCACAGCGACCTCCAGATCCCCGGTGCCCGCCGCCGCCATGGTGTCCTCCGTGACGGCCGTGAGGCACACCGCCCGGGTGACCATGTCCTTGACGGCCTCCACCTTGTCCAGATCCACATCCACAGCCAGCAACTCGACATTCTGGTCGGCCATGTTGTCCAGCAGGGTCATGCCAAACTGTCCCAGGCCAAAGATTCCAATTCTTTTCATTCATCCCACCATGATGCGGCCCTCGGGGAACCGAAGACCGGCTGTGCGGCTGCGGGGCGCCCTGGAGAAGGCGATGGCGATGGTCAGGGGACCCACGCGGCCGCAGAACATCAGGAACGACAGGACCAGCTTGCCCAGCACTCCGAGCTTGGCGGTGATGCCCATGGAGAGCCCCACCGTGCCAAAGGCCGAGATGCTCTCAAACAGCAACTCCAGGTAACCCAGGTCGGGCTGGGCCAGCAGCAGCACCAGGAAGCCCACCAGCACCAGGCCGAAGGACAGCAGGACCACGGCCGCCGCCCGGACCACGGTGCCCGCCTCAATGCTGCGGCCTGCGGACACCAGCCGGGACCCTCCGGTGAGCAAGGTCTGGAAGCCCATCCAGATGGTGGCCAGGGTGGTGGTCTTGACGCCGCCCCCCGTGCCTCCAGGGTTGGCCCCCACAAACATCAGGACCATCACCATGGTCAGGCTGGCGCGGCCAAGGGAGGCCTGATCCACGGTGTTGAAGCCGGCGGTCCTAGCGGTGACAGACTGGAACCAGGCGTTCAACAACTTGTCGCCCAGGTCCAGATTTCCCAGGGCCCCATGGTACTCGGCCAGGAAGAACCAGGCTGTGCCTCCCACCAGCAGCAAGGCAGTGGTGCCCAGGGCCAGCCTCGCGTGCAGGTTCCAGGTGCGTCCCATGCGAATGAACCAGCTTGCCGTCTTCCCCGGGGCGGTCTCGGCCAGGGACAGGTAGCCCCGCACCACGCGCCGCTGGCTGCGCCTAAACAGCAGCCGCTGGGCCCAGGCCACCAGCACTGCCAGCACCGTGAAGCCCAGGCCTCCGGCCACGATGAGCCCCGACACGGTGCCCACAATGAGCCCGTCGCTCTTGAAGGCCATCAGGTTATCCCCGAAGTTGGAGAAGCCCGCATTGCAGAAGGCCCCGACGGAATGGAACAGGGCCAACCATAGGGCCTCGCCGTCGGGAAAACCGTGGCCCGCGAAGCCGTGGAACAGCAGGATCGTGCCCAGGCCCTCGAAGGCCACCGTCATCAGTAGGATGAACACCGTGCTTCGGCGCAGCATCACCGTGTCGGTCTCGTCCAGCACCAGGGCCATGGCATTCTGGGCCCCAAAGCCCAGGTGCTTCCCAGATAGGGTCAGCACGGCCATGGATAGGGTCATGATGCCCAAGCCACCAAGCTGCACCAGCACCAGGATGACCACCTGCCCAAACATCGTGAAGGTGCCCAGGTCGGGATTCGCGGTGGGTCCGGCCGCCGTGTTCAGCACAGACAGCCCCGTGACGCAGACCGCTGACACCGAGGTGAACAGCGCATCAATCGCCCTGGCCCCCGCCCCGTCCTCGGTGGCCCAGGGCAGCATCAGTGCCAAGGTCCCCAGGGAGATGAGCCCCAGGAAGCTGAGGCTGATGAGCCTTGCTGGGCTTTCCCAAAGGGCGTTGAGGAGAGGCTTGGTTATGGACTTGACTGGCATTGATCGGATTCAGAGGACGGCTACTGCTGGGCAGCGGCGTCCTGAGCCTTCTGGATCCATTTGTCGGCGAGGGTGGGGTTGGCCGAGTAGGTCTTGGCCTTCTCGAAGTACTTCACGGACAGGGCGAAGTTGCCCTTCTTGAAGGTCTCAATGCCAAGCTGCATGAAGCGCTTGGCCTTCTCGGCATCCCCACCTGCCTCGGCCGTGGCGGCCTTCTGCTGCTGGGGTGCGGGGGCGGCCTTGGCCTCTTCTTTCTTGGGCTCGGCGGGCTTTTTGGGCTCGGCGGGCTTCTTGGGCTGGGCTACGACCTTGGGCTGGGCGGCCTTCTTGGCAGCCGCGGCGGCCTTGCGCTCTTCGCCGGCCTGACGGGCGGCCTCGGCCTTGGCGGCAGCGGCGGCCTTGCGCTCTTCGGCGGCCTGGCGGGCAGCCTCAGCCTTGGCGGCAGCAGCGGCGGCCTTGGCGGCCTTGGCTTCTTCAGCCAGGCGAGCCTTCTCCGCAGCCTTGGCCTCGGCCTCAGCAGCGGCCTTGGCCTTGGCCTCGGCCTTGGCAGCGGCGGGGTCCTGGACCACGGGGGCGGCAACCTCCGCTTGAACAGGGGCGGGGGCTTCGGGGGCGGGGGCCGCAGCGGCCTCCACAGGAGCAGCCTCCACGGGCGCCTCAGCGGGGGCTTCAGCGGGGGCCTCAGCGGGGGCTTCGGGAGCGGCAGGCACCTCCTTGGCCAGCAGGCTGTCGCCGCGCACCTTGAAGGCAGCCATCTGGCCTTCCAGCCTCTTGAGCTTGGAGTCAGCGCCCGTCAGGTTTTCCGAGTCCATGGCCTCCACCAGGGCCTGAAGCTTGTTCGGGGCCATGATGTTGTCGAGGGCCATGAGGGTGTTGTCGATGGAGGTCACTTCCTCCGCGGAGCCCACCTTCGCCCAGTCACCACGCTTGGCCACCAGGGCGGTCTTGATGCTGTCTGCGTCCGCCCGGGTCTGGGTGAGGCGTCCATCAAGGTCGGCCCGAAGCTGCCGCAGTTCCTCAAGGCGCTTGGCCTCGGCGGCCTCAGCGGCCTCCTGGGCGGCCTTCTCTTCGGCTTCCTTCTGCAGGGCCAACTTGGCGGCCTCTTCAGCCTGCTTGAGCTCTTCCTCTGCCAGGCGCTTGGCCTCGGCCTCCATGGCGGCGGCCTCGTCCACGACGCTGTCGGCGATCACATCCTGGGGCTCTTCGCCGCTGGCCAGGAACAGGTCCCGGTTCAGGGCAAAGGCAATCACTGCCACGACGATCATTGCAAAGAGGCCCACGGCCAGGAAGAACTTGGCCCCCGTGCCTTCCTTCTTCTTGCCGGCGTCCCAGGGCTGGGACACATCATGGGGCACCAACTCGTGGGGAGACTCCACGAACCAGCCCTCGTCATCAACCTCGCCCTTCTGTCTGGCGGCCTTGGGCACCTTCACGGGGGCCTTCTCGTCGAAGTCCTCAGTGATGGCGCGCTCGCCCTCGGGCAGCCGTTCTTCGCGCCTGGGACGCCTGGCCTCGGCCTTGGGCTCATGCCTGGGCTGGGGCTCGGGTTCGGGGATGGGTTCGGGCTCGGGCAGAGGTTCGGGTTCGACGACTTCGGGGACGACCTCGTCTTCAAACGCCGCGGGGGGCAACTCCTCGACCTCAGGTTCGGGCTGGGGCTCGGGCTCGACCAGCGGCTGGAGCTTGCGGGCCGTGTCAAAGGCGGGGCGCTGCTCGGTGCCGGGGTAGGCCACGACATCGTCTTCGGGCAGGGCCGCCTGGGCCTCGTTGTAGTCCATCCGGAGGGTGTCGTTGTCCACCACGGGGGCAGGCTTCACCTCGGGCTGGGGCGCCACCGGGGCCGCCTCAGTCTTGACTACGCGGGCCGGGGCGGCGGTCGCCACGCCCACCTCGGGGTAGTCCTGGGCGGCCACGATGTTGAACTCGAGGTCGGGCAGGAACTGGGCCCGGAAGGCCTCGATCTGGTCCATCAACTCGCCGGCGCTCTCCTGGCGCTTGGCGGGCATCTTCTGGAGGGCCTGGACCACGATCTTCTCAAACTCCGCAATGCCCGTCAGGTTCCGCTTCAGCAGGTGCAGCGGGAGGGGCTTCTCAAAGACCTGCCGTTTCAACACGGTCTGGGTGTTGTTGGACACAAAGGGGCACTTGCCCACCACCATCTCGTACAGGACGATGCCGATGGAATACAGATCGCTGCGAGGATCGGGGCCCTTGCCGCCGCAGATCTCGGGGGCCATGTATTCGGGGGTGCCAAAGAAGGCATCATTGCGGATATTGGTGTTGTAGACAGGCAGCAGGCCGCCAAAGCCGTAGCGGGTCAGGTGCAGGACCTGGCGCCCGTCGGGGGCCACGCTGACGAGGATGCTGTTGGAGCTGAGATCCAGGTGGGACAGGCCCGCACCGGCGGCGGTGTTCACGGCCATGGCCAACTGGAAGCCCAGGTCTGCCACATGTTCCATGGAGAGGCCGCCCGTGACGAAGCCCTTCAAGGGGGTCGCGCCGATGGGCATGACAAAGTAACGCTGGCCAGCCTCAACGCCGGTCTCGGTGACTGGCACCAGCAGCGGGGATTGGAGTTCCCGAAGGATCCGGGAGACTTCCATAATCTGTTGGACAGCCCCCTCGTCCACCGCCACCTCGGCGTTGATGCCGAAGATCAGGACGGTGCTGCCAGAGGCATTGTCGGTGGCCTTCCAGGCCACGCCAAGCTTGTCTTTGTACAGTTCGGTATCTACGGAGTATCTCCCGTTGAGAGTCAGCCCGATCATATCGTTCTCCCACCTGGATTAGGTCTGTTTCGGCTGGGCCTACACCCTGCCGCAGCGAATGGAGTCTACAACCCGGCCCCAGTCACTGCAAACGCTTTTTGATCCCCCGGCGCCCCCGGGGGAACCAAGGCAATTTCGCGGAGGCCTACTTGGGCTTCACGCAGCGGACGCCAACATAGTAATAGCCCAGGGAAGGGTCTCCGAGGTCGCGGTAGCTGGCGCGCAGATCCAGGGCCTCATCGTCGAACCCCCCACCTCTGACAACCCGGCTGTTGCCGCTGGTGGGACCGCTGGGGTCAGTCACTGCGCCGGCCAGGTCGTACTGAGGGGCGTACCAGTCCTCGACCCACTCCCAGACATTTCCGTAGGCGTCGTAGAGGCCAAACTCATTGGCGCCCTTCTGGGCCACCGGGTGCTTGGCGCCCCCCGAGTTGTCCCCATACCAGGAGCCGCGGTCAAGGCAGGCCTTGTCCTCGCCGCAGGGGAAGCGTGAGGTGGTCCCGGCCCGGGCGGCGTACTCCCACTCGGCTTCCGTGGGGAGTCTGCCGCCGACGGAGTCGCAGAACAGCGCGGCCATCTCCCAGTCCAGGTTCTCCACGGGGTAGGAGGGCCCCGCCACCACGGCCGAGGGATTGCTCTCCATGGCCTCCGCGTACTGGGCCTCCGTGGCCTCGGCCTCCATCATGTAGAAGCGGGAAATCGCCACCGAGTGATAGGGACCCTCGTCCTCTCCGCAGTCGGTGTCCCCGGGGGAGCAGCCCATTGTGTAAGTGCCGTCGGGGATGGGGACCCAGGTGATGCCCCAGTCGTCCGTGTGTTTCTTCTCGCAGGCGTTTGTCAGCACCAGCACCATCAACACTGAAAACCATCGTAACCAGATGACCATTTCTTCCTCTTGAATCCAGGGTTTGTCAATTGCGGTCCGCCCTATACACCTTTGATGGTGCTTGGGAAAGCAGAATCGCGGCGTCCGCGCCCTGGGGGCCGGGGCCCCAAAGGGGAACTGGGGATGGGGCTTGACCGCAGGCGCTGCCTGGCCTGAGAATGGGCGCCGTTGTTGGTTGCCACTTGTCAAACCAACGGTATGGGCTCAAGGAGGGCGCTTGGATCAGGTCTGGTTGGAAGCCTTTGGCTATGTGGGTTCGGTCATAGTGGTCCTCTCCCTCATGATGAGCAATCTGGCTCGGCTGCGGGCCCTGAACTTCGTTGGTTCGGCCATCTTCACTGTCTACTCGGCCATCATCGGAGCCTGGCCGTTGCTGGCCGTGAATGGCTTCATCGCGCTGGTGGATGTCTATTTTCTGGTGCGGCTGTATTTCAAGAAGGACTACTTCTCCATCAACGAGCAACTGGACGGAGAGCTGCCCTTCGTTCAGAAGTTCCTGGCCTTCTATGCCAAGGATATCGCCCGGTTCTACCCCGACTTCGACCTGGCCTCCGTCCCCGGGGCCAGGGTCATCCTGGTGTCCCGTAACATGAACCCTGTGGCCATCTTCATCTATTCCTGGGAGGGCCCCCATGTGCTGCGTATTCACCTGGACTACGCCCTGCCGGCGTTCCGCGATCTGAAGAGCATCCGCTGGCTGTTCAACGACAAGCTGGAGGCCTTTCGCCGGGACGGCGCCCTGCAGTTCGTCACCCTGCCCGCCGCCGCCCACCGCAAATACCTCAAGAAGATGGGCTTTGTCCCGGACCAGGATGGCCGCACCTTCCGCCGGGCGGTCTGAGGGCGCCGGGGGCCTGCCTTCGGATTGGGACTTGAAGCCCGGGTGACCTTGGGGCATGTTAGGGCCCTACTTCTTGGAGGCTACCCATGACCGAGACACCCAGTCGTTTCAATGGTTCAGTCCGCGGCCTTGGGGCCGGAGTCGTCCTGGCTTTGGTCCTTGGCCTTGGCGGCCAGGCCCGGGCCCTGGAGGTGGGGCAGCAGGTGGCCAATGTCCAGGTGCGGGACGCGGATGACCAGCCCGCCACCATTCCGGACCTGGGCTCGAAGGTGCTGGCCCTCTTCTATACCGATCCCGATGCCAAGGACGAGAACGAGCCCTTCCGCGAGCTGCTCAAGGCCAACAAGCTGGACAAGTCCCAGTACCGGGGGCTGGGGGTGGTGAACCTGAAGGACTCCTGGAAGCCCGACGGCATCATCCGGTCCATGGTTCGCAAGAAGATCGCCAAGTTCAAGTCTCTCATCCTGACCGATCCCTCCCATGCCCTGGCCAAGGCCTGGAAGCTGGGGGACTGCAACGATCAGGACCTGGTGATCATCATCGGGCGGGACTCCAAGGTGAAGTACCTGACCCGCAAGCCCATGAACAAGGACGAGCGCCAGAAGGCGCTGGACCTGGTGAAGTCCCTCATCGGGGATCAGCCCAGCCCCGAACCCCAGCCCTGAACCCTACTCAGGGTCTGAACGCGAACGCCGCCAGCCTTTCGCAAGTGCCATCGGAGTCTTGGTAGGCGTCCAGCCAGTCAATTGAGTCGTCGGGGACCTTGCCCGCCTCCAGAGTGGCCAGGACCTCAGCCGTCAGCTTGAGGTGTTGATGGCCCTTGAGGAAGCCGATCATCTTCCGGAGATGGGCTTGGAATAGCTCGGGCTTGGGCTGCTGGAGGATGGCCAGGGCCAGGATCATGGTCTTGATCAGGGACAGCTCGAGGTTCGGGGCTGCCACGCTGCCATCTGCCTGCAGGAGGGTCAGTTCGTTCATGAGGAAGTTGGAGACCGTGGGCCCAGTCCGGCGTCGGGCGTTCGGGACCACCGCCTCGTCCTGATCGTCGTCGGACCAGGTGCTTCGGAGACAGCAATGCAGATCGGGGGGTCTCACCTTCGCGGGACTGCTGGACCTCACGCAGGAGGGTATGGACGGCATGGCAGAGCGGGCCCAGCCCTGAAAAGAGGCCGCCGTGACCCCGCGGGCGCCAGGGGAGGGGTTTGGCTTCCTGTCCCGGGGCAGGAGCACGGGCACCACCTGTTGCCTCAAGGCCTGGCCTTCCAGATCCCCTTCGCGCTTGGCAATGGCCACCAGGGACAGGACCCGGGTGGCCAGCAGGTATTTGGTGGAAAGGTCCACAAGCCGGGTATGCAGGGCCTGCCGGGCCGGGCCGATGGCGGCGTCCAGGGCGGCCTCCAGGTCCTCCACCTGCCCGCCCGCCCACACGATGGCCAGGAGGTCATTGGGCAAAGGGCTGGCCTGGGGAAGTTGGATGGTCAGGTCTCCGCCATTCCAGGCGAGCCGGAGCGTGTCAGGCAGGAAGGAACCTCCCTGGCCCCGGTCGGTGATCACCAGCGGATAGCCGTCCCAGACGGTGCCCAGTTCCTGGACCTGGGTCAGCCCCTCTCCGCTGAGGGTCGCCTGGACCCCGCTTTGCCGGGGCTGGCGGACGGCGCTGAAGAGCTCGAGGGCGGCGGTGGCCACATCCTGGTTGCTGTTGGCCACGCGCTGGAGCCCGCCGGTGCGTCGGGCCAACTGGGCCAGGAAACGATCCTGGGCGGCGTCCCCAACGCCCAGCACATGAACCCTAAAACCGGAGGCCGCCAGGCTTTCGATGATGGGGCCCGTCTCGCCCACCTCGCCGTCGGTGAGCAGGAAGATGTCGCCCCGGTCCCGGGTCCCCAGCACGCCCACGGCTGCGGTCAGGGCCTCCATCAGTTCGGTGCCCCCTTCCGCCTGGATGGAGGCCAGGAAGGTGGCGGCCGCGGCCCGATGGTGATCGTCAGCCCGGACCAGCGATTTTTGGAAGCATTGAACGCCGGTGTTGAAGGCCAGCAGGCCGAACTCGTCCCCGGGACTGAGCGCGGACAGACAGACCCCCAGGGCGGACCTGGCCTGGGCTATCCGTTGGCCCTCCATGGACCCCGAGCGGTCCAGCAGGAAGAGCACCCGGCGGGGGCCCGGCTCGGGGGCAGGGAGTTTGCAGGAGGGGACCAGGGCCACCCAGCGCGGGCGGTCCGGGGCCTGGGGGCCATGGGCCAGGAGGGCCATGTCGGCGAACAGCGCGGGCGTGGACTCTCGGGCGGTCACTTCTATCACCAGGTCCCGGTCCGTGCCCTGGGCGCTGCCAGCGGCCAGGCCCAGGTTCACCGACCCGTCGGGGTTCAGGTCCAGGGCGATGTTGTGGGAAGGCGACGAGACCCGCCCCACCGGGCCCAGGGCCTCAATTCGCAGTCCACAGCCGATCTCGTGGGTGGGGCCGCCGCTGACCCATTCCGGGAGTAGGAGGTCGCCAAAGACCTGTTGGGGCAGCTCGATCTTCAGGCCCCGGGCGGTGGGCTCAAGGTGGGCCTGGCGGTGATAGTTGGGGGCCAGGGTCAGGGGGAAGCGGAAGCGGTAGCCGCTGTCTGTCAGGGCCACGCCGCAGACGAGCTCGATGGCCACCACGACGGACTCGCCGGGGCGAAGCTGCCCCACCATCAGGGACACCAGGCCGTCGGGGCTGGTCTCCAGGAGGGTGGAGAGGTGGCCGGCCTCCAGACCGTCCTCGTAGTCCTGGCGGGCCTCCTGTCTGGGCTTGAGCTGGGACTCGATCTCAAAGCCCTGGCCCTTGACCTTGAACCGCCGGATCACGCCCCCCCGGGGGAGCTGGAAGACATAGATGGCCTCGAGGGGTTGGGGGCCCCCACACTTGAAGCTGTGCAGCAGGGTGAGCACGGCCCCGGTGGGGCCCACTTGGCCCGTGAGGCAGAGGCGTTGCATGGCCAGCTCGAGGGGTTGTCCGGTGGCGGCGTTGGTCAGGACGGCGGTGCTGTTCATTGGACACTCTCCTGTTCGAGGTGGTTGATGAACTGACTGAGGGCCTGGAGGAGGCGGCGCTTGTCGTGGGGCGCGAAGTGCCCGGAGCGGATCTGGACCCGGACCCCTTCGCCCACCGGGTACTCGTCCCAGGTGAGGCTCTGGGGCAGGCGCGCTTTGACCGGGTCGTCGGCCTCCGTGGCCCCCGGCTGGGCCAGCATCAGTTGGCTTCGGATGCTGCGAAGGGACAGCCCCCGGGCCTGGAGGTCCCGGATGGTGCGCAGCTTGCTGAGGTGCTGGTCCGAGTAGCTGGCCCGGCTGCCCTGGGTGAGGGGGCCCTCCAGCAGCCCCTCCGCGATGTAGAAGCGGATGGTGCGCCCGGGTATTCCCGTGAGCTGGGCAAGTTCCTGAAGGCTGTAAGACATGGCTGCCCTCCAATGGCGTTCAATATAGGCCAAAATCCGCCACTGTCAAGAACTGTCACGATTGATTCTCCGGGGACCCCGGCAATAGCGTTGGAGGCTTGGTCGAAAACGCACTAAGCTGGCCCCAACCGACTGGAGGTGCCCCATGGCCAGACTGCTCTTCCTTCGTTCCGCTCTTGCTCTCTTGGTGCTGTGCTTGGGGTTGCTGGCGGCCCGCCCTGGGCTGGCCCAGCAGACCTGTGTGGGGGACACGCTGTGTGACAACGGCGCGGTCTTCCAGACCTGCAACCTGATCTCCAACGGCGGCAGCACCGTCACAATGTGGTATCAGGTGGGCGGCGTGCAGTTCCCCTGCG
>CAZMEC010000011.1:0-17939 GCA_964565265.1 uncultured Myxococcales bacterium
GGTGTTGGGGTGTTGGGGTGTTGGGGAGGGGTGTTGGGGTGTTGGGGAGGGGTGTTGGGGTGTTGGGGAGGGGTCTTAGGGGACGGGCTGGAGCTGGAATCCACTGGGTAAAAAAAAGGCCCCCGGGGTTTCCCCCGGAGGCCTTTTTTGTCAGGTCAGGAGCTTAGCTGGGCACCACGGGGGTGCAGACGCCGGCTTCGCAGGTGTCGGTGCCTTCGCAGGTGCCGCAGGTGCCGTCGCAGCCGTCATCGCCGCAGTCCTTGCCCTCGCAGGCGGGGACGCAGGGCTTCACGCACTTGCCATCCACGCACTCCAGGGTGTCCTTGCAGGTGCCGCACTGGTTGCCGCAGGGATCCATGCCGCAGATGCGCTCGCCACCGTTGGCAGCGCAGTCAGAGGTGCAGCACTTGCCCTCGTCGGTGCACTCGTCGGTGCCCGTGCACTCGCCGCAGATGCCGCCGCAGCCGTCGTAGCCGCAGTTCTTGTCGTTGCAGTCGGGCACGCAGGTGTACCAGTCGCAGGACAGGGCCGTGCCCTCGGGGGGAGGAAGCACATCGTCCATGCAGTTCATCCAGTTGTTCTCGCTGTCCCAGCCGCACTCCTTGGCAGAGCCGCCGCAGGGGATCCAGCACAGGCAGGTGTCCATGCTCTCGGGGCAGCCGAGGTGCTCCTCTTCAGCGTCGTTGTACTCGCAGTAGAACAGGTCGGCGTTGCTGCCGCAGCAGCCCGCCACGGCGGTGTCGTGGCACTCGGCGCCCAGGAGGAAGCCGCCGAAGGGGCAGGTCAGGGTCTCGTCCACGGGGTTGGCGCACTCGCCGTGCTTGCAGACCATCCAGGGGGCTTCGCAGTCCATGGGGTCGCAGGCGGGGGCGTCAATGCAGGAGGCCTGGTCTTCGGCGCAGATCTTGTCGTCGGCGCAGAGCTTATCGGGGCCACAGATGCCGCCGCAGCCGTCATCGCCGCAGACCTTGCCTTCGCAGTTGGGCACGCAGCAGGAGGCCAGCTCCAGCTCGGGGCAGGCGTCGCAGATGTCGGGGCAGCAGTCGCCCCACTGCTCGCAGGAAGGATCGCAGAAGCAGCCCGCGGGGGCGCCCTGCTCGGCGTTGCCGCAGAGGCCCGTGCAGGAGGCGCTGTAGCACTGGCCATCGGTGCCGCAGATGTCGGTCTCGGCTTCGCATTCGCCGCAGGAGCCGCCGCAGCCGTCATCGCCGCAGATCTTGGTGTTGCCTTCTTCGTCCAGGCAGTTGGGGGTGCAGACCTGGCAGGCGCCGGCCTCATCGCACTTGAAGCCGCTGTCGCAGGTGCCGCACTCGCCGCCGCAACCGTCGGGGCCGCAGACCTTGCCTTCGCAGCTGGGGGTGCAGGTGTACCAGGGGCACCAGAAGGACATCTCGGAGTCAACGGGGGGGAAGGCCAGCACATCGGTGCAGAGGATGACGCCGTAGTAGGCGAAGAAGGAGCAGTAGGGGACGGGGGTGCCGTCGTCGGTGGTCATGGGGCCGCAGTCCAGCTTGCACAGGCAGGAGGCCTTGCCCTCGGGGCAGCCCTCGTCGGCTTCGCAGTAGTAGAGCTCAGTGCCGCTGCAGCAGCGGGTCTCGGGCACATCGCCGCAGTCCTCAGACAGCATGGTGCCGCCGTAGGGGCACTCCAGGGCGCCGGCGGGGTCCGTGCAGACATTGTTCACGCAGGTCTGCCAGGGGCTACAGAATTCGCAGGCATTGACGGTGTCCTCGGGGGCGGGGGTGTCCTTGGCGATGTCCACCAGGGTGTCGAGGCCGGTGTCGGGGTTACCCAGGTCGGTGGCGTCCCCAACCGTCGTGTCCACCGCGCCGGTGGTGTCCTTGTTCCCATCGGTGCTGCTACCGCAGGCGCTGAACGCGAACACCATGGCCAGAATGGCCAGAATACTGAGCTTCTTCATCTCTACTCCTCCAGTGTCGTTCAAAAAATAGCGAAAAATCGCAGCAACCAGTGTACTTACGGCTTGATTCGTGTCAACCGGCAATTGAAAACCGACCTCCAAGTCCCGCCAGGATTCTGCCCCTCGCCAGGGCCTCTTCCAGGATGACCTGGACCTGGGCCGGCTCCAAACCCGAGGCCAGGACCAGCTCGGAAAGCGAGCTGGGGCGCCGCTTCAGGGTCTCCAGCACGGCCTGGGCTCCCCGCCCCGCCCCCGCCTGCACCAGGATGGGGCCGGGTTCGTAGGCGACCTCCCGGGCCCGGGGGCCAAACAGGGCGGCGGCCCTCTCCAGGGTCGCCCTTGGACAGGCCCAGGCGCTGCCCCCGGGGCCGGGCCGCACGGGGGTGTTCACATCAATGTGGGAGACCTCCAGGGTGGCCAGCAGGGAGGCCAGTTCCGCCAGGGAGGCGGGGTCGTCGTTCACCCCCCGCACCAGCATCACCTCCAGCAGGACCCTTCCTGGGTGGACCAGGGCCAGCCGCCGCAGCCCCCCCAGGATGCGGTCGAAATCCAGCGACGGGTGGGGGCGATTCACCCGGCCCAGGGTGCCCCCGCAGCCCCCATCCAGGGACGGCGCCACCAGGTCAAACAGCAGGGCATCCTCCAGCACCTCGTCCTGCCATAGCAGGGCCCCGTTGGTGATGAGCAGCAGGGGCAGGTCCGTGATCCCCCGCAGCCCCCGCACGATGGTGCCAAGTTCGGAATGAAGGGTGGGCTCGCCCTGGCCCGCGAAGGTGATGACCTGGGGACGGGGGCCCCGCTCCAGGGCCTGGGCCACCTGTTGGATGATGGCCGCGGGAGCAACCCCCGGGCCCCGGGTGGCGGTCAGGTCCCGGGTGGGCCCCGCCTGGCAGTAGAGGCAGTCAAAGCAGCAGCGCTTCTCGGGCATGGGGTCCACCCCGAGGGAGAGGCCAAAGCGGCGGGATTTCACGGGACCATAGACGGCGCTGGGGGGCATGGGGGCCTCGGGGGCAGGGGGCTAGTAGCGGAAGGGGCGCAGCTTGATCTGGGAGCCGCTGGACTGGTCACTCCAGACCACCACATAGGGGCCATGGTCCTGGGCCACGGCCACATCGGGGCTGCGCTGATCGCCGGCCTGGTTGACATTGAGGCGATACTCCGTGGAGCCGGCATAGCCAGCCACCAGGTACACCAGGCCCGCGATGCCGTAGCCCTCGGAGTCGGCGGACTGGCTCTCCCAGACGAAGATCATGTCGTCGTTCTCCAGCACGCCCACGGCGGGGGCCTGCTGGGCGTTGATGGTCTTCTCGGGGATCTTCACATCGTTGCTGCCGATGTACCGGACGCCGCTGCTGCGGAAGGCGTTCCCGTAGACGCCCACGCTGGAACCATCCTGGAGGGTGGACTCCCAGACCGCCGCGAAGCCGCCCAACAAGGGGTCGAAGGGCATGGCCGCCAGGGCGGGGGCCTTCTGACTTTGGGAGGTGTATTTGTTCAGGACCAGCTCGCCGCCGTTCTTGGTGCCGCTGGCCTCGAAGAACTGGGCAATGACCGCCGTGCCCTCGGAGTCCTGGCCGTTGGAGGACCAGGCGGCGATGAGCTTGCCGTCGGACAGGAAGTCCACGGCGGGGCTGCGTTGGGCGTCTGCGGTGGTGGTGTTCAGGAGAAGCTCGTTGCCCACGGGCCCCAGCCCCAGCTTGAAGAAGCGGCCGTAGACGCCCGTGTTGTTGGGATCCAGGGTGCCCAGGCCATGCCACGCGGCGAAGCAGTTGCCGTCGGTGTGGCAGGACACCACGGGCTCGAGCTGATCGCCGGCGCGGTTGCCGGGGATGCTGAACTCGGCGCCGATGGGGACGCCCTTCTGATCGAAGAAGCGGCCCGCCACGCCCACGCCCTCATCACCGGCCAGGCCCCGGGACTGGTAGACCACGGCGAAGCCCCCGTTCTTCACGGGGATGGGGGCCACCTGGGGCCGATCCTGGATGCCGGTGGCGCTGCTGTTCACGACGAAGGGGGCGGAGAGGGCCTCAAAGGAGTCGTTGTAGACCCGGCCCAGCACGGCCCCCTCAGCGCCGTCCGCGGTGCTGTCGTTGGTGGCCCAGACCACCATGGTGAAGTTGTTCGAAGAGATGGCCACCTTGGGCCGGGGCAGGAAGTCGGAGGTCCCCGCGGAGGCAGCGGAGACGGTCAACTCGTTGGTGGCCACGCACTTGCCCGACCCAAAGCAGATCTCCGGATCCAGGCACAGGCCACCCTCCGCCCAGTCGGCGCTGGTGAGGGTCTTCTGGTTACAGCGCATGCGCATGTTGTTGTAGCAGTACATGCGGCCCGGCATGCAGGTCTGGCAGACGCCGTTGTAGCAAACGGGGAGGTCCCCGGCGCACTTGGTCTGGTTCACATCCCAGGCGCCGCTCTGGCAGGTGATGCGGGTCACCTCATCCATGCAGCCCGCGCTGGAGGAGCCAAGCTGCTTGCACTGATAGGTGGTGGTGCCGTCCACGGCCACGGTGCCCTCCAGGAAGACGCAGGAGGTGGCCGCGGTGGCGCAGAACTTCATCTGGCCCGTGGGGTCGTTGTGGCAGCGGTTGGTCTCGCAGTCGTTGGCCTGGGTGCAGGGCTGGCAGGCCTTGCAGATCCTCAGGTCGGCGCTGCCATTGCAGTCGTTGTCCAGGCCATCGCAGAGGGTCTCGAGGGGCTCGAAGTCCGCCACGCCACTGTAGTTGCAATTCCAGCCCGCCAGCCCGTCGCAGCTACCGGTCAGGCCCCCTTCGGCGCAGACGCCGGCGATCCGGCAGGCGTTCTTGCCGGGGGAGTCCAGGGCATTGAGGCTGACATCCGTGGTGCCGTCACAGTCATTGTCCAGCCCATCGCAGGACTTCTCCGTGGCCTCGTAATCGGGGACCTGGTTGTGGAGACACTGCCACCCCTCGGAACCACAGGTGGCGGCCAGGACTCCGGTGCAGACGCCCTTGCCGTAGCCGGCGCAGTTGCCCCCGGTGGGCCCAGCGTCGCTGAGGTTCTCGTCGGTCTGCCCATCGCAGTCGTTGTCCTTCTTGTCGCAGGAGGCCTCGGTTGCCTGGAAGCCTGTCACGGAGGCGTAGTCGCAGAACCAGGAGGGGATGGTCCCGGGCTTGCAGCCCCAGCGAGCCGAGCCCTCGCAGACACCCACGGTCTTGCAGGCACTGGCCAGCTTGGGGTTCAGGATCCCGGCGGCGGCGCCGAAGTCCTTGTCCAGATCCTCGTCCACCAGCCCGTCGCAGTCGTTGTCGAAGCCGTCACAGAGGTACTCCCGGGGGCCCAGCTTGGGGTCGGTGAAGGCCTGGAAGGCGGGCACCGTGGAGTAGTCGCAGGCCCAGACGCCGGGGGTCTTGGAGTCGGCGTTGCACTTGGCCGTGGTCAGGGCGTTGCACACGCCCTTGTAGAGGCAGCCGCTGCTGGAGATGATCTTGGGATCCTGGGTGCTGATGCCCTCATCCGTGGCGCCATCGCAGTCGTTGTCCAGGCCATCACAGAGGCGGGGGTTCTGGTCCTCCCGGGTGGCGTAGCCATCCTCGTAGACCCCGGTGTAGTCGCAGACGAAGCCCTTCTTGCCGCCCCCCGCGTGACCACAGGCGGTGTTCAGCTTGTCGGCTTTGCAGACGCCCTTGTTGAGCCTCTCCGCGCAGGCCGTGGAGACCTGGGTGCCCAGGCCATCCAGGCCCTCGTCGGTGCTGCCATCACAGTCGTTGTCCAGGCCGTCACAGGACTGCTCGGTCCAGAAGCAGTGGGGGCTGGCGGGGTCGCAGGAGCCCCACTCGGCGTTGGGGGTGACGGTGTTGTAGGCGCAGGCCCACTGGCCCGGAGCATCCCCCTGGCCGTCGTTGTTGGTGTCGGCGTTGCAGGTGGCGGTGGTGTTCCCGGCGCAGGCCCCCAGGTAGCGACAGGTGGTGCCGGAGAGGCCCGTATCGGTCACCCTCAGGTCCTCGTCCGTCTTGCCGTCGCAGTCGTTGTCCCGGCCGTCACACAGGGCCTGGCCCTCGCCGGCCTCGTACTTCTCCACAGCGGCGTGGGCCTCGATGCCGTCGTAGGAGCAGCGGAAGTAGGGCGTCTCCTTGGTGCCGTTGCCGTCCACATCCTTGGTGGAGCAGTCGAAGAGCACGGGGCTTCGGCCCGTGGCAGGGTTGGGGGCGCAGACGCCGTGGCCCAGGGGGAAGCCGTCGCTGCCCAGCACCGGGACCTTGCCCTTCTTGCCAGCCACCGTCACATCCTTGAGCAGGGGGCAGTCTTCAAAGACCGGCGTCTTGCCGTTGCAGAAGGGATGGAAGGCCTTGCACAGGGGCTCCTTGCAGTCCGCCAGCCCGTTCTTGTCGTCGTCCGTTTCGTTATCACAGATCTCGGGGAAGGCCAGGTCCATCCAGCCCAGGCCCTCATCGGTGGCGCCGTCGCAGTCGTTGTCCAGGCCGTCACAGGAGCGCTCCTGGAGTTCGTACTCCGGGGTGCCCCAAAGCCCGCTGGTGTCGCACAGCCACTCGCCCTCCACACAGGCGGCCTTCACCAGCCCGTCCTCCAGGTGATCGGCGCAGACGCCCTTCAAGGGACAGGGAGAGGGGCCCCAGTCCCGGATCACATCCACCTCCCCATCGCAGTCGTTGTCCTCGCCGTCGCAGCTGGCCTCCTTGGTCTCAAAGGCTGAGAGGTTGGCGTAGGCGCACTCCAGGGACCCTTCGTTGCAGCGGAAGGCCACCTCGCCGTCATAGATCCCCAGGGTCCCCAGGAGCACGGTGACCTCACAGGGGCCCTTGAACTCCACGCAGGGGCCGTAGGTGAGGGGCTCCTCGCCGTTGGGCTCGTAGGCCAGCAGTTCGTCCGTCTCGCCGTCGCAGTCGTTGTCCAGGCCATCGCAGTAGAGGGCCTGATCCTCGCTGTCCGCGCCGAAGAACTCCTCCACCACGAAATCCCCCACATTCTTGTAGGTGCAGGCGAAGTCATAGTCGCCCCCCGGGGCCTTGACGCAGCGGACGCCGTCGGGGGTGCCCCCCAGGCAGACGCCCTTGGCCTTGCCGGCACAGGCGGCGGCCACATCCACGGTGGGGAAGGTCTCCTGATCGTCGGGGGTGCCGTCGCAGTCGTTGTCCACGCCATCACAGGTCAGCTCAATCGGAGAGTAGTCCTTCACGGCGCTGTAATCGCAGCCCCACACGGGCCCGTCCTTGCCCTTCTTGCACACCGGGACGACCTTCCCCTTGCAGGGCCCCACATTGGGGCAGCTGGGCTCGCCCACGCAGACCAGGTTGCCCCCGTCCCCCTCGAGGCCATCCAGGGGCCCGCCGTCCTCGACAGCGTCCGGATCGGGGTCCGTGCCCACCGCCGGAGGGCAGGCCTGGAGGGGCAACAGCAGGGCCAGGAGCAACAGGACTCTGTTCAATTTGTTCATGGAAGACCTCCCTAGAAACCAAAGCCAGCTTCAAGCAGGAACGCGTCGGGCCCCATTACGGGGGAGAGACTCAGGAGTTGGAGCGTGCCCCGGTCGTCGCTGTCCTGGCCGTCATCCAAGAGGATCATGGCCAGGCCTCCGCCCAGGGCCGCCACGCCGGCGCCGCCCAGGATCATGGTATACAGGAAGTAGCTGTCCACCTGGGTCTGCAGCTCCGCCCGGGCCTTGGTGGCGCTCTTTTTGAGTTGGTTCATCTCGTCGGTCTTGCTGAAAACCACCGAGTAGGTGTAGCCGCCGGCTCCCAGCAGGCCCACGCCCAGGCCGCCGCAGATCCAGCCCCAGGTGGACAGCCGCCAGCCCGAACTTGGCTCCACCTGGAGGGGCTGCTGTTGGGCAAGCCGGGCCCCGGGGGCGCGCTTGAGGGTGACCGTCAGCTCTGCGGTGCGGGTGGGCTGGATCTCCACGAAGCCTGACCACTCTGCATGGTCCGAGGCCCAGACCTGGACCAGATAGCGACCCGCCTTGAGGTCGCTCTTCAGGGGCGCCTTGCCAAGCTCGACGCCATCCAGCAGCACCAGGGCCCCCTCCACATTGGCCCCCACGGACAACTGGCCCAGGCCCTCGGGCCGAGCCAGCGAAAGGTCCAGATCCAGGCGCTTGCCCCCCTGGGCCGCAAGGGTCTGCCGGGCCTCCTGGCGGCTGCCATGGCTGACCACCAGGGTCACCTCGCCGGGCTCCAGCAGGACCTGCCGCCCCTTGCCGGGGATCTCCTGGAAGGGCTGGGATTCCACGCCGTCACCGTAGGTCACCTTGAGCCGGGCGTCCTGGGGATCGGTCCTCACGGTCAGCAGACACAGCCGCCCCACGAGGCGCTCCCGGGCCTCATTGATCCAGGTGTTCAGCTCGGGGCTGCGCCGGTCCTCCCGGGTGCTCTCCTGGTAGTAGACCCCCCACAGCAGGGCCGCGGGCTCCTGGTTGGACCTTCTGTGGGCCTCCACCAGGGCCTCCAGGTAACGGGGCAGGGGCTTGATGGCCACGGCTTTTTTGAGCTCGAAGATGCCCCCCGCGTTGTCCCCCATGTCCACCAGCATCCGCCCCATGGCATAGGCCTTCTCGGCCTCCGAGTAGTCCGCCCGCAGTTGCCCCCCGGGCACCAGGAGCGACAGCAGCAACAGCAAGCCCAGGATCGGTCTGGTAACGCCTCCAGCCATGGTGGGAACCCCCTCGCAATGGAGCAAAATCCCTTTGTTTATACAACAGGGTTGGCGGTGGCGGAAACGAATCCTTCCATGGCCACCCAAGATTGTAGCCCGGAGCCCTCTTTGTGCTATCCTGCCGCTTCACCCGATGGTGGGGATGGGGCGGGGGGAAACCATGGCTGGAAAGAAGGAAGCGCTGGTGCTTGGCAGTGCGGCGGCAGGAGTCTTTGCGGGCCTCGCCGGAGCGCCCACGACCCTGAACTCCTGCCCCGGGGACTGCCCGGGCTGCCGCCACGAGGTCAGCGGGAAGGACTCCCTTTGCGCCCCGGAGGGCCGCCAGCTCTGCCGGGACTCCCTGCGAGAGTGCACGGGCCTGGGGCGCTTGCTCAAGGTCTGTGACGAGGGGGCCCAAAGGCGCCCCTGCCCCGGCCCCATCGGCGGCCCCTGCGCCCTGGCCCCCCAGGATCCCCAGGCCCAGACCGACCCGGCCTACGCCAGCGCCGCCGCCGCCGAGCCCAGCAGGTTGGCGTTGGACACCCTTCCCAGGGCCAGCTTCCAGCGGCTGCCGGACATCGACCGGTAGCTCTCCTCCAGGCGCTGCCCGTAAAAGGGCACGCCCTCCACCAGCCCACCCTCCGCCGTGACCTGCAAGGTGCCCCCCTCGGGCAACAGGGTCTGGGCCAGCCCCAGCAGCGCCGCCGCCACCAGATCCGCCGAGCGCTCCAGGAGCTTGCGGGCCAGGTCCCGCTGGGCCTCGGGGGTCTTTGGGGCACAAGCAAGGCGCCACAGCCCCCCGGAGCCCTCCGCCCCCCCAACCCCCGCCTGGGGCAGTTCGTGCAAGAGCAGGCGGGCCAGATAGCCCCCGGACACGGCCTTCTCGAAGAGCTGGCGGCCGGGCTTCTCCGAGGCCCGGTCCAGGGCGGCATCCGCGGGGCCCAGGAACTCCGAGGGGTCCAGGTTGCCGGACTCCAGGTTCACCGCCATGGCCCCCTCGAAGGCCGGCACCTTGGTCAGCAGGGAGGCGGGGCAAAAGGCCGCCAGGTTGGTCCCCGTCCCCACAATCAGCCCGGCCTGGGCGGTGGGCCCGGTCAGGCCTCCGGGGGCCCCCAAGGTCCCCGCCAACAGCACGGCCACGGTGTCGTTCAACACCCGCAGGGGCCCACAGGCCAGCCCACGCCGCCCCAGGGCCTCCCGCAGCAGGGTCCCCACAAGCTGCCCCTCCACCCCGGGCACGGCCAGTTCCTTGGTCCAGGACAGCAGGCGGGCGTCCCCCCCGGGCAGGGCCTCGAAGGGATAGGAGAAGCAGTAGCCCAGGGGGCGAGAGGGGGCCAGGACCCCGGCGAGCTGGGCCGCCTGGAGATCAAAGAAGGCCTCGCGGCTTGCCAGGGCGGGCCCCCCAAGGGAGAGGCGCGAGAGGTTGGTGACCTGGGGGGCCTCTCCGGGGGCGGTGGTCACCAGGGCGCTGCGAAGGTTCGTGCCCCCCAGGTCCAGCACCGCCACCTGCCCCAGCCCCGGACCCCGGGGACGGAGCACCTGGGAGGGCAGACAGGCCACCCGCTGGCCGGGGGCCCCGAGGCCCGCCTGAATCTGCCCGGCGAAACCCTGGGCCAGGGTCTCCAGGGCCGGCCTTGGAATGACATAGGACTCCCACATGTGGCCTCCTGATTTGACCCCGATAATGTCAGCGCCTCCGGGGGCTTGCACCCGTTTTTTCCTCCCAGGGCACTTTTTTGGTATCCTGCCCCCGCGAGTTTGTTGCCTGGAGGTTGGATGAATTGTCGGAGAGCCTGGTTTTCGGGCTTCCTGTTGCTGCTGGGTCTGCTGGGTTCCTGCCGGGAGGCGGGGGGGCCAAAGGACCAGGCGCCGGTTGCCCCAAGCCCCGCCCCCACGGGCCCGGACCAGGGCCCCGGGGCAGCGGCGCGCCCCCCCGCACCCCCCCTGCCTCTGCCCCACTGGGTGGGGGCGCTCCTGGTGGAGCTCCGTACCCAGCCCACCCAACTCGAGCTGTTCGAGGAGGGCCCCTTGGACCTGGAGGCAGGCTTCCGGGATGGCTCCGCGGCGGAGTGCCGCTGGACCCTCCAGGGGAGGACCTTTGAGGGCTGCAAGGTCAGCGTGGCCCTGGACGAGCTGACCGCGGACCTGGACCTGGACCTGGAGATCCGGGGAGAGGGGCGCCAGCCCGTGCTGCTGCACCGGACCCTGCCGGTGGAGCGGCTGCCCCTGCTGGACCCGGGGCTTGCAGGCAGCGCTGAGGATGGCGCCCTGGCCCTGGAGGTGAGCCCCAAAGTGCTGGCGGTGCTGGCCGACAGCACCGTGACCATGGAGCTCAAGAGCCCTCCCGGCAGCGGCCACACCTGTGCCTGGGACCCGGGGGACCAGAGCCCCCTCATAGAAGGCTGCAAGGCCACCCATGTCTACACCGGTGGCCTCAAGGACCGGCTGCTCAAGCTCAAGGTCCACCGGAACGGCAGGCTGGTGCGCTCCGAGGCCATCCCTCTTTTGATGGAGCGGCTGCCCGTACGCCCCGACCTGGATGCCAGCAGTGAGCCCCCGGGGGCCGAGACCGCCGCCGGATGTCAACGCCTCCTGGTGACCGAGACGGATCAGTTCCCCGCCCTCAAGGAGCAGGCCTGGAGTTCCCTGGTGACCACCACCGGCGCGGCGGTCCTGCTGGTCTTCCTCCACGGCCCCGCCGTCGGCCCCGAGGACCTGTTGCACACCGGCGAGGCCCTGGCCCATCAGGGCTGCAGCTTCATCCCCCTGCCCTGCAACGGCAGCCTGGTGACCAAGGAAGAGCAGGAGCGTCAACTGGCCCGGGGGCCCCTCCTGCTGCAATCCTCCCCCACCGAACTGCCCCGCCGCCTGTCGGCCCAGTGGGGAAGGATCTTTTTGACCTTCCTGGCGCCCGCCTCGAGGCTGTCCCTGGAGGATGAGCGCTGGCTGTCGGCCCAGCTCTCCCTGGGGGCCGTCTTCCCCTTCCGGGTCTTCCTGACCTGCGGGGCCCTGGACACCCTGGAGGCCCAGGACCGCGAGCTGCTGCCTTCCCCCTACAGGCTGTACGAGAAGCTCCAGCGGGGGGACGCCAACCTGCTCATCAGTGGCGCCCATCCGGTCTACTTCCAGGGCCTCTACGGCCTGCTGCCGCTGCTGTCCCCGGGGCGCTACCCCGGGATCCCCGGGACCCTCCTTGGGGAGGTGGAGCCCCAGGGCCCCGCCGTGGCCCTGCTGGAGTTCTGCGAAGGCCACCTCGCCGGGGTCTGGCACCTGGTCCCCGCAGAGGGCCGCTGGAAGACCCTGCCCCTGGCCGCCCTGCCCGAGCGCGTGGGAGTGTTCCAGCGCTGGGGGGGAGAGTAGGCTGCGGGACGGCTGGCGGTGGAACCCGTGCCCTCATCCGTTGCCTTGGGGTTGCTACTTGTCGTCTACGGTCAGGATGGGGTGGCGGGCGGCTTGGGTCTCGTCCAGGCGGGACAGGGGCGTGGTCAGGGGCGAGGTGTGCAGGGCCTCGGGGTTGTCCCGGGCCAGCAGGCGGATCTCCTCCATGGCCTCCACGAAGGCGTCCAGGGTCTCCTTGGCCTCGGTCTCCGTGGGCTCGATCATGAGGGAGCCGTGGACATGGATGGGGAAGGACACCGTGGGGGGGTGGAAGCCCCGATCAATCAGGCCCTTGGCCACATCCACATTGTGAATGCCCGCGGGGATCAGGTCCTTGTCGGAGAGGACGCACTCGTGCATGCAGGCCTTGGGGAAGGGCACATGCCAGGTGTTCCGCAGGCGGGCCAGCAGGTAGTTGGCGTTCAGGACCGCCTTGGTGGTGGCCTCGGACAGGCCCTCGGCGCCCAGCTCGCAGATGTAGGTGTAGGCCCGCACCAGGATGCCGAAGTTGCCAAAGAAGGCCTGCACCCGCCCGATGGAGTCGGGGCACACGAAGTTCATGCCGAAGCGGTCGCCTTCCTTCACGACCCGGGGCACGGGGAGGAAGGGCTCCAGCTCCTTGACCACGCCCACGGGGCCAGCGCCGGGGCCGCCACCGCCGTGGGGGGTGGAGAAGGTCTTGTGGAGGTTCAGGTGCATGACATCGAAGCCGATCTTGCCGGGGCGGGCCCGGCCCATAAGGGAATTGAGATTGGCCCCGTCGCAGTACATGTAGCCGCCCTTGGCGTGGACGACGCGGGCGATCTCGTCGCACTCCCGCTCGAAGAGGCCCAGGGTGTTGGGGTTGGTCATCATGAGGGCGGCCACCCCCTCGTCCATGAGCTTGGCCACGGTGGCGGCCTCAATGTAGCCGTCGGGGCCCGACTCCAGGGGCAGGACCTTCCAGCCGTTCAGGGTCACGGTGGCGGGGTTGGTGCCGTGGGCCGAGTCGGGGATGATCACGAACTGGCGGTTCTCGCCGCGCTTCTGGATGGCCTGCCTGATGACCCGCAGGCCCGTGTATTCCCCGTGGGCACCGGCGGCGGGCTGGAGGGTCACGGCGTCCATGCCGGTGATCTCGGCCAGCATGCGCTCCAGGTTGTACATGAGCTCCAGGGCCCCCTGGGTCCAGCTCCAGGGGAAGTGGGGGTGGAGCCCCGTGAAGCCCGGCAGCCCGGCGGTGACCTCGTTGATCTTGGGGTTGTATTTCATGGTGCAGGACCCCAGGGGGTACATGCCCAGGTCCACGGCGAAGTTGTGCTGGGACAGGCGCACGAAGTGGCGCACCGTCTCGGGCTCGCTAAGCTCCGGGAGGCCCAGGGGGGCCTGGCGCAGGAGGGCCGCGGGAAGATCCTGGGCCGTGGGGGCCTGGGGGATGGGGGGCGGCACGGAGGCGCCGCTGCGACCGGGGCGGCTGCGCTCAAAGGAGAGGGGCTCAAGGAATTTGGGGCCACTGACGGGCTTGGCAGTCTTCATTTCTTCTCACCTCCGCCTGTAAGGGACACGCGCTCAATGCGGGCTCCCAAAGCGGCCAGACGCTGATCGATGCGTTCGTAGCCGCGGTCAATCTGCCGGACATTGTGGATCTCGGACTTGCCGTTGGCGCACAGGGCCGCCATGAGCATGGCCATGCCCGCCCGGACATCGGGGCTCTCAAGGGTGGTGCCGTACAACGGGGAGGGTCCCGCCACCACGATGCGGTGGGGGTCGCAGGGGATGATCTTGGCACCCATCCCGATGAGGTTGTCCACGAAGGCCATGCGGCCCTCAAACATCTTCTCGAAGAACAGCACCATGCCCTTGGACTGGGTGGCCATGACGATGGCGATGCTCATGAGGTCGGTGGGGAACTGGGGCCAGGGGGCGTCGTCGATGCGGGGGGTGGCGCCGTGGAGGTCGTTGCGGATCTCCAGGCTTTGATTCCCAGGGACCACCAGGACCTCGTCGCTCTCCCACCAGGTGTTGACCCCCAGGCGCGAGAAGTTGGTCAGGATGATGCGCATGTCCTCGCGGTTCACCCGGGTGATGCGCAGGTGCCCCCCGGTGACCGCCGCCAGGCCAATGAAGGAGCCCACCTCCAGGTAGTCCGTGCCGATGGTGTACTCGCCCCCGGAGAGCTCCTCCACGCCGTCGATGTGCAGCATGTTGGTGCCCACGCCCTGGATCTTCGCGCCCAGGCCGTTGAGCATCCGGCACAGCCCCTGGACATGGGGCTCGCAGGCAGCGTTGCGGATGACCGTGTGGCCCTGGGCCCGGCAGGCCATCATGACCAGGTTCTCCGTGGCCGTGACGCTGGCCTCGTCCAGGTACAGGTCGGCGCCCGTCAGGCGGCTGGCCTCCAGGTGATAGCTGCTGCCCACGGTGAGGGTGGCGCCCAGCTCGGTGGCGCCGTTGAAGTGGGTGTCCAGGCGGCGGCGCCCGATGACATCACCGCCCGGGGGGGGCAGCTCTACCCGGCCCATACGGGACAGCACCGGCCCCAGGAACAGGATGGAGGCCCGGATGCGCCGGCACAGGTCTGCGGGCAACTGCCAGCCGGTGATGCCCGTGCAGTCGATGGTGTAGGTGTTGCAGTGGGGGTGCTGGACCTGGGCCCCCATGGCCTCCAGGACCTGAATCATCACATGGACATCCCGGATCTCGGGGACATTGCGCAGGGTCACCGGGCCCCCCGCCAGGATGGTGGCGGCTACGGCGGGCAGGGCCTCATTCTTGCTGCCCATGGGGACCAGCTCGCCGGACAGGGGGACGCCGCCATGAATGACGAACTTGTCCAGCCCGTCCCCGGAGGGCCGACCACTGGCGGAATAGGCTTCAACGCAGTCAACGCGCATGGGCTTCTCCTCCAACTTCAAGGACACCGCTGCTGACCCGGAACAGGGACATTGGGCCTTCGTGTACCACATTTTCAGGCCGGGTGGTAGTCAGAAGCACCTGCCCCACCTCCCGGTTCAGGATGGCCATGAGCAGCTCCTGGTGGGCGCCGTCCAGCTCCGAGGACAGGTCGTCCAGCAGCATCACCGGCACCCTCCCCGTCTTCTCCCGAAAGGCCGCCAGCTCGGCCACCCGCAGCACCACGCAGATGGAGCGGGTCTGGCCCTGGGAGGCCCGGGTGCGGGCGTCCTGGCCGTCCAGGGTCACCACCAGCTCGTCCACCTGGGGCCCCACGGCGCTGCACAGCCGCGCCAGGTCCCGCTCCCGGGAGGCCTCCAGGGCCGCCTGGGCCAGGGCCGGGGCGCCGGGGTCCGAGAGGCGCTCTCCAAGCCCGAAGCCGTCCTGGTAGGCCAGGGTCACCCCCCGCCCCGAGACCCCCCGCAGCTCCCCCCAGAGGCGTTCAAAGTGCCCCTGCAGAAGCTTCACATAGGCCTGGCGGGCCCGACAAAGCTGGAGGCCCAGCTCCACGAAGCGCTGGTCGAAGGACTCCATGAGGCCCGCGGGCAGGCGCCCGAAGCCATAGTCCCGCAGCAGCGCGTTGCGGTTTTTCATGAGCTCGGAGAAGTCTTGGACCAGGGCCAGGTGGGTAGGGTTCAGGGTGTAAATGGCGCGGTCCAGGAAGCGGCGGCGGTCCTGGGGCGGGCCCTTGAGGAGCTGGAGGTCGTCGGGGCCAAAGAACATGAACACCAGGGCCCGGGCCACCTCTGCCACCCCGGAGACCCGCTTGCCATCCAGCAGGAAGCTGCGCCGGCCCGCCTCCAGGTACATCTCCACCTGGCTGTGGCGGCCATCCTCCTGGACCTGGCAGCGCACCGAGGCCTCCTTCTGGCCCGCCATGACCCAGTCCGAAATGCCGCCCCGGCGGAAGCTGCGGGGCATGGTCAGCAGGTAGAGGGCCTCCAGCAGGTTGGTCTTGCCCTGGCCATTGGCCCCTACCAGGACATTGAGGCCGGGGGTGGGGCAGAAGGTCTGCTCCTGGAGGTTTCGGAACTGATAGAAGCGGGCGCTGGTGAGGATCATTTCAGGGAAGCCCCTGGGGTCTGGCTCACGGAATGTCCATGGGCATGATGACGAAGAGGCTCTTCTCGGCGGTGTCGAAGGGCCGCAGCAGGCTGGGCGAATCGGTGCCGTTGACCCCCAGGAACACGGTGTCGGAGTCGATCTTGGAGAGGGACTCCAGGAGGAAGCGGTAGTTGTAGCCCACGGAGAGGGGATCGCCCTCGTACTCCGCCATGATCTCCGTCTCCACATTGCCGAAGTCGGCCCGGGAGGAGGAGATCTGCAGGGTGTCCGCCTTGAAGGAGAGCTTCACCACGGGGGAGTGGTTGTCCAGCACCGGGGAGGCGATGCGCACGGCGTTGACCAGGTCCGACTTGCCCACCTTGAGCTGGCCCTTGAAGTTGTTGGGGACCACGCCGGAGTAGTTGGGGAACTCTTCGTCGATCTGGCGGATGAAGAGGGCCGTCTCGCCGCAGCGGATGACCACCTCGCCCATGGAGAAGCCGATGCTGGCCTGGTCCTTGCCGGCGTCCTCCAGGAGGCGGCGCATCTCCAGCACGCCCTTGCGGTGGATGATGGCCTGCTGGGCCTCGAAGGGCAGCTCGACGCCGTCGAACTCGCGCTCCAGGATGGCCATGCGGTGGCCGTCCGTGGCCACGGTGGTCATCACCACGCCGCCTTCCTTGCGGTTGAGGCGCAGGAGGATGCCGTTGAGGTTCATGCGGGCGGGGTCGTCGGACATGAAGGGGGACATGCGCCCGGAGATGTCTGAGAGGATGCCCGCGGGGAGGTTGACGCGGGGCTCGTCGTCGTCCTTCTCAATGCGGGGGAAGTCCTCCGCCGGGAAGGAGTTCAGCACTGCGTTGGTGCGGCCACAGCGGCAGTTGATGTTGCCCCCCTGGCCCGTCTCGACCTCCACGAGGTTGTCCTGCCACAGGCGGATGGAGTCATAGAAGGACCGGGCATTGAGGGCGATGGCGCCGGCTTTTTCCACTTCAGCGGGGAAGCTGCTGATGAGCACCACATCGTAGTCGGTGCACTTGATCCGGAGGGACTCGTTGGAGACGCTCTCCAGGAGGATGTGGGACAGCACATTGCCCACGCTGCTCTTCTTGTCGGCGATGCCCTGCACCTTGGCAAGGGCCTGCATCATCACCCCGCGGTCCACGGAAAACTTCATGGCGACTGCTCCTTGTATAGATAGATAAATTAAACCCAGTCGTATTACTAAGGCCGAGGAGAACCGACCCAACCCATCCAAGCCCGCGAAGCCAAGGAGAACTTTCCCCTGCAGTTTCTGTGGAAAAGCTGTCCAGGACCTAGGGAGGCTTTCCCCCGGCGGCACCGTTGACATGTTCTAGCACAGGTCCGCTCAGACTTCCAACAGGCAGTTGACAGGAAGACGACAAGCGCCGTCATGTCCCATGTAACTAATTGAATTAATTATATTAAATCCAGGGACGGAGTCAGTCCCAGCCGCGCCAGCCGAGTCAGTCCCAGCCGCGCCAGCCGAGTCCGTCCCAGCCGCGCACGAAGTAAGCGGATCGTTCTTAGGACAACTTCCTGGTCAACTCTTCCAGGATGGAGGCGAACTCGGAGTCCATGCGGACCTGCCCATCCACCTTCTTGACGGAGGACAGGACGGTGGAGTGGTTGCGGCCGCCGAAGGTGTCGCCCACCTCGGGGAGGGACATGGTGGTCAGCTTGCGACAGAGGTACATGGCGATCTGGCGGGGCTCGGTGATGCTCTTGGTGCGGGTGGCGGACTTCATGTCGGCCACGGTGATGTTGAAGCGGGCCGCCACCAGCATGAGGATCTTCTCAGGGGTCACCTTGGGGGCCCGGGCCTTGATGATGGTCTTCAGGGCCTCCTTGGCCATGCGGATGTCGATGGAGCAGGCGCGGATGTCGGCCTCGCACTCCAGGCGCTTGAGGCAGCTTTCGAGCTCCCGGACATTGGTGTTGATGTTGGTGGCGATGTAGTCCAGCACATCCTGGGGGGCGGTCATGTGGAAGCGCTCGGCCTTGTCCTTGAGGATGGCCAGGCGCGTCTCGAAGTCCG
>CAZMEC010000011.1:18039-20597 GCA_964565265.1 uncultured Myxococcales bacterium
ATGTGGAAGCGCTCGGCCTTGTCCTTGAGGATGGCCAGGCGCGTCTCGAAGTCCGGGGCCTTGATGTCGGCGATGAGCCCCCAGGAGAAGCGGGAGCGCAGGCGGTCCTCGATCTGGCGGATCTCGGCGGGCATGCGATCGGAGGTGAAGGCCACCTGCTTGCCGGCCCCGTGGAGGGCGTTGAAGGTGTGGAAGAACTCCTCCTGGAAGCGCTCCTTGCCGGCCAGGAACTGGATGTCGTCCACCAGCAGCAGGTCCACCTTGTCCCGAAACTGCCCCCGGAAGTACTCCAGGTTCTTGCGCTGGACGGCGTTGATGTAGGCGTTTAGCCAGTCCTCGCAGGTGACATACAGCACCCGGGCGTTGGCGTTGCGGGCCAGCATGTGGTGGCCGATGGCCTGCAAGAGGTGGGTCTTGCCCAGGCCCGTGCCGCCATAGATGAACAGGGGGTTGTAGTTGGTGCCGGGGCGCTCGGCCACGGCCTTGCAGGCGGTGTAGGCCATCTGGTTGGAGGAGCCCATGACGAAGGATTCGAAGCGATAGGTGGGGATGAGACCGGGGGCGCCGGGGGCACCTTCAAGCTTCTGGTCATCCTCGGGGCGATCCTCGGGGAACAGCTCGGGGCCCTTGGACACGACCTGGAACAGCACGCGAATGGGGCCCCCGGTGAGGGCCTCGAGGATCCGCTCGATGCGGGCCTGATGGTTCTCCACCACATAGTCCTGGATGCGGGTGTTCTGGACGGCGATGCGCAGCTCGCCCTCGTCGGCCCCCAGGACCCGGAGGGGCCGAAGCCAGGTGGCGAATTCTTGCTCATCCACCTGGTTTTGCATGGCCTCGAGGGCCATGGCCCAGGTCTTTTTTATCTTCATGCGCGGGCGCCTTTCGGTTTGCTGGGTTGGTCTTGAAGGGGCCTCAAGACGGCCAGATCCTTCGTTCGCCGGAAGAATTTTGTCAAGGTAATCTTGTCGTTTGGCGATTTCCCCAATAGTTCCTTGACACCCCTGGGTCATCCTAAGAAAATCCCGCCGAGCGGAGGTGCCTCATGGTAATTGGCAAGGTCATAGGGACGCTGGTCGCCAGCAGAAAATATGTGGGTCTGGAGGGTCAGCGCTTCCTCATCGTGCAGCAGGAAGAGCCCGACGGCACGAAGGTCGGCGATCCCGTGGTGGCAGTGGACACCGTCCGGGCCGGCGTGGGCGATCGGATCTTCATGGTGACCAGCCGAGAGGCCGCCCTGGCGCTTGAACCTTCCTTTGTGCCGGTGGACCACACCATCGTGGGTTTCATCGACTCGGTGGATGTGGAGGAGGTCTGAAATGGTCCTTGGCAAGGTCATCGGGACGGTAACATCCACGGTCAAGCACCCACTGTTTGTGGGTCGCCCGACCTTTGTGATTCAACCCCTGGACGAGAACGGCAAGCCTGACGGCAGCACCTTCCTGGCCTTCGATCTGGTGCAGGCCGGGGTGGGGGACACGGTGCTCATCCTCAAGGAAGGCAACGGCTGCCGGCAGATCACCGGCATCAAGAACGCGCCGTTCAAGTCAATGGTGGTGGGGGTGGTGGACGAGATCGATCTGCCCCTGGCAGCGGAGGCCCGCAAATGAACCAGCTCCTGCTGAGACGCCAGGTCGTGGACTACTGCCAGCTCCTATGGCAGAAGGGCTTCGTGGGCAACCACGACGGCAATATAACCGTGCGTATAGATGGTGGCAAGATCCTGGCCACCCCCACGGCCTTCTCCAAGAGAATGATCAAGGACGAGGACCTTTTGGTGGTCGAGCTCTCCTCCGGGAAGGTGCTCCAGGGCCGCCACAGCGTCTTCTCCGAGCTGTACCTGCACACCGAGTTCTACCAGGCCCGGCCAGATGTCCAGGCGGTCATCCACGCCCACCCCACGACCCTGTGCAGCTTTGCGGCGGCGGGTCTGGAGGTGGAACCCCGCTTGACGCCTGAGGCGGTGGTCAGCCTGGGCGCCCGCATCCCCCTGGCGCCGCCCGTGCAGCCCAAGTCCCTGGCGGCCAAGCACCAACTGCGCTCCCTGGCGCCTCTGTTTGATGTGGTGCTGCTGGGCAACCACGGGCCAGTGGCCGTGGGCACGGACCTGGAGCAGGCCTACCTGCGGCTGGAGCTGGCCGAACACCTGGCCACCATCCAGCAAAAAGCCATCTGGCTGGGGGGCTGCCGCCTCATCCCCGAGGGCTGGGTGGAGGATCTGCTCAAGGCCCGCAAGAAGGCCGGCCTGGGCCCCGAGGCCCGGGGCGCCAAGACCCCCGAAGGCATCAGCCTGGCCAACTCCCCCATTGACGACCTCATCAAGGCCATGGTCGGCAGTGTGAAGTAAGTGAAGTAGGGGGCCAACGCCAACCAACCCGAACCGCGACTGTGAAGGAGCGGGTGCCAGGCCGCACCCCGCCAACCGTAAGCCACTGCCCGGGACGGAGGCGTGCATCCGGCTCCGTCCCAGAAAACCATCGGATTCCAGCTCAAGCCGTCGGGGCACTGCCCGGGACGGAGGCGTGCATCCGGCTCCGTCCCAGAAAACCATCGGATTC
>CAZMEC010000011.1:20697-31998 GCA_964565265.1 uncultured Myxococcales bacterium
CAGCTCAAGCCGTCGTGTCTGGGTGTTGGGGTGAGAAGTGTTGGGGTGTCGGCCCTGGCCTAGTCCTGGCAGCCGCCTTCGGGGGTGTCTTCGTAGTAGCTTGAAGTGCAGACAGCATCTGCGAAGGGCGCCCAAACACCGTATTCAGGGGCTGCTTCGTCGAAGGCCATCCAGCAGCACTCACAGGAAAAGTCGACTGTTTGGGGGGCGGCCTCCTGGCAGGCGCAGTAGGCTGGGGCATTGGCCCAGCCGTAGTTGTTCCCAAGGCAGTCACAGTAGAACGCCGAGCCGAGGCATTCGAAGCCATCGGGGATGAGGGTGTCCTTGGAGGCCACCTCCACCGTGTCGGATTCGCAGCCAAGTTGGTCTTCTGAGTCCTGGCAGCCCACCGCGAGGGCCAAGGACAGGGCAAGGGCAAGCAGCAGTTTTTTCATGGGCGAGGCCTCCGTCCCCGGGGCTTGAACTCGGCGGCCAGGCGGTCGCGCTCTCTTTGGTCGTGCTCTCGCAGGAGGCGCAGGTCCCGCAGCAGGAGGCGCACGGCGGCGAAGAGGGCCAGGAGGGCGGGCAGGACCAGCAGGGCCCAGGGGCCCGGGAGGCGGTCGGCCAAGGGGAACAGGCCCAGGGCCGGGACGGTCAGCGCGAAGGCCCGGAGGCGCCGGGAGAGCATGCCCGCCGGGTAGGGGTGGCCGTGGCGCTCAGCGGCGTGGTGGCGCAGGATCTCGGTGGCCGCCGCGCCGGTGATGAGGAAGAGCAGGAAGAGGGAGAGGACCAGGTCCAACATGCGCTACCCCTTGGGCTCCGGGCTGCGGATGTGCTCGTCCACCCCCTCCCTTGCGGTCGGGGTTCCGGCGGGGACTTCGGTGGCAAGGGCGGCAAAGGCCGGGGCGAGGCGGCGGTACACGGCGCCCAGGTCCTCGGGCAGGACGCGCAGGCCCCCCACGGCGGTCATGGCGTTGGTGTCGCCAAACCAGCGGGGGACGAGGTGGTAGTGGAGGTGCTCCTCCAGGCCCGCCCCGGCGGCCTTGCCCAGGTTCATGCCGGTGTTGATCCCGTCGGTGTGGAACTCCCGCTCCACTATCTGCACGGCTTGAACCAGCAACTCGTGCAGGTCGTTGCGCTCGGCGCGGGTCAACAGGTGCAGGCGGGCGACATGTCGCCGGGGCGTGACCATGAGGTGGCCGTTGGCGTAGGGGTAGCGGTTCAGGATGACCAGCGAGTGCTCGGTCATGGTCAGGACCAGGGTCTCCTCGCCGGGGCCCTTGGCCTGGGCCTCGCAAAGGAAACAGCCGGGATCCTTCTTGCCTAGGATGTAGGACATGCGCCAGGGGGCCCAGAGGATTTTTTTAGTATTCAACCTATACCTCCACACGGTTGGGGACGGGCCCCGCTTGCTTACGCGCGCGGTTCGGACCAACCAGGCGCCGCACCCAGGGGTCGTCCCCCAGGGACGGCAGGGCCATCACCAGGGCCGCCGTGCCGTAGGGTAGCACAAACTGCTCAATCAAGCCCAGCCCCCAGGCCAGCAGCAGCAGGGCGGCCAGGACCGGGTAGACCCGCAGGAACCAGGTCAGCAGCCGGCTGTCCCGGCCCCGGACGGCGGCCCCCAGGGCCCCCCCAAGGGGGACCAGGAGCAGGGGATTGAACAGTAGAAAATTCCAATTGGGGGCGGTCTCCGGGTAGGGCGCAAAGACCCAGGCGATGGCCAGGACGCTGCCGTAGAAGGCGCCAAAGGCCAGGGCCAGGGCCAGGAAGGCGCGGCGCAGCCGAAGGCCCCCGCCCGGCAGCAGCCAGGGCCAGGCCAGGGCCAGCAACAGCAGGAGGGCCGCCAGGGTCCCTTGCACGGGCGAAGGGTCCGGGGGGAAGGGTTTGGCCCCCGCCTTGATGGTCACCCGTTCCGTCACCACGGGCCTGCCCTGGTAGCGCAGGGCGTCCAACTCCTGGGCCAGGAAGCTGGGCAGGAAGGCGCGGCGCCAGCGGTCCACGGGGCGGTCTATCTCGCCATTCAGGAGCCCAAAGACCAGCCAGCGCACGACCGCGAAGGAGGGGGCCTCAAAGGAGGCGTTGATGAGATCCCGAAAGGACTGGGGCACGGGCACGCCCTGGCTTTGGGCGCCCAGGGCCCCGTCGTAGGCGGTGTCCAGCAGGTCCCGCAGCCGCGTCGAGCAGTTGTTGTGGAAGTGGTGGTAGCGGTAGTTGTTGCGCCCGGGGGCGGTGTAGTCCAACAGGGACACCAGCAGGGCGGTGGCCTTGGGCTGGGACAGGGCGAGCTTTTGCTCGACGGCGCCGCTGAAGTCCTTCAAGTACCAATCCAGCATGGTCTGGAAGTGGTTGCGGCTGCAAAAATAGTCCAGCTTGCCCGTCAGGAAGTGCCAGCCGATGAGGGGGTCGGAGGAGTCATAGGTCCCGCAGTCAAAGGACAGGTCCAGGCCCTCGTGAGCGTCCTTCACCCGGATGGCCACATGGCCAAAGCCCGTGAAGAGCCCGTCCCCCGGATACATGGTCACCACGGACACGGCGAAGCGCCCCGGGGGGGGGGCCTCCTCGGCGGCGGCGGCCCCCGAAGCCCCCAGCAGCCCCAAGGTCAGCAGGCATAGGGCCGTCAGGGCTGGGCGCATGGCTTGGCTTCCTCTTCTCGTTTGGCGCACAGCTTCTTGTAGCCAGCCCCCACGCCGATGGCCACCACCACCCACAGGAGCGTGACGCCGATGGTGATGAGCATGTACCAGCGCAGGTCCGCGATGGTCTTCACCGTCACCAAGAGGGGCAGCAGCACCAGCACGAAGCCCGCCAGGGCCTTGGCGGAGCGCCCCACGAACATGTCGATGAAGGCCATGGTCTTGAACTTGTCGGGCCGCCGGGTGGGGACGAAGAGCATCTCCCGGGAGGTCTGGTTCACCGAATAGTTGAAGGCGTTGTCCGACAGGAACAGCACCTCCACCATGGTCAGCACGGGCAGGAAGAAGAAGCCCGTGGAGAAGGCCAGGATGAGGCTGGGCAGGAAGAACAGGGCCAGGGTCATGTGGCGCAGCAGGAAGGGCGTCAGCAGGAACTGGGCCAGCACCGCCACGATGTTCACCAGGAGGAAGAACTCGCTGAAGAAGGACTCCAGGGAGTGGCGCCCCAGGGCCACCCCAAAGACCCCCGACAGGAAGCCCGTCAGGTCCACGCCAAAGAGGCCCCCCAGGTACAGCGAGATGATGCCCAGCAGGGAGTGGTGCTGGTCGGGGGCGGCGGCGAAGGCCAGCTCCACGGACTTGTGGAAGGAGAAGTCGTTGATGGTGGAGATGATCTCATAGCAGGACAGCAGCACGCAGATGAGGATGAAGTAGGGCGAGCTGATGGCGCCGCGGGCTCCCTCAAGGGCGTCCTGGAGCTTGTTCTTCTGGGCGGGGGCCACGGGGGAGCTGTCCCTGCCGTGGAGGGCGTCCATGCGCCGGGAGAGGGCAAAGACCAGGACAAAGACCAGGGTGTAGGCGCCCGTGACCATGAGCATCATGGTGGCGGGGCCCGTGACCTCTACCAAGCTGTTGCAGGAGAAGGAGCCAAAGAAGCCCCCCAGGATGCCGCCGGCGCCGATGAAGCCGTAGAGGCGCTTGGCACTGTCCAGGTTCAGGATGTCCGCCAGGAAGGTCCAAAAGAGGGTCACATTCACGGTCACGAAGAGGTCCAGGAAGATGTAGAAGCAGTAGTACAGGATCTTGACCTGGGAGAGGTAGCGGAAGGACAAGGAGAAGAAGACCAGCAGCCAGAAGAAGGTCCCCAGGACCAGATAGACCAGGCGCTCCCGGGAGAGGCGGCTGGCCATGATGGAGTAGAGGACCACCACGCCGGCGGACACGAAGGCCGTGATGAGCTTGAGCTCGCGGATGGAGTCGGCGCCCAGCTTTTCCACAGTCAGGGCGCTGCGGACGGGCTTCAAGAACCAGTAACAGGCGATGATGATGAAGAAATACAGGAACATGAGGGCGGTCTTGGTGCGCTCGCCCTTCTGGATGCCGGGAATCAGGGAACGGAAAAGCAAGGGTCACCCCAAGGGTTGGGCGGGCGGTCAGGCCAGCCTGTTGCCCACGACCATGATGCAGGAGCCGTGGACCACGCTGTCGCAGACGGCCCGAGCAGCCTCCAGCACGGCCTGGTTGTAGGAACCATCCTGGAACCAGAGGCAGCGCAGGGTCCCCTTGGGCACCCCGGCCAGCACCGTGAGGCTGGCCTCCGGGGGGGTGACGAAGACCGCCAGGTCGATGCACTCAGGGCAGGTGACCAGGGTGGCCCGGACGGGCACGCCCTCGACCTCGCCGCCCCGGGGATTCACCGGAAAGACGCTGAGGCCCCGGCGCTGAAACCAGCGGAAGATCACATTGCCATATTTGCTGGAGTCGGCGCTGGCCCCCACCACTGCGAAGCGGCTGCCGGGGGTCTTGAGGAGCTCCAGGGCGAGGTCGATGCTCATGGGCGGGTCCTAGTCGAAGTAGTTGTAGTAATCCATCCCCAGGTGGGTGATGAGCTCTTCGCCCATGAGGAAGCGCATGGTGTTCTTCAGCTTGGTGAGCTGGATGAAGAGGTCATGCTCGGGGTAGAGGCCGGGGGCGTGGAGCGGGGACTTGAAGAAGAAGGACAGCCACTCCTGGATGCCCTTCATGCCGGCGCGCTGGCCCAGATCCATGAGGAGGATGAGGTCCAGGACCAACGGTGCGGCCAGGATGGAGTCCCTGCAGAGGAAGTCTATTTTGATCTGCATGGGCATGTTCATCCAGCCGAAGATGTCGATGTTGTCCCAGCCCTCTTTGTCGTCGCCCCGGGGCGGGTAGTAGTTGATGCGGACCTTGTGGAACATGTTCTTGTAGAGTTCCGGGTACAGGTCGGCCTGGAAGATGGTGTCCAGCACGGAGAGCTTGGACACTTCCTTGGACTTGAAGGACTCGGGGTCGTCCAAGACCTCGCCGTCGCGGTTGCCCAGGATGTTGGTGGAGAACCAGCCAGCCACGCCCAGCATGCGGGCCTTGAGGCCGGGGGCGATGATGGTCTTCATGAGGGTCTGGCCGGTCTTGAAGTCCTTGCCAGCCACGGCCACGCAGTTGCGCTCGGCCAGCTCCATGAGGGCCGGGCAGTCGGTGCTCATGTGGGGGGCGCCGTTGATGTAGGGGATGCCCAGGGACAGGGCCGCGTAGGCGTAGATCTGGCTGGGGGCGATGGAGGGGTTGTTGGTCCGCAGGCCCTCTTCGAAGGCCTCCAGGGACTGGTGCACCTCGCTGGCCTCGTGCCAGGCCTCGGTGGAGGCGATCCAGATCATGACGATGCGGTCGCAGTCGTTGTCCTGCTTGAAGCGCAGGATGTCGTCCTTGAGGGCCTGGGCCTTGTCCCAAAGGGTCTTCTCGGTCTTCAGGTTGGGGCCGCTGATGTTCTTCACGAAGCGGTTGTCAAAGACCGCCTTCATGGGCTTGATGGATTCCAGCTTGTCCCGGACGGGATCCAGCTGGTCCTTGCGCAGCACCTTGGCGTTCATGGCGGCGTCGTACATGTTCTCGGGGAAGATGTCCCAGCCGCCGATGACCAGGTCCTTGATGTTGGCCAGGGGCAGGAAGTCCTTGATGAGGGGGTTGGTGCCGGTGTCCCGACGCCCCAGGCGGATGTGGCCCATCTGGGTGATGGACCCGATGGGGGCGACATAGCCCCGGAGGATGGACTCCAGGCCCGCAATGAAGGTCGTGGTGATGGCTCCCATGCCGGGAATCACGACGCCCAGTTTGCCCTTGGCCGGACCGATGCTCAACTTCTTTGCCTGCATGTTTCTACTCCTCGTCCTTTGTCAATCGAACTGGCCGGTTTTCAGCATCTGTTCAGCCTTGTGGAACATCTCAAGGGTGTCCACATCCTGCCAGAGCAGCCGTCCGATATCGTGATAGCCCATGGCCTTCCCGGAGATGGCGATGTCCATTCCCCTGGAGATGCTGAGGTCTCCCTCTTCTTCCACAATGCCCGCCATGAGCTTGATAAGCCGCTGGGAGATCTGGAAGATGCCGCAGTCCACGGCGTTGTATTCCTCCAGGCCCTTGCCAATGGAAACAATGCGATCCCCGTAGAGCTGGACCTTGGTGGCGTCGTCCAGGTCAAAGACCGCGTCTATCTTCTGGTCCACCGCCAGCCGGGCCAGGTCCGTGCCCAAGGGCTTCTTGAGCATCTCGCGCAGGATGGCGGGCTGGAAGAGGTGGTCCGACATGAGCAGGACAAAGTCCTCGCCGGCAGCCTCTCCGCCCTTGAGCAGGGAGATGCCGTTGGAGAGGCGATAGTCCTTGTTGTAGACCGTGCGCACCTTCACCGGCAGCGGCGTACTGGCCAGCCAGGCGTCCACAGCGCCCGCCCCAAAGCCCGTCACGATGATTATTTCCTTGAGCCCCGCCGAGGCGGCCGCGCCAATCACATACTGGAGCAGCGGCTTGCCCCCGATGGGCTGGAGGGGCTTGATGATCTCTTCGTTGCCGTTGCCAAGCTGCTGAAGCCTGGCCCCTAGACCAGCCGCAACAATCACGCCCTTGCTGATGCCTGACATGTGGCGCCCCTTTCCTGGTGTTTCCCAAAATTTGGAAATACCGCTCCCCTACCTATACCTTCGGGTGAAAAAAAACAAGCCGGAATTAGGCCCAGGAGGGGGGCCAGGGGGAGGGTCTAAGGCCCCAGGGAGGCGGCCAGGGCACCGACCGCCAGACAGAAGCGCTCGCTGCAGTCCTGGGGCAGGACCTCCTCCAGGCCAGCGGTGGAGGCCCCCAGGGCCCGCAGGGCCCGGCACCGGAGGGCAGGGTTGGTGACCTGGCGCTCCAGCAGGTAGTAGGCCAGGGCGGGGCCGGCGCCGTGGGCCAGGGCCTGGAGGGCGGCCTCCTGGGACTGTTGGGCCCCGGCCCGCAAGAAGAGGGGACCCAGGGGGGCCAGCAGGGTCGCCGGGGCTTGGTCCCCAAGGGCCACCGCCACCCGCAGCGCCGCCCGCAGGCGCAGGCCGCTGTCCACTATCTCCACCAGGCGGTTTCGGGCCGCCAGGGGGTCCCGCCGGAGGGTGTGCTCAAAGATGCGAAAGCGGCACTCGTCCCGCAGGACCTCATCGCCAATGGCCTCGCAGCCGTCCCTGGCCGAGCGGGGATAGCTGTCCAGGAGGCGCTGGGCCCCGGTGAAGAGCTCCCAGTCTTCGGACCAGGGGTTGACGGCCTCTGCTGGGGCTGGGGGCGGGGGGGCGGGGGGGGCCGGGGGGAGCCCCTGCCACAGGGCCAGCAGCTCCTGCCAGGGGCTGCCGAGGTTTTCGGCCGCCAAGGGAAGGTTCCCCGCCTGGGCGCCCAGGGAGGCCAGGAAGCTTGCCTGGACCCGGAGGGGTCCGGGGGGCAGGCGGCCGATGCGGGTTGCCGGCGTGCTGCCTGGGTCTGGGGGCAGGGCAAAGAGCCTGGTGATGGTGGCGAAGCCCCGGGCCCGGTCCTTCTGCAGGGCCAGCCGCTCCTCCGCGGCCTGGCTGCTCAGGGTCCCCAGGGTGGCAGCCCGCAGCAGCCCCTCACAGGCCGCCAGGGAGGCCAGGTCCTCATCCAGGAGGTGGGCGGCCCACCACTCGGGCAGGTCCCCCGAGTGGCTGGCGCTCAGGAGGGCGGTGGCGAAGGTGGCGCGGCTCTTGGAGGCGGGGTCTGCCAGGAGATCCAAGATGGCCTCGCCGGTCTTGCGATGGGTGGCGGAGACCCGGGCCGCTATGGGGGGCAGCAGGGCTTCAAGCTCTCGGGGGCTGAGGGGCTGGGCCTGGAGGGCCTGGAGCAGGCGCAGGCCGGCCTCCGGGGAGGCGGCAAAGACCCAGTGGGCGTTCTGGGCCAGGTAGGTCAGGCGCGGGTCCTTGGGCAGGGCGAGGGCCAGCAGCAGGGCGCCCCGGGGGCTGGCGGGGCGGAGTCCCTCCAGGAGGTCCAGCAGCAGGGGCAGGTGCTGGGCGTCGGCACAGGCCAGGTGGGGCAGGAGGGCGGCCAGGGCCAGGGCCTGGGGCTCGGTCAGGCGGGAGGCAGGCAGGAGGGGGATTACGGTCCTCAAGGAGCCCGGGGACTGGGCAATCAGGAGGGCATCGGGATCGGAGGTGGGGGCCAGGGGGGAGGCCCCCGCCCCCAGGGGCAGGAGCAGGAGGACCAGCAGGGCCAGTAAAGAGCAGGTGGGGCGGCCAGGGGTCATGGACCACTCCTGAAAACGGACCGTCGGCTTAGGGGCAGGGGGAGGGCTCAAGGCTGGGGATTGAAGAGCTCGGAGGTCTCCAGGGCCCCGAGCTGAACCCCCACATACTGGATGCCGCCCACGATCAGGGCCCGGCCGTCACAGGTCTTCACGGCGCTGTGGTCCAGGCGGCCCTCCATCATGGGGGCGGGATCGCTGAGATCCACCGTGAGCTGCTGTTTGACCTTGCCGGTGTCCGGATCCACCGTCTCGAGGAGGTACTCGAACATGACCTCAAAGGTGTTGGAGTTGGTCAGGGTGCCGCCGTTGTTGCGGGTCACGCCGCCGGCGAAGAGGACCACATCGTCCGCCAGATGGGTGGCGGTGAAGGCAGCCCTGGTCAGGCCAAGCTTGAGCTTCTTCTGGGCGTTGAGGTTGAAGGAACGGTCACTCACCGTCAGGGCGCAGATGCTGTTGGTGGGGTTGGTGTGGTTGATGTTGTCAAAGCCACCGGCGAAGTACAGCAGGCCGTGGTCGGGGACGAAGACCGCCGTGTGCATGGTCTTGGGCAGGGCCGCCAGCGCCCCGATGTCGTTGGTGCACAGGGGATAGGTCCGGTCTTCCATCTTGGGGGTGGCCTGCTCCAGGTCGAAGACCTCGTAGTTGTCCAGCACCTTCTGGCCGTCCTCGCCGCCCGCCAGGACGACCATGTCCCGGGCTCCGCTGACGCCCTTGATGAGGGTGGCGGTGTGACGGTAACGGCCGGCGTTCATGTTGGCCAGGCCGATCATGCCGTCATTGGGACCCCAGATCTCCCAGTTCCTCATGCCCGTGCCCTTGCCACCCACCAGCAGCACATAGCCACCGTTGGAGCGGTCCACCAGGGTGGCCGTGTGGAAGGCCCTGGTCTTCTCCATTTTGGGACCCATGGCGATGATGCCGGTGATGGGGTCGAAGATCTCGACGCTGGACAGGGACTCACCGTTCTGGCCGATACCGCCAAAGATGGCAATCCGACCATCGGGGAGGGTGACCCCGGCGGCAAAGGCGCGGGCCTCGGCCAGGCGCTGGGCAGAGCCCTCGCCCAGGTAATCAAAGGTGCCGTTGTTGGGGTCGTAGACATCCACCTTCTTGGAGGGAGCTTCGATGCAGTCGGAGGTGGTCCAGGCGTTGCAGCCGCTCTTGAAGTCGGCGCCGCCAAAGAGCATGACCCGATCGGGGGCCACGGCCTGCAGGTCATCCACGGCCTCCACGACCATGGCCACGGTGCCCCAGCGGGGCTCCTTGGGGACGCTGGTGGCGCCGAAGGTGTCCACGGTGGGGCCGCAGGAGGCCACGGGAAGCAGGAAGAGGGTCTTCTGCAGGACCTCGTCCCCGGAGGACAGGGAGGAGGCACAGGTCTGGCCGGAGGAGACGGTGGGGCCGGGCTCAAAGGTGCCGCCGTTGTTCACCGCGGCCTTGCACTCCATGGAGACGGCGGCGTCCTTGCCGAAGGGGAGGCCCGACAGGGAGGCCAGCTTGTCGGCCTGTTCCACGGTCTTGCAGCTCTTCTTGCTGCCCACCAAAGTGCAGACCGTCACATAGTCACAGTCCTGGAAGGGCTTGATGTCCGGGTACTCCGCCAGACTGGGGGAGGTGACGGCGATCTCCAGGCCCAGGCTCTCGGAGCCGGAGGAGTCGCAGGACCAGGCAGCCAGGAGGGAAAAGGGAAGGATGAACTTTGCCAGGGATTTCATGATGGGTTCCCCTTTCATTACCAGCGCACATTGGCGGAGTAGCCGCTGGAGTCTTCGGAGGTCACAGCGTCAATCAGGAAGTAGGTTCCGCCGACCACGGCCACGGTGCCCACGCCCACGGCGGTCCAGAACCACCACTGCTTGGTGAGCTCTTTCTTGGGCCCGGGGGCCGGAGCGGAAGCGGGGGCCTGGGTCGGGGTGCTGGGCTGGCCATAGGTCGGGGCCGGGGCCACGGGTTGGGCGTAGGGCTGGGTGGCCGGCTGGTACTGCTGCTGGGGCTGGGCGTAGGGCTGGCCATAGGGCTGGGGCGCCACCACCGGGGCTGGGGCGTACTGCTGCTGCTGGCCGTAGGGCTGCTGCTGGGCGTAGGGCTGGCCATAGGGCTGCTGCCCGTAGGGCTGGGGAGCCACCACCACCGCGGGGGGGTACTGCTGCTGCTGGCCATAGGGCTGCTGCTGGGCGTAGGGCTGCTGTTGGCCATAGGGCTGCTGCTGGCCATAGGGTTGGCCATAGGCGCCATAGGGCTGCTGCTGCTGGCCGTAGGGCTGGCCATAGGCGCCGTAGGGCTGGGCCGGCGGATACTGCTGGCCGTAGGGCTGGCCATAGGGCTGACCGTAGCCGCCCGCAGGGTACACCGGGGCGGGGGCCACGGGGGGCTGCTCGGGGGCGAAGATGGAGGACAGCTCACCGTAGTCTTCCCTGGGCTGCTGGGGCTGGGCGTAAGGCTGGGCCTGGGGATAGGCCTGTTGGGGGTAGGGCTGCTGTTGCGGATAGGCCTGGGGTTGGGGCTGGGGAGGGGTCACGGGCACGACCACCTGGGGCTGGGCCTGGACGGGGGCCGCGGTGGGTTGGACCACGGGGGCCGGGGCGGGCGTCGGGGTGGCCACCACCACGGGGACAGCGGCCTGCTGGTCGGGCCCGGGGGTGGGCTGGATCACCGGGGGATCGTTGCGCCCCGGGGCCACCGCCTGGGCCATGGGCTGGGTGGGGCCGGGGGTGGGCTGAATGACCGGCGCGCCCTGGGCCACGGGGGCTGCGGGGGCCGGAGTTGGGGCCGGAGTTGGCGCGGGAGTTGGCGCGGGAGTTGGCGCGGGAGTTGGCGCAGCTACCACAGGGGCGGCACTGGTGGCCATCTGAGGTGCGGGGCTGGGGGCCGGCGCCTGGGGCCCGGGCTGCAGGCCCAAGCCCACGGCCACGGCGGGTGCGGCGGCCGGCGGGGGCTCCTCAGCGGGGGGCCGGATCTTGTACACCGCGGGGAGTTCCCGGACCACCCGATCCTTGGGGAACTGGGTGAGGCCCGAGTCCAGGTTGGCCTCAAGGTAGAGCAGATAGACGGAGAGGTTGGCCAGATCTCCGGAGAAGGAGACGGGCTCGATTTCGGCGGTGGCCTGCCACTCGGACTTGAACA
>CAZMEC010000012.1:0-27184 GCA_964565265.1 uncultured Myxococcales bacterium
AGGCTGCAACCCCCTCCCTTGCGGTCGGGGTTCCGATATATGGCTACTTCCCGCAGGGGCTGTCGTGGCATTGGCGGACGCACTCGTCGCGGAAGTCGGAAGGGAAGTCCGTCTGGGGCCCCTCCGTGGAGGGTCCGCTGGGGGGGCAGCGCCGCAGGCAGTCGTCGATGGTGGCTTGGCAGGCGGGCGACACTGTGGAGGGGAAACAGCCGCCCACCGTCCCCGCCAGCCCCAACAGAATCATTGCGAACAACAGGTGCTTCATGGCGTTCTCCCTTGGGTCAGAGCTCCAGGTCCTTGGTCCCGGCAACCCCGTTGATGATCAGCGCCGCCATGACCTTGGGCAATCGCCGATAGTACTCGTCGTTGAAGTCGGCTCCCAGAATCCGGGACACCAGCGGCTTGAGCAGGAAATGGAACAGCAGCGGCCCTCCCACCTGGGGGCCCAGGAATTCCGGTGGCAGGGGGCTGCCCACCGCCTTTTGCATGCGCGTAATCAAGGGCAGGATGATGTCCCTCATTCGCTGGGCCTTGTAGTCGGTCATGGCCGGATCTTCCCGGTACAGCTCGAGGAACAGGATTCGCAGCTCCCGCTCCCGGCGGCGGAACAGGGCGATGATTTCGGTGAGGAATCCCCCCAGCGCCTCTTGAAGGTCGCCCGGACCCTCCCGAAAACGCGCGCCCAGGAGGGCATATTCGTCAAAGAACTCGTCCAACACGGCCTGCAACAGCCCCGCCTTGGACCCGAAGTGGTAGTTGATCATGGCCAGGTTCACGCCGGCCGCGCCCGCCAAATCGCGGACCCCCGTGGCGGAGAAACCCTTGGTTGAGAAGAGATCCCGGGCAGCCTCCAGGATTCGCTCCCTGCTTCCAGGCGCGGGCTCAGGCTTTTTGGGACGCATCCAGCCTCGCTTTCGGCAGGGCGTCGACCCCACCGTTTCCGGGACCGCCTGGGGCCAGCTCCAGAAAAGTGAACTATTGAACAAACGCTTGAACGGTAGGCCAGTGGTGCCAGAACTGTCAAGGCGAAAAAGATGCCTTACAATGCGTCTCCAATGGAGGTTCCCATGGCTGTAGGTTATGACGATTTCCCCTTGGAGAAGGTGCCCGCCGGGTCCCGGCGCGGATTCTGGTCCCTGGCCCTGCTGCTGCTTGGCTTCACTTTCTTTAGCGCCACCATGTGGGCCGGCGGGAAGCTGGGGGTGGCCTTTCCCCTGGTCCCGGACCTGCTGCTCCTGCTGCTTGCGGGCAACCTGTTGCTGGGCGGCTACGCGGCGGTCCTGGCCTGGATCTCCCAGCGCACCGGCTACGCCACCGTGTTGCAGTCCCGGGCGGTCTTTGGGCGCCGAGGCAACCTGCTGCCCGAGCTGATCCTGGGCTTCACCCAGATTGGCTGGTACGCCTGGGGTTCCGCAGTTCTGGCCCTGCTGCTGGCCAAGGGTCTGGGCCTCTCCGCCGCCTGGAATGTGCCCCTCACGGTGCTCTTTGGCCTGGGCTTTTGCAGCACCGCCTTTGTGGGCTACCGGGGGCTGGACCTGCTGTCCCGGGTGGCGGTGCCCCTGATGGTTGTGTTGATCTTTGCCAGTCTGGCCAAGGCCTTCGTTGATGTGGCCCAGCCCGGCTTCCTTCGGCCCGTGGCCGGCCTGGGGGTCACCCCCATGGGCGTGGGCGAGGCCCTGACCCTCATCGTGGGGACCTTCATCAGCGGCGGCACCCAGGCCAGCAACTGGACGCGCTTCGCCCGGACCCCAGCCCAGGCCGTCTGGACCACCCTCCTGGCCTTCTTCGTGGGGAACGCCCTGATGCTGTTCTGCGGCGCCGTGGGGGCTTCGGTCTATGGCCAGACCGACATGGCCGAGGTCCTGGCCGTCCAGGGCTTCGCGGGCCTGGGGCTCCTGCTGCTGTTCCTCAACATCTGGACCACCCAGGACAACACCATCTACAACTTTTCCATGGCCGGCTGCGTGATGCTGAACTCCAAGCGACGCCGGGTCATCACCCTGGCGGGCGCGGCCCTGGGCACCGTCCTGGCGGTTCTGGGCATCTACGAGTTGCTGGTGCCCTGGTTGCTGATGCTGGGCACCCTGGTGCCGCCCATCGGCGGAGTGGTGGCGGCCCACTATCTTGCGGAGCTTCGCCAGCACCCCGACTGGACCCTTTCCAAGGACCTGCCGGCTTTTCGCCTGCGAGGGCTGCTGGCCTACGGGGCTGGGGTGGGGGCCGCCTTGCTGATCCCTGGCGTGCCTCCATTGTGGGGAGTGTTGGGGGCCGCGGGGGCCTATGTCATCCTGGGAAAGCTGCCCCTCAGGTGTGCAGCTTCTTGAGCAGCCAGGCCATGTTGGTGCCAAGGACCCGCATGGTCTCCACGCCCTCCTTGTCGTTGTCCAGTTCGCCGATGTCCCGGGCCTGCCCCATGTTCCAGTAGATGCTCCCCGGGACCACCATCTCGCCAATCAGGAAGAACTTGTTCAGCGAATCAAAGGCGCTGGTGAAGCCACCCCTACGGGCGCAGACCACCGCTGCCCCCACCTTGCGGCGGAGCAGGTTTCCGTTGACGCGCGTCACCAGGCCCGCCCGCTCGACCAGGGCCCGGGCGTTGGCGCAGGCGTCCGCAAAATAGACCGGTGAGCCAATCAGGATTCCGTCCGACTCAACCATTTTGGCGATGTAATCGTTCATGGCATCGGAGGTCACCGAGCAGCGCCCATTCATCATCTTCTTGCAGGCATAGCAGGCCCGGCACCCGGTAAGGGGCGCACCGGCATTGACCAGTTCTGTGTCGATGCCCTCGGCCGCCAGGGCCTCCAGGGCAATCTCCAGCATTCGGTGGGTGTTGCCGCCAACCCTGGGGCTGGTGTTGAACGCGGTCACTTTCATGGCTGACTCCTTGGTGCGGTTTGGGTTGTCACTCGCCGTTGGACTTCAACTCCAGGAACTCTTCCACCGCCGCGGGGATCAGCCCCAGGTGGTGCTTTCCGGGGACATAGTTCACCGAGAAGGGCCCGGAGGGGCAGGTGATGCCCATGTCCACCATGGCCTGGTGCAGCTCCTTCTGGGCCGAGGGCGCCCATCCGTAGGAGCCAAAGGCCAGGCCCACCTTGTGCTGGGGCCTCAGCCCCCGCATGTAGGACAGCATGGCGGCCATGGTCGGCAGCAGCGTGCCATTGAGGGTGGGGCAGCCCATGAGGACATGGGAGGACAGCATGACCTCCGTGATCACATCGGAGACATGGTTCCCCTGCATGCAGTACTGGGCCGTGGGGACCCCCTTGCCCTCCAGGGCGTCGGCGAACTCCCGGGCCAGCTTCTCAGTGGAGCCCCACATGGTGTCATAGATGATGACCGCCCGCCGGGAGGCCCGCCCCTCGGCCCAGTTGGTGTAGGCCCCCAGGATGCGGTGCAGGTCCTGGCGCCAGATGGCCCCGTGGCTGGGGGCGATGGTGTCCACGGCCAGCCCCCCCAGGGTCGCCAGGACTCCCTTCACCTGCCGGCTGTAGGGCAGGACGATGTTGGCGTAGTACTTGGCCGCCTCCAGTATGACCTGCCCGTCGGGCAGCTCATCGGCGAAGCGCTCCGACGAAGCGATGTGCTGGCCGAAGGCGTCGTTGGAGAACAGCAGCCGCTCCTCGGGGATGTAGGTCACCATGGAGTCCGGCCAATGGACCATGGGGATGGGCTGGAAGGTCAGGGTCCGTTGTCCTATGGAGATGGCGTCTCCCTCTTTGACCACGGTCAAGGGCAGGTCCTCCCCGTAATGGCGCTTCAAGGCAGCCTCTCCCTTGGGGGAGATGAGGATCCGGGCCTTGGGACACTCTTTGAGCAGGGCGGGCAGGGCCCCCGAGTGGTCTGGCTCCACATGATTGCAGACTATCAAATCAATCTCGGCCAGATCGCAGACGCTGCGGACCCGGGAGAAGAACTCCTGCTCGAAGCCCGCCTTCACAGCGTCCACCAGGACCTTCTTCTCGTCCAGGATGAGGTAGGCGTTGTAGCTGGTGCCAAGCTGGGTGAGGTAGCCGTGGAAGTTCCGGACCTTCCAGTCCACGGCGCCAACCCAGTGAATACCCTTGGTGATCTCAAATGACTTCATGAAAACCCTCCCAGTTGGGGCCAGCCCGTCCCGCGGGCCGCCCGGCGGGGGGATAATACGGCAGCAGTAAAGCCCTGGACAAGTGCCAAGGGTGCCATTAGTTTTGAAGCCGTTGAAAAACAACCCAGGTCGGAGGCTTCCATGTCCAATCCAATGAGAACTTCAGTGGTCCTAGGGGCCGCGTTCCTGACCCTGCTGCTGCCCCTTGGCCCCAGGGCCCTGGGGGCCGAAATCTCTCCCACCCTCAAGGCCAAGCTGGCGGCCCAATTCAACGCCGAGCGGCTGGCTCACCTGTTCATCCCCCAGATGCTGGATGTGATGGACATCGACAAGGCCAAAGCGGTCCTTGAGGTGGGGGCCGGGGGAGGCGTCCTGACCCTGCCCATGGCCGCCGAGCTCAAGGGCAAGGGCACCCTGGTGGCCACCGACACGGACAAGGAACTGGTGGACTACCTGTCCGCCCAGGCCAACGAGAAGGGCTTGACCAACCTGTCGGTCGAGCTCATCGGCGACAAGGCCCCGGCCTTCAAGAAGGAGACCTTCGATCGGATCGTCATGCTGTCCGTCTTCGAGTACCTCAAGGACCAGACGGCCTTCCTCAAGGCCCTCCTGCCGTCCCTCCAGAAGGGCGGCAAGGTCTTCATCATTCATCCCAAGCTGTACCCGGCCATCTCTCCTCTGCGCCGACTGGACCTTGGCTTTCTCGCCTCCAAGCTCAAACTGGAAGGCGAAAAATCCCCCCTGGCCCCCTACCTCTCCAAGGAGTCCCTGGCCTTTATAAATGAAGGGGACAAGGCGGACCTCAAGAGCAAAGCCATGGTGGATCTCACCAAGGAACTCAACGCCATCATGCAGAACCCCCTCTTCGTGAAGGCCTTCGTCGCGTCCAAGTTCCCCGTCACCCCGGCCGCCCTCAAGGGCACCGAGGGCAAGGATCTGGAGGCCCTCAAGAAGAAGCTCAAGGGCAAACTGGAGGGGTCCCTGGCCAAGCTTACTGCGGAGGACAAGGTTGCCCTGCGTACCCTGGGTTGGCTGGCCCTCAAAGGCCGCTACATCGCCCCCAGCGGCGCCATGGTCGGCTACGATTTCACCGGGCCCGTGGTGGACTCCCGAGCCCAGGTTCTGGCCAAGGCCAAGAAGGCCGGGCTGGTGCTGGAGACCGAGAGTGAGCTGCTGCCCTACTACCACTTCCTGGTCTTCACCGTGAAGTGACCCGGGTCCCCCTTCAATTCAAACCAAGGCAGGTACTTAGATGATCAAATACTCGTGGCTGTTGGTTGGCTTGTTGGCCCTGTACGCCTGTGAGGGCAAGGGCACCTGTACCGGAAATGGAGAGGGCTTCGTGAAAAGAGTTGAGGCGTTCAGCAGTTCCTATCTGGCGGATTTGGCTCGCCTGGAGAAGGTCAGCAACGAGGCCTATTGGAAGGCCTCGAACTCGGGCAGCGAGGCGGACTTCGATGCCTTCGCCAAGGCCAATGTGGCCCTGCTGCAGCTTCATTCGGACAAGGCCCGCTGGGCCGAGCTTCAGCACCTTTTGACCCGGGCCTCCGAGCTGCCCCCCTTGCAACGCCGCTCGCTGCAGGTGGCGGAGTTGGCCTTCCGGGAGAACCAGTTGCCCCCGGAACTCATCGAGAAGATGGTCAAGAGCTCCACCGAGATCGAGCGCATCTTCAACACCTATCGGGTGGAGTTGGACGGCAAGAAGGTCAGCAACAACGAGCTGTTGGAGGCCCTGGCCCGGTCAAAGGACTCGGCTCGCCGGCAGGCCATCTGGCAATCCCTCAAGGAGGTGGGGGCCCAGGTGGGGCCCAAGCTGGTGGCCCTGGCCCGGGTTCGCAACGAGGCCGCCAAGCTGCAGGGCTACGCCAATTACTGGGAGATGAGGGTCCGCCTGCAGGAGTATTCCCCCGAGGCCCTGGTGAAGCTCTTCGACCAACTGGCCCAGGTCTCCGCCAAGCCCTTCACCGAGATGAAGGCCCGGCTGGACGGCGAGCTTGCCACCAAGCTCGGGGTGCCGGCCTCGGAGTTGATGCCCTGGCACTACGATGATCCCTTCTTCCAGGCCCCTCCGCCGTCTGCGGCGGTGGATCCGGACCAGTTCTACAAGACCAAGACCCGGGAGCAGATCGTGGAGACCGGGGCCCGGTTCTTCGCGGACATAGGCCTCCCCGTGGACGACCTGGTGGCCCGCAGCGACTTCTACGAGCGGGAGGGCAAGGACCAGCACGCCTTCTGCATGGCCATGGACCGGCAAGGCGATGTGCGGATGCTGCTGAATGTGAAGCCCACGGCGAACTGGATGGACACCATGCTCCACGAGACGGGCCACGCCGCCTACTACAAGTTCCTGGACTACTCGTTGCCCTACAACCTGCGGGAGTCCGCCCACATCTTCACCACTGAGGCCGTGGCCATGATGTTCGGCGCCCTGGCCCGCACCCCCGAGTGGCTCAAGACCTATGCCGGGGTGCCCGCCCAGGAGGCCGACGGCTTTGCTGTGGCCCTGAAGGAACAGCGGCTTCGCGAGCAGCTCATCTTCACCCGCTGGACCCTGGTCATGTTCAACTTTGAGCGGGGTCTCTACCAGGACCCGGAGCAGGACCTGAATGCCCTCTGGTATGGGTTGGTCGAGCGCTTCCAGGGCCTCAAGAAGCCCGCCGGGCGGGATGCCGCCGATTGGGCCGCCAAGCCCCACTTCACCATCGCCCCCGTGTACTACCACAATTACATGTTGGGGGAACTCTTCGCCGCCCGTCTGCGCAGTTCCCTGGCCGCCCTGGCGGGCTGGACCGGACCCTCCTCTGCCCTGCCCTGGAATGGCCGCAAGGACTTCGGCGCCTTCATGCAGGACAGGATCTTCCGCCCCGGCATGGCCCTGCCCTGGGCCGAGTTCGTCAAGGACGCCACGGGCCGGGAGATGGATGCCAGCGACTATGCCCAGGAGGTGGGCGGGGTGCTGTAGGGGTCAGGGTTTCGAAGGTGCCTGGTCGGCCCGCCCCGGGCGAGGCAGGGGTAGGGTGTAGTCAAACAGGGCTAGCCCGGCGGGGCGACCATCGGGCTCTGGGGGATTGGCCATCAGCCTGCAGTCGGCCCCAACCATCTCAAAGGTCAACTCGTTGCCAAAGGCCGGATTCCACCGGAACGGTTTGAAGCCGTCGCTGGAGAAGTCTCCGGCGGCGGGCAGATTGCCTGCCCGGTCTTCATAGGCCAGGACGGCCAAATGGAACTGCAGAAAGGTCAGGTTCACCCTCCTCTCTTGCATGCGTCGGGCCTCTGGCACCATGGGGAAGCGGAACAACTGCAGATCGGTTGCGAAGTGAATGAAACCTCCCACAGGGCCCAGCACCGAGACCGCCCGCAGCAGCCAAAGGGTCTTGAAGGGGCCGGTCTTGATGACCTCAGCCCTGGCTTGATACTCCCCAAGGGCCTGGAGACAGGCTCCCTCTTCGCCGCCTTGGCAGGCCTGGACGATCTGCTTGGCAATCTGGCGACTCAGGAGGTAGGTGAACACGGTATCTGAAGCCCTTGGGGGGCCAACCGGTCCTTGCTTGCCAGGATCATTGCTGAAGCCCGTTGCTGGGGTCCGTCCAGGCGGTGGGGGGCCCGGGTCCTTCGGCGGCTCCGGAAAGGTCTTCCCTGAGACCACCGGCAGCAGGGTTCTGAGCTGGAGACCAAAGGTGTTTCTGACCAGCGCGGGGTAGAGCTGGGGTTCCCGGCTGACAAGGACCTCCACCTCCCTGCTGAGCCGTTGCCGCTGTTCCCCTGAGAGGCGCCGTTCTGCGAGCATGGTGCTGATGGTCTTGAGCCCAAAGCTGGCCCAGGTCTCCACCGCGAAGCGGACTGGCTGGATCTCCGTGACCCAGTTCGCAAGGTTCTGGCTGAAGGCCCCCAGGTCCAGCGCAAGCTCCGAGGCCTCCCGGTATTTGCCGGTCTTGCCAAGGTACTTGATCCGTGCTCCAACGCCCACCATCAGGGCCCCGAAAAAGGACGAACCCAAAGGTGATGTCAGGGTGGCCTGGATTCCCGAACAGCGGTCGGTCAAAGCGGCCATCTTCTGGATCAACAGGGCCTCATTCTTGCAGGCCTCCCCGGTCTCCTTCAAGGCTCTGGCGGAGGCCTCAGGGGATCCTCCCCCATAGAGATCTCGGGCGTTCTCAAGGGCCGTCTTGGCGCAGCGGTTCTTCGGGCTGGCCAGTGCCTCAAGTTCGGCGAAGAGCTTCGCGGGGTCCTGGCCTGTGGGCCTTCCCCTCAACAGGGGCAGGTCTCCACAGCCGGTCTTCGGGAGGGCCACCAGGTCCGCCTCCAGCAGATTGGTGAGCCAGCGTCGGTGCCAGTCGTTGGGGGTCCATCGGCCGACCACCGACTTGGGGGCTGGCGGCTGGGCTGGACCCATCAAGGGAAGCAGGAGCGAGACGAAGAGCAAGGCCAGGTTCATGATTCCTCCCAGGGCAAGGCGCCATTTTGCGTCAAGCTTCCGGGGTCTGCCAGCGCTTTTTGGTGCGGCCGGCTGCTCCCGCGTGACAAGGCTGCACGGCTGAAATACTATCCCCCCGAAAGCTGCCTTCAGGAGTTGGCCCATGACGAAGTTGCCGAGGTTGTTTGTGTTCCTGGCCTGTGGTTGGGCCCTGGCCTGCGGAGAGGCCCCGGCGCCTAGTGCTCCGTCAGCCCCTCAGGCCGGCGTGGCGCCTGCCGCGGCCCCGGTCGCCGCCCTTGGGGCCCCCCAAGCCCCCGCCACTCCCAGCACCGAGGCCGTGGCGGCGCTCAAGCCCAACCTGCGTTTCCTGGACCGGGCCTCCTTCCAGTACGCCTGGGAGCGCTCCGAGCCCCTCCGCCGGATGATGGACTCCTTTGGCATCAAGGAGGGTTCTCGGGTGGCCATCCTGGGCTCGGGGTCCGGCTACTTCGAGTTTCCCCTCGCCAAGCGGGTGGGCAAGACCGGCTTCGTGAGGGCCATCCAGTGGCATCCCCTGTTTTCCGATCTGGTGGCCATGTCCGTCGCCGAACAGGGCGTGACCTGGCTGGCCTCCTCTCCCATCACCGAGGCCTCGGAGCTTGCAGGTCTGCTTGGTGAAGGGCAGTTCGATGTGGTCATCTGGTTCAATCTCTACAGCCCCTTCAGACCCCCCGCAGGCACCGTGGAGGCCGTGGCCGGCTCCCTGCGGCCTGACGGTCGCTGTTTCGTCCTGGTGGAGCGAATCATCGCCGAGTATGGCCTGGACACGCGCTGGTCCGTGGACACCGTGGTGGATGTGTTCCGGGTCATGGGCAAGGAGTTCCCCGTGTATCGGCGGCTGTCCCCGGAGCTTGCGGCCTGCGTGGATCGGGCCGTGGAGAATGGCGGAGACGACGAGGCCCGGCTGTGCATCTGGCGGCGGTTCCTGCTGGAGTTGAACACCATCGCCCGGGACCGGACCCTCTTCCCCGAGCTTTACAACCACCTTCCCTGGGTGCAGTTCCACTCGGAGATGACCCAGATCCTTTCCGGGCCCAACATGGTGCGGTTCCAGTGGTTGCTGTACAACCTGGGCGCCGACCTGGCGGGGGTGGAGGACCCCAGCGCGGACAACACCCTGGAGTTTCAGACCATGCACGCGGCCATTCTGTCCTCCATCTTCAGCCTGGACAGCGAGTTCGCCAGCGCAGCAGGCAGCCCCACCGGGTGGCACTTCACCTATTCGGCGGAGGCCGTCCGCCCCTATTTCGAAAAGCAGCTCACCTACGCGGGAGAGGTGCCCGTGTTGGCAGATCACGACATCCTTGAGTTCCACGCCAGGGCCAAGCTTCCCAAGGAGGACCAGCGGTGAAGACCATGACAACCTTTGAGATGACTCGTTTTCCCCGGGGGCCTGTCGCCCTGGTTCTGGCCCTTGGGCTGCTGCTGCCCGCTCCGGGCTTTGCCCTGGAGCGTCCCCTTGACCTGGACGAGAAGCTGGGCAACGCCAACCAACTGGACCGCGAAAACCACATGCCCATGGAGGCCATGCTGGATGGCTTTGGCCTCACCGGGGACCTGGATGTGCTGGACCTGGGTGCGGGCACGGGCTTCATGACCATGCCCATGGCCCGCAGGATGAAGAACCAGGGGCGAATCTGGGCCACCGATGTGGACCCTGACATGACGAACCTCATCGCCACCAATGCCAAAAAGGAGGGGTTCACCAATGTCTTTCCGGTGAAGGTGAAGCCCATGGGCGTGGACGACTTCTACCGGACCCACAAATTCGACCGGATCATTGCCCTTGGGGTCTACGAGTACATCGACCGTCCCGCCGCCTTCTTCAAGGAACTGCGTCCCTCAATGAAGCCCGGCGGCAAGCTGATCATCATCTATCCCAAACTCCAGGTCATGCTGTCCCAGAAGCGTTGGTTCGACCTGAACAACCTGGCCAAGGTGATGGCCAGCGAGGGCCTGGAGTCCCCCGTGTTGAAGCGCATGGATCCCAAGATCCGGGGCATGTTCACAGGCGGCGGCACCCAAGAACTGGAATACGAACAATTCATGCTGATCGTGGACGACCTGAACCGCATCATGAACGACCCCACCCTGGCCGGCGACCTGCTGGACTTCAAGGGTCGCTCCCGGAATGGTCGGGATGGGTTGCTCAAGAAGATGAAGGTAAGCGTGCGCCCCCTGGTCCAATGGCTGGTGCACCGGTTCGCCAAGGCCATGGACAAACCCGCCGCCGAGCTCACGCCCCAGGAACGCAACGGCCTCTTGGCCATCAACTACAACATCTTCTACTGCATCTACATCAATCCGGCGGCCTCCCTGCGGGGCTTTGCCGTCCCCAATGTGCCCCTGGAGTCCCCCCGGTATGTGCAGAAGGCCATGGAGGACGGAGGCTACCGCTTCGTGGGCTCCAAGGAGTTCCTGCACTACTACGACTATCTGGAATTCACCGTCGACTAGGTTCCGGGGGCGTGGGGGGCTTGGTGGGACCGGTGGGTCGGCTCTTGATGTTGAACTCGTAGCGGAAACTGGGCGCCGAGACCGTGGAACCCTCCGCCTGTTCGTGGCTGGAGTTCAGGGTCATGGTTCCGTCCACCAGCGAGATGCTGGTGTCCTGGCCAAAGGGCTCTTCGAACACATAGGGCTTCCAGGCGGCGGTCCTGAACTGGTCCGGGTTGTTGATGGGCTGCCCCTCGGCCAGGACCTGCAGCACCCGGGCGTGCAGGCGGGCGTGGTACAGCGAGGCCACCCGCCGATGATACTCCACCAGGGTGATGGAGAAGTCCGGAACCCGCATGAACTTCTCTTCCACCGCGGCCATGAAGGCCAGGGTCCTGGCCAATCCCCAGTGTTTCTTGCCAAAGGCGAAGCGGGCCTGGCGGCTGGGCTCCTCCATGATGTGGACCTCTTCCTGGAAGCCGCTCAGGAGCGCGTTCAGACAAGTGGCGGAGCTGCGGGTCCGGGGGCACTGCGCGGTGAGGTCCCGGGCCTTGAGGCGAGTGTAAAGGTACAAGAACATGGACTCCACGGGGCTTCCTACGGGGGCCAGCAAGGGCTTGCTCTTCTCTCGAGCGCCGCCCGGGTGCATGATCTTGTTCCACCCCACGGGCGGCATCCACTTCGGGCCAAAGAATTGGGGTAGGGTGACCTGCATCTGCATGGCAATGGCGTCCGTCAGGTAGGAGTTGGCCACGGGAGGCTCGGTGGTGATGAGGACGCCCAACTCGCTGATCAGGCGATTCAGCAAAGGGGGCTCCAAGAAGACCGCCTGAAGGGTGTGCCTGAGCAGGTCGTGTCCCTGATTCGACCAGACCATCACCAGGGCATTCGCGAGCTGAAGGTCCACTCGGCCAGAGCTGGCAATCTGGGTGAAACGCACCAGGTCCAGGAGTAGTTCCAGGGCCTCCTCCGTCTCGCCCTGGATGAGCCGCACCTTGGCGATGATCCCCACGGAACTCAGCAGGGTTGACAGGTCCCGCAGATCCGGGGCGACCTTGTCCGTCACCTGGAAGGGGGAACAGCCGGACCGGGCAGTGGCCACCGCGCTGAGGTCCCGGGCCACCACCTGGCAGGCCTTCAAGACCTCCAACATGGCAGGCGTTGGGGTGGGGGGGACATCCCGCTGGGAGACCAGCTCCCTGTTCTGTTTCATCAGGTCCAGACAGGGGCCAAAGCGCGGCCGTTGGGCCACCATCAGGTCGTGGAGCAGCTTGGCCGTGCCGGGCTGTTCGGGCTTGTCACGCAGCGGAGTCCACCGGCAATCAGAGAACTCCATGGCCTTGAGATCGCTGGCCAGAAGCTGGGCCAGAAACTGTCGGTCCTCGGGCCGGGGCGTCCAGGGAACTCGCTGGGAGGGAGGTGGGGGCGGCGGGGGCGGCGGGGGCTCGCCCATTTCCGGCCCATTGGGTGCCCCGGGACCTTCAGGGGGAACGCCCGGCCCAGGCCCGGGCCCAGGGCCACCCTGACCAAGCAGGCAGGCAAGAAACGCGATGGATATGATGGAATTGAGCATGGGTACCCCCAATGGAATGGCGCCATAGTGCCAAAACCGCAGGCCTCCTTCCAGCCCAAAGCATTGTGGATGCTGCAAAACCAGGAAAAGGTTGTTATCCTTCCCCCCCTGAGCGGCCGTCGGTCAGCAACGGAGGTCAAGGTCAAATGCTTCTTCGCGCGCTGGTGATGTGGGTGTCCCTTCTGGTGCTGGTGGCTGGGGGCTGCAAGAAGACAGGTCCGGAGACGGCCCCTGTGGCCAAGGCCCCTGAGGTCTTTGAGGGGCTGGCCCTGTCCATTACCTATCCCCTGGAGGGTAGCCTCTTCCCCCCGGAAATAGTGGCCCCGATCATTCGCTGGACCGACCCCTCGGCCGCTTCCCTTTGGCAGTTGGAGTTTCGGCTCCCCGGTGGGGAGACCCTGGTTCGGGAGGTCCGGAGCAACAGCTTCAAGCCCGAAGCTGAACTTTGGGAGACCCTCAAGAAAGGGTCCGTGGAGCAGCCCCTGGAGTTGCTGATCAAGGGGCTGGCCGAGTCCGGTGCGACCTCTGCCCTGTCCGGCGGGGTGGTCCGTTTTCAGACCTCCAGGGACCCCGTCGGTGATTCTCTTTTCTTCAGAGATCTGGTCCTCCCCTTCAGCCTCGCCGTGAAGGATCCCAGGCTGATCAAATGGCGCTTTGGCTCCATTGCCCGGGAGGAACAGCCACCCGTGGTGCTGGAGGGGCTGCCCGTTTGCGGGAACTGCCACTCCTTCTCCCAGGACGCCTCGGTCATGGGCATGGATGTGGACTACGCCAACAACAAGGGCTCCTATGCCATCGTAGAGGTCGCAGAGACCATGGATTTGGCTGCGGACAAGGTCATCACCTGGGGCAACTACAAGCGTGAGGACCGGCAGCAGACCTTTGGCCTCCTGCCCCAGATGTCCCCCAATGGTCGGTACTCGATGGCGACCGTGAAGGACCGCTCGGTGTTCGTCGCTGTGGACAGCGATCTGAGCTTCTCCCAGCTCTTCTTTCCGGTGAAAGGCATTCTGGCGTGGTACGACCGCGAAACCAAGGCCTTCGGCGCCCTGGGCGGGGCGGACAATCCTGATCTGGTCCAATCCAATCCGGTGTGGAACCATGATGGCTCGGTGATTACCTTTGCCCGGGCTCCCAAGTACGATTTGAACAAGCTCAAGGATGAGAATGCGGCCGTGCTCTCCAAGGAGGAGGTCGCCGAGTTCCTCACCGGCGGCAAGGACATGAAGTTCGATCTCTATCGGGTGCCCTTCAACGAGGGCAAGGGGGGAGAGGCCCTGCCCATCCCTGGGGCCGCGGCCAACGGCAAGAGCAACTTCTTCCCCCGCTACTCCCCCGACGGCAAGTGGATGGTCTTCTGCCAGGCCACCTCGTTCATGCTGCTCCAGCCGGACTCCATGCTCTACATCATGCCGGCCGCCGGAGGCACCCCTCGCAAGATGACCTGCAACCGGCCCCTCATGAATAGCTGGCACTCCTGGTCCTCCAACAGCCGCTGGCTGGTCTTCTCTTCCAAGCCCAACGGCCCCTACACCCAGCTCTTCCTCACCCACATCGACGAGGACGGCAACGACAGCCCCCCCGTGCTTCTGGAGCACTTCACCGCCCCCGACCGGGCGGCCAACATCCCGGAGTTCGTGAAACTCCATCCCGACGCCATCAAGAAGATAGAGGTGAACTTCCTGGACGAGACCTCCTACTTCCGGGCGGCCATGGCCTTCATGCCGTTCGATGGGGAGGTGAGGACCAGAGAGGACTATCAGAACGCCGTGGTGGCCTACGCTCGCTCCGTGGAGTTGGACCCAAAGAACCCCATGGTGCGGTCCGAATATGGCCTGGCCTTGGTGGCCGTGGGGCGCAGCGAGGAGGCCCTGGAACAATGGCAACAGGCCTCCAAGTTGGCCCCCGATTACCCCGATCCTTTGTTCAACATCGCCCTGCTCTATTCCCAGGAAGGCCGGGAGGCCGAGGCCATTACACTGTTCAAGAAGGTCCTGGAACTGGATGACAAGTTCATGGAGGCCAATCTCAGCCTTGGCAGCGTCTATTTCAAGCAGGGCAGGACCCAGGAGGCCCTGGCCCAGTGGGAGGCGGCTCTGAAGACCAAGCCTGAATGGCAGAAGGCCCTGTACAACATCGGGCTGCTCAAGATGCACGGGGGCCGCTTTGACGAAGCCCGGGACTATTACCTGCGGTCCACCGTGGCGGACCCCACCCACCTTGAGTCCCAGTTGGGGTTGGGGCTGGTGCTCTACATCTCTGGCCGCACCGATGAGGGCATCAAGCGCCTGGAGGACGCCCTGGAGCAGATCCCCAACGAGCCCGCCCTGATGGATCTCCTGTCCATTGGGTATGCCCGTTCAGGGGACTTCAAGTCCGCCGAGTCCCTGTCGGGCAAGGCCCTGGAGCAGGCCAAGGCGAGGGAAAACCAGAAACTGTCCGCGGATATTGCTGCCCACCTCGCCGTCATCAAGAAGGGCCAGGTTCCGGGTCTATGAGAGGCACCCCTGCTTTCCTGCAGCACCCTGATTCAGGCAAGGGTGTGGCCGTGGTGCTGTGGCTGGTGGCGCTGTTTGTGCTGCTGATCATCAAGGCCTCGGCTTTTGGCCCCCAACCCGGCGACGAGGGCATCTACATGATGGGGGGGGATCTCCTCCTGGATGGCTATCTGCCCTATCGGGATTTCTTCCTGGCCCACCCCCCTCTTCGGACTTTTGTGTCCGCAGCGCTGCTGTGGCTGACCGCGTCTCCCATGGCCATCAAGATGTTCTCCTTCGCCATGCTGGCGGGGGCCTCGGCCTTTCTGGGGTTGGGGGTTGCCCTTCGCTTCGGCGGATTGGCCGGCCTGCTGGCGTCGCTGCTGCTGCTGGGGTCCGACACGGGGCTCTTCTACGGGCCCTACTTCATGGGCGTGGAGACCTCCGTGTTTCTGCTCTGCGCGGGCTACTTCCTGATTGAACGGGGGCGCCCCCTGGGGGCTGGCCTGCTGCATGGTCTGGCAATCCACGCGGGCCTCTATGCCGGGTTGCCCGTGCTGTTCGTGGTGCTGCGCCTCATCCTGCTTCGGGAGCGTCCCCTGCGCTATGTGCTGGGGTTGCTGCCCCTCGGGCTGGCTTATGTGGCCCTGGTGCCCCTGGTAGGTCCCCAGTTCCTGGATCAGACCCTGGCCTATCACCTGGCCAAGTCCTCCGCCATGGAGGGCTTCCGGTCCAGCTTCGAGGTCCTGTTCTGGTTCCTGCAATGGGACTATGCCCCGGTGCTGCTGTGCTTTTGCACTCTTCCTGCCGTCATTGCGGCGCTGTTGGCAGCCCGGCGGTTCCGAAATGGACATGACTTCAGGGCCCCTCAGGGGGATGTCACCTCCCGACTCCTGGCGAAGATCCGGCGCCGAGGCACGGGGGCGCTGGCGGGGGTCCTGGCGCTTCAGGGCCTAGGCATCCTCGGGGTCATCTCGTTGTTCCCTTCCATTCACGGCTACTACTTCATGTTGGCCCTTCCCATGCTCAGCGCGGGGGCGGCCTCCGGGGTCAGTCTGCTGCGGGACATGGTCCGCAGCGTTGCGGGGAGGAACGCCGAACTGGCGTTGCTGGCGACCCTTGGGTTGGCCATAGGGCTGGCCCAGTTCGCCATTCTGGACCGGCATGTCAGCCTCATGCGCAAGGTCGCAGGGGTGCAAACCGAGACCATCATCGCCATGCAGGTGGCCCACGATCTGCTGCCCCCGGGGACCTGCATCTTCGGGGACTCTTCCATCGTCCCCCTGGCGGCGCTGTATCACGATCTACCGGTGACCGCGAATGCCCTGGACACCAATCCCAAGCGGATCTTTTCGGGGATGCTTCCGGCCGCCCAGTTGCTGGCCCTGCTGGAGAAGACTCCCCCTGGACTGGTGCTGTTGATTGACGAGCATGGTATTGCCCAGATTCCAGAGGTTCGGCAGTTCGTCCGCACCCATTACCGGAAGGCGGGCAAGATCATGGCCAGCGGCAGCGGCTATGTTTATCGCTTCTTCCTGCGCCGGGGACAGAATCCGTTTGGACCCCCATAAATCCGTTTTTGTTTGCCCTGCCTATGTGCTAATTTTGGCCCCAAAGTTTTGCTGGGCGGATAGTCTTGCCCGGCCTATTTTTTTGGGGGGAAGACCATGGGAATCCAGGACCTTATTGCTGCTGTCACCCAGAACCCGACCGACACCCGGACTTTTCAGACGCAGTTTGACGCCCTGCTGGATACAGCAACCGGCGAGGAGATCCGTGATGGGGTGTTGGCTCTGGGACAGGTCCTGAACGATCCCGCTCAGCTTGAAAACCTGTTGCGCATCGCCGACTTTCGGGCCCGGACCAAGGGCACGGACAAGGCCCCCTTTGTGCAGTTCGCGGTGGGCATGGTGTTCAAGGACCACCTGAACAACGAAGATGTGGCGGAGATGTACTTCCGCAAACTCCCCCCCGACTCCCCCCTCATGGAAGAGCTGGCCTCGTTCTACGAGGACTTCTATGTGAAGAAGAACAACTGGCGCAAGCTGGAGCAGTTCGTCCAGGGCCGCTATGAGAGCCAGGGTCTGGCCGATGCCGCCCCCCGCATGCGCCTGGATCTGGCCCGCCTGGCCGACCGCCACGAAAACATGGAGCGCTCCGCCGCCTATTGGCAGGCCGTGGCCAAGGACAGCCCGGACAACGCCGAGGCCGAAGACAAGCTGATGGATATCCTGGAGAAGGCCGGCAAATGGCACTCCCTGGCGGAGCTCATCCAGAGCCGCGTGAACCGCCTGCCGGATGCCCAGCGCCAGGAAAAGCTGACCCTCCTGGGCAGCCTGATCCCCATCTACCGGGACAAGATGAACGCCGAGAGCAAGGTCATCTCGGTGTACCAGGCCATGCTCAAGGTTGATCCCTCGGACCGCAGCGCTCAGGAGGCCCTGGCGGCCTTCTATGAGCAGGGTGGCCGTTGGCCCGATCTGGTCAAGACCCTGAAGGCCATGGCGGAGACGGAGACGGACCCGGAGAAGCTGCTGGAGTTGCACCGGCGGACCGCGGTCATCCTGATGGATCGCTTCTCCAACATGGCCGAAGCCATGAAGAGCTACGAGGCCATTTTGGAGCTGCGCCCCGGGGACCGGGACTCCATCGAGAAGCTCAAGGACATCTACGACAAGCGCCGCGACTGGACCGGCTACATCAAGATCGCCCTGCTGGAGGTGGACGCCGAGTCCTCCGTTGAGCGCCGGCTGGCCCGCCTCAAGGAGTTGGCGGCCACGGCGTCGGAGCGCATCGCCCGCCCCGAAACCGGCATCGAGCTGTGGTCCAGGGTGCTGGCGGAAGAGCCCGACAACCTGGAAGCGGCGGCGGCCCTCGAGGGGCTCTACGAGAAGTCCAAGGACTACGCCAAGCTGGTGGAGATCCTGACCTTGCAGCAGCAGCGCGAGACCAACAAGGCGCGCAAGACTGCGGTGCTGGAGAAGAAGGCCCTCACCCTGGGGCTGCGGCTGGGGGACAAGGTCCAGGCGGCGGAGGCCTGGAAGGAACTGCTGGGCCTGGACCCGGAGAACGCCCGCGCCAAAGTAGAGCTGCGCAAGCTCTATGTGGAAAACCGGGACCTGCCGGCCCTCAAGTGGTACTTCGCCAACTATGGCAACCCCAAGGAATACCTGCGGACCCTGGAGACCCTGGCCCGGGAAGAGGAATCCCCGGACAGGAAGATTGGCATCCTGCTGATCATGGCCGACGAGTTCGGCAGCTCCGAGGAGAAGCAACTGGCCCGCACCCTGGAGCAGGTCCTGGAGCTTCAGCCCGGCCACGAGCAGGCCTGCCGCCGGCTGATCCCTGTGTACCGCACCCTGGAGAACTGGATCCTGCTGGCGGATATGGAGGACGCGGTCCTGGCCTCCGCCGAGCTGGACCTTATGGAACGGCTGGAGCTGCTGCTGGACAAGGCGCGCATCCTGGAAGAACGCCTGGGCGAGCGGGAACAAGCCTTCTTTGCCTACATCCAGGCCTTCCAGTTGGACATGCGCAGCGGGGCCATTCGGCAGGAGCTGGAACGGCTTGCGGACCTCACGGGCAACTGGGACTCCTATGTCTCCGTGTTGGAGCAGACCCTGGATTACGCGGGGGATGACACGGTGAAGGTGGGCACCCTCATCCGCATGGCCGAGATCATGGCGGGCAATCTGGGGCAGGCCCAGGAGGCCGTGCGGCGTTACCGTGACGCCCTGGAACTGGCCCCCACCGACGAGCGCATTCTGGACGCCCTGGAGCGGCTGTTTGATGCCCTCCAGGCCCACGCCGACCTGGTAGAGATCCTGGACCGCAAGCTGGCCCTGGCCAAGGGTACCGGGCGCCGCAAGGAGCTTGGCTTCCGGCGAGCCGAGGTGCTGTTGGACCGGATGGGCGACCGGGAGGCAGCCGTGGCCGTCTACCGGCAGTTGCTGGACGAGGACCCCTCGGATGCCAGCATCTATGTGAAGCTGGGCGCCATCCTGGCGGCTGCGGGCCGAAGCCGCGAGCTGTACGAATTGTTGACCACGCAGTTTGAGACCCTGGGCCCGAGGCAGGCCGGTGGGGTGGATCTGGCCTGCGATCTGGCCCGCCTGTCCTATGGCCTGGGAGAGTCCCCAAGCCACGCCGTGGACCTCCTCGAGGGGGCCCTGGATCTGGACCCGGCCCACGGTCGCGCGGTGGCCTTCATGGAGGAGTTGCTGTCCCTCCCCGGGCTGCGGCTGCGGGTGGCCACCGCCCTGACGGCAGTCTACGAGCTTCAGGGTGTCAAGGATCGCCTGGCCTCCGTGCTGGAGTTGCGCCTCGAGGATGGGGACAGCTCCGCGGAGTCGCTGCTGGAGCAGTTGGTTTCCCTGTATGCCGCCCTGGGGGATGCCCCCCGGGAGTTCCTGGCCCTGTCCCGGCTGTTTGAGCTCAAGGGAGGGGAGGTCGGCCTGGCCTCCCGTCTGGAAGAGCTGGCCGAGGGCCTGGACGCCTGGAAGGACCTGGTGGCCCTCTATTCCACCACCATGGAGTCGGCCACCGACACCGAGTTCCGGCGGGTGCTGAAGCGCAGCGCCGCGGGCATCCACCACCTGCGCCTCGGGGACCTGGATTCCGCTCGGATTCTCTACGGCGAACTGCTGGACGAGGACCCCTCGGACCTGTCCACCATGGAGAGCCTCGAACACATCGCGGTGGCCTCCCAGGACTGGGACGGCCTCTTTGACATCTACGCCAAGGAGAAAGAGCTGGCCACCAGCTCCCACGAACGAATCGAGATCCTCTTCCGCATGGCGGAGGTCTGCGAGAAGGAGCTCAAGGACATCCCCCGGGCCACCGTCACCGTGGAAGAGATCACGGCCCTGGCCCCGGGTGACCGCAACGCCTTGGAGCGCCTCGCCCGCCTGTACGAAGCCTCGGAGGACTGGGGCCGGGTGTTGTCAACCCTGGAGCAGCTCTGGGAGATGGAGTCCGACAGTGCCCGCCGCTCCGAGCTCATGCTGCGGGCGGCCGGGGTCCTTGAAGTGAAGGTGGGCAACAAGGCCCGCATGACCGACATCCTGGCCTCGGCCCTGGAGCTGGTCCCCGGACTGCCGGCGGCCATTGACATGCTGCAGCGGAACCTTGAGGAGGACGAAGACGGCCGGATGCTGCTGATCCTGGACCAGCACTTCCGCAGCACCGGCGAGTGGCTGCAGGTCATCGAATTCATCGAAAGAAAGAAGGGCCGGGAGAGCGATCCCGAGGCCATCAAGCCCCTCCAGATGGAGATCGCCGAGATTTGGGAATACATGCTGGAGGAACCCGCCGCTGCCTTTGACGCCTATCAGGCGGTGCTGGCGGTGGACCCCTCTGATCGCAGCGCCGTGGCCCAGGTGCAGCGCCTGGCCCAGGCCCTGGACCGCAAGGCCGAGGTAACAGAGGTCCTGGAGGACTGCTTCCGCCGCTGTGAGACCGAGGCCGACAAGGAATGGATTGCCCGCAGTCTGGCCCGTTGGGCCCGCGGCGATCTGGACAAGCCCGAGGAGGCCGTCCTGTGGTTCGAGCAGGTCCTGGAGTTCGTGCCCGGGGACCTGGAGGCCCTGGACATCCTGGCCTCCGTGTTCCGGGAGACGGAGAACCACCCCAAGCTGGTGCAGATCCTGAGGGCCCGGGCCCAGGTGGAGTCGGACACCGAGAAGCGCCGCGAGCTCCTCCTGGAGTTGGGCAGCGTGCTGCAGGACTTCCTGGACCGGGAAGAGGACGCCGCCGAGGTCTACAACGAGATCCTGGAGCTGAACCCCCTGGACAGCGTGGCCTTGGCCAATCTGGACGAGTTGCTGGGCCGCCTGGGCCGCTTTGCGGAGCTGGCAGAGGTGCTGGAGCGCAAGGCCTCCATCGCGGAGGAGCCCGAGCTCAAGAAGATGGAACTGCTCCGTCGGGCCGAGATTCTGGATGTGAACCTGGCCCGTCTGGATGACGCCGAGGAGGTCTATCGGGGCCTGCTGGTCACGGATCCGGCTGACACCGAGGTGCTGGCCAAGATCAAGGATCTGCACCTGCGCAAGGAAGACTGGCTGGCCGCCATTGACGACCTGAAGGTCGAACTGGAGCTTCTGTCCGGCGCCGAGAAGGTGCCCTACCTGTTGTCCCTGGGGCAGCTCTGGGTGGTGAAGCTGGAGGCCCCGGAGGAGGGCGTGCGGGTCTACCGCGAGGTCTTGGAGATCGAAGCGGGGAATGCCCAGGCCGTGGACGCCCTGGAGGATCTGGTGCTGAACCGCGAGGGCAAGGAGGCTGCCTTTGCGCTGCTGGCCCCCGTGTTGGAAGAGGGGCAGCAGTGGCTGCGCCTGGTGGCCTGCATGGAGGCCCTGGTGCTTAGCCGTGGCAGCTCGGATGAGGGCGTGGCGCTGGCCCTGGTGGCGGCCTCCCTGCTTCGGGAGAAGCTCTCGGATGACCGGCGGGCCTACGGGCTCCTGGCGGGGGTGTTCCCCGGCGCCCCTGGAAACCACGAGCTTGGCGATCGGCTGGAGTCCGCTGCCCTGGCCACCGGCCTTGCGGGCGAGTTCGTGGAAATGCTGGCCCTGGTGAAGGAGGAGGTCTCCGAGCCCTCCGTGGCCCTGGCCCTGGGCAAGCGCCGGGCGCGCATCCTGAAGGATGAGGTCCAGGACTTTGAGGGCGCCATCCAGGAATACAGCAGTCTGCGCCGGGACTTCCCGGAGGATCTGGACGCGCTGGAGGCCCTGGATCAGCTCTACTCCATGTTGGATCGGGCCGAGGCCCTGGAGGCCGTGCTGGCCGAGCGCATGGAATATGCCCGCAACGACGGTGAGCGCCTGGAACTGGGCTTCCGCCGCTGCCTGCTGCTGGAGGAGACCCTGGGCCGCATGATGGATGCCTGCGCGGTCATGAAGGACCTGCACATCCTGAACCCGGACCGCCCCGAGGTGATGGACCAGTTTGCCCACTACTTTGAAGCCGGGCTGCGGGACGAAGAGATGCTGGGCATCCTGGAAGGGGCCCGCGTCAACAGCGGCGACTGGAAGGGCGTGATGGCCGTGTTGGAGGGTCGCCTGGAGGTGGCCGCGGACAACAACGACCGGCTGGACCTGGCCCGGCGGCTGGCCCGCATCGCAGCGGACAACCTGGGAGACTTTGCGGCCTCCCTGCGCTGGACCGGCGAGGCCCTGGTGCTGGATCCCCAGGATGAGGGGGCGTTGGTCTCCCTCAAGGAACTGGGCGAACTGGTGGAGGACCGGGAGGCCGTGGCCGCCTACCTTGAGCGCGCTGCGGGGCAGGCTGAGGCCGACGACACCCACATCCGGCTGGCCCTGGAGGCCGGCCGTTACCTCATGAACAATCGGGGCGACCCGGAGCGGGCCGAGCTGTTCTTCCTGGATGTCCTGGATCGGAACGCCGAGGAAGTGGCCGCCCTGGCCTCCCTGGATGACCTCTATGGCCTGGCGGCGCGCTACGAGGAGCAGGAGAAGATCCTGCTGCGGCGCTCCGAAGTGGCCCTGGACCCCCGCGAGCGCATCGAGTTGCTGATGCGGCTGGGCGCCCTTCGGGAGGAACAACTTGGCAGCCGCGAAGGGGCGGCGGATTCCTACCGGATGGTTCGCGACCTGGACGAGCAGTACCGCCCCGCCCTGGACCACCTGATGCGCCTCCTGGAGGGTATGGAGCTCTATCCCGAGTTGCTGCCCCTGTACCAGTCCGTGGCCGAGTTCTCGAGGGATCCCGACGAGCGCGTGGCCCTGTACACCAAGGTCGCGTTCCTCACCGAGGACAAGCTGCACCAGCCCGAGAAGGCCATCGAACGCTGGGAGGATGTGCTGGTCTTCTCCAATGAGGACCAGAACGCCTTCGACAACCTGGCCCGCCTTCTGGAGGGGCTGGAGAAATGGCAGGAACTGGTGGATCTGCTTAGGCGGGCATCCTCCTGCTCCAATCTGGATGAAGCCCGGCGGCTGAGCCTGTACCGAAGGTTGGCCCTGACCGCCGAGGGCCCCCTTGGGGATACCCAGACCGCCGAGGAATTCTGGGTTCGGATTCGCAGCGCCCACCGCGATGATCCTGAGGCCCAGGCCTCCCTCAAGACCCTCTTCAGGGTCAACGCCAACTGGCAGGCCCTGGCTGAGTTGTTGCTGTCCATGGCCATGAACGAAGAGCTGGCCGTGGCCACCCGTGTCGAACTGTGGTCCGAACTGGCCGAGCTTCGCAGCAACGAGCACCCCAGCCCCGCCGCCGCCATCGAGGCCTGGAACCGGGTGCTGGACCTGGAGCCGGGGCGTCTGGTGGCCCTGGAGGCCCTCATCACCGTCTATCAGGAGACGGGGGCCTGGAAGGAGGCCGTGGAGACCCTGCGCCTCAAGGCTTCGTTGGTGGAAGGGGAGGCCCGGGGCCAGGTCCTCAAGACCATGGCTTCCATTTATGAGGACTACCTGCGGGACCTGGACGCGGCCCTGGACTGCCGTCGCCAGGTGCTGAAGCTGAACAACACCGACCTGGAGGCCTACCGGGCCCTGGAAGACCTGTTGGAGAGCATGGGCCGCTGGGCCGAGCTGGCCGAGTTGCTGGCGGACAAGGCGGAGGTGCTGCCCGTCGAGCAGAAGCTGGATGCCTACCGCCGCGGGGCCTCCGTGTACGAGGAGAACCTGGGCGAACGGGAAGGGGCCTTCCTGCTGTTCGTCAAGGCCCTGGAACTGGAACCCCTGGACAAGGCCTCCCTGGAGGGCGTTGAACGCACGGCCATGGAAGCCGGACTCCACGCCGAGCTCAAGGCCGTCTGGGAGAACTCCGTGGCGGCCGCCCAGGATCCCCTGGTCAGCCTGGATCTGGTGGGCAAGCTTGCGGCCCTGTGCCGGGACCAGCTCGGGGACCAGAACGAGGCCGTCAAGTGGTTCGTGAAGCTGCTGGAAGTGGACGACGAGTCCGAGCCCGCCCTCAGCGCTCTGGTCGAGCTGTACTCCTCTCTGGGAAGCTGGGAGGCCCTGGCCTCCGTGCTGCGCAAGCTCACCTCTGTGACCACTGACTTCACCCGCCAGACCGCCCTGTACCTGCAGCTTGGCGAGTGTCTGTACCGCCGGATGAGGGACTCCGCCGAGGCCGTCAAGGCCTACCGCGAGGTCCTGGACATGGATCCCACCCAGGAGGCCGCTGTGGAGGCCCTGCGCGAGATCTATGAGACCACCGGGGCCTGGGACGACCTCATCGAAATCCTGGGCATGCGGGCCTCCCTGCACCCCGAAGAAGAGACCGCCATCAAGCTGGCCCGGGGCCGGATCCTGGAGGACAAGCTCAAGGATACCGTGCGGGCCGCCGACGAGTTCGAAGATGTCCTGGCCTTCGATCCTGCCAACCTGGACGCCATGGCCCGGCTGAAGGTCATCTACACCGACGCGGGCAACTGGAAGAAGCTGGCCGAGACCCTGGAGCGGGGACTGTCCTTCGCCTCCCGGGCCGAGGACCGCATGGAGATCCTGTCCAGCCTGGCCCTGCTGCATGAAGAGGCCCTGGACGACGCCGACGGTGCGGCCGACTACCACCGTCAGATCCTGGACCTGCTGCCCGAAAACCTGGAGGCGGTGGAGGCCCTGGAGCGCCTCTTTGCCAAGCAGGAACGCTACGAAGACCTGGTGGAGATTCTTCGCCGCCACGCCGCCATCGAACCGGGGCTTGGCAAGAAGGTGGTGCTGCTGTCCCGGGCCTCTGAGGTCTTTGTGCAGCAGTTGGCCGACTTTGACGCTGCCATCTCGGTGCAGCTTGAGATCATCGACCTGGATCCCGCCAACACGCCGGCCCTGAACCTGCTGGAGACCCTCTACGAAGAGCAGGGCCAGTGGGAGAATGTCCTGGATACCCTGGAGAAGAAGATCCGTATCTCCAGGAACAGCGAGGAGATCCTGGGCTTCTATGTGAAGCGGGGCCGCATTCTTCGCGGCGAGCTCATGAACCCCGAGGCCGCCAAGTCCGAGTACCGCATGGCCCTGGAGCGCGAGCCCGCCTGTGCTGCGGCCGTGGAGGAGTTGGTCTCCATTCTGATTGAAGAGGAGGACTGGGCCCGGGTGATGACCACCCTGCAGAGCCTGGCCGAGGCCATCGAGGGCGAAGAGCCCAAGGCCGAGGTGCTGACTCGCATGGGTCGGCAGGCGAAGGACTCCATGGGTGATGCCGAGATGGCCATTGAACTCTTCGAGAAGGCCCTGGAGCATGCCCCCGAGTACGCGGCGGCTGTGGAACCCCTGGTGGATCTCTACATCGCCCAGGAGCGCTGGGCCAAGGTCTCCCCGCTGCTGGACATCCTGGCTCGTCGCAGCAAGGGTGACGACCAGCGCACCGTGGGGGTGTTGTTCAAGATGGGCAACGCCGCCCGCCACATGGGCCACAATGAGGAGGCCCTGGCCAAGTTCCGGGAGGCCTACGACCGCGATCCTCTCCACGCTCCGACCCTGCAGGGTCTGGCCGAGCTGAACTTCAAGCTGGGCCGTCACGAGTACGCCGAGACCTATTACCAGCGCATGTTGGACGCCGCCGGCGAGGGCCTTTCAGACCATGACAAGATGGCCGCCTACCGGGCCCTGGGCGAGGTTGAGATGGCCCTGGGCAAGCCCGCCAAGGCCGAGGAGTACCTGGCCGAGGTCATCAGCCTGCGTCCCAACGACCAGGGCTGCATCCAGGACCTGGCCACCCTCATGGAACTCCACGGTGACTTCGAGGGCGTCATCCGCTACAAGCGCAAGCTGCTGGAACTGGCGGACGACGGCCTCACGCGGCTCAATGGTCTGCTGGAGATTGGCGACCTTTACAAGGACCGCCTTGGCAAGCCCCGGGACGCGGCGGACTGCTACCGCGACGCCCTGAGCATCCAGCCGGATTCCCGCGCTGCGCTGGTCAAGCTGTTGGAGATTCACATCCAGGGCAAGGAGTACGAGGACGCCGTGGACGCCCTGCGGCGCCTGTACGAGATCGACGACGACCGCCAGAAGAAGGCCTACTACACCTTCACCATCGCCACCATCTACAAAGAGCACCTGCACGACCCGCTGTCGGCCCTGGAATACTACGAGCGCACCCTGGATCTGGACACGGACAAGCTGGAGGCCTTCCAGGCCTTGGACGAGATCCTGACCCGTCAGAAGGACTGGACGGGCCTTGAAGAAGCCTACCGCCGGATGCTCACCAGGATCAGGGACAAGGGCAACAAGAACCTGGAGTTCATGCTCTACAAGAACCTGGGCGAGATCTACCGCTCCCGGCTTTCCAACCTGGAGTATGCCACCAGCTCCTTTGAACTGGCCGTCAAGCTGCGCCCCGAGGAGAGCCGCCTGCACGAGATCCTGGCCCAGTTGTATGAGTCCACCGGCAAGTTGGACAAGGCCGTGGCTGCCAACCGCGTGTTGGCCAGCCTGGATCCCGAGCGGATTGAATGCTACCGCAACATCCACCGGCACTTCGTGGAGTCCGGCAAGCAGGACGAGGCCTGGGTTGCCTCCTCCGTCCTGGCCCTGCTACGCAAGGCCGGCCCCGAAGAACTGGCCTTCTACAAAGAACACCGCCCCGTGGGCCTGGCCACTCCCAAGCGGGCCATGGACAACACGATGTGGATGAAGGGCATCCTGTCCAAGGCCGAGAGCGTCACCCTGGGCGAGGTCTTCCAGATCCTCTACGAGGTCCTGGGCCAGAGCGTGGGTGGCAAGGAACTCAAGGACCTGGGCCTGAAAAAGAAGGACGAGCTGGATCTGAAAGAGCGGACCCTGTTCGCCAGCGCCTTCCGCAATGCTGCCGCGGCCCTCGGAGTGCAGGCCCCCAAGGTCTACATCTCTGAGAAGACCTTCGGCATCCGCATTGAGAACACCGTGCCGCCGGTAATCATCATCGGCCGCGACATGCTCGAGCAGAAGACCGACCGCGAGCTGGCCTTCACCATCGGCAAGTACCTGTCCTACTTCCACCCCATGCACATCCTGGCTGGCGTCTACAGCGCCCCGGCCCTGAGGGTCCTGTACGATGCGGCCCTGCGGGTGGTGCTGCCCACCGCCGAAATCGAGTCCAAGCCCGAGGAGATCGAGGCCATCCGCGACGAGCTGGCCCACAAGATTTCGTCTGCCCTGGCCAACCGGCTGGCGGCCAACATCAACAAGCTGCAAAGCCGCCCCGAGCGCCCCAGCATCAGC
>CAZMEC010000012.1:27284-30649 GCA_964565265.1 uncultured Myxococcales bacterium
GCTGGCGGCCAACATCAACAAGCTGCAAAGCCGCCCCGAGCGCCCCAGCATCAGCCGTTGGCTGGGTGGGGTCGAACTGAGCGCCGACCACGCCGGCCTGCTGGTCTGCGGGGACCTGGAGACCGCCGCCAAGGTCCTGTCCCAGGAGAGCGTGTCATTCTCCAAGCTGCCCCTGAAGGAGAAGGTCAAGGAGCTGGTCCTCTTTGCCGTCTCCGAAGAACACCTCGCCCTCCGCAAGGCCCTGGGCCTCACGATCGACGCCTAGATTAGATCAAATCCCAGCCGCGCACGCAGTAAGCGGATGCCGTCCGTCCCAGCCGCGCACGCAGTAAGCGGATGCTGCCCGTCCCAGCCGCGCACGCAGTAAGCGGATCGTCTTGGCTGCTGGGCCGTCTACTCGTCCCGGTGGCACAGGAAGGTGCACTCGCCCTTGGTGGACAGAGTGGGCAGGGCGGCCAGCAGTTCCCCCGCAGTCCCCCTGATGAACTCCTCGTGCAGCTTGGTCAACTCCCGGGCGATGACGACGCGGGTGGCTGGGAACTTGCCGGCGATGAGCTCCAGGGTTGCGGGGACGCGGCGCATGGGCAGGTAGAAGACGGCGGTGCGTTCGGGCAGCAGGGCCTCGTCGATGAAGGCCTCGAAGCGGCCCTTCTTCACGGGCGGAAACCCCATGTAGGAGAAGCGATCCGTGGGCAGGCCCGAGGCCGAGATGGCGGCGATGGCGGCGCAGGCGCCGGGGATTGGGATGACGCGGTAGCCACCATCCACGCAGGCCTTGACCAGCCGGTAGCCGGGGTCGGAGATGTTGGGGGTGCCCGCGTCGGTGATGAGGGCGGCGTCCTTGCCCTCGTCCAGGGTGGCCAGGATGCCCGGGATGCGGTGCTGCTCGTTGTGCTCGAAGCAGGACACCAGGCGGGGGGCCACGATGCCCAGGTGGGTGAACAGCACGCGGCTGCGGCGGGTGTCCTCGCAGGCCACGACGGCGGCGGCGCGAAGGACCTCCACGGCCCGGAAGGTGATGTCCCCCAGGTTGCCGATGGGGGTGGCGACGATGAACAACGAGCCCTTGGTGGTCTGCATGGTGTCCTACTGTTTCAGTTGCACAGAGAGGGTGAACTCGCCCTTGTCAGCGGCGGTCTTGCCATCCAGGAACAGATAGTGGATGCCCGTGGTGGGGTAGGCCAGGGAGTACTTGCTCTTGGGGGCGCAGGCGATGAAGGAGCCGCCACAGGAGTCCTTGGAAAGATAGACCACGGGCTCGAAGTCGGCGGTGACGGTGAGGTCAAACTGGGAGGTCCCGGCGGGCACCTCGAACTGGTAGACCATGTCCAGCCCGCCAGCGCCGCCACAGCTTCCCACATAGTCGTCGGTGGCGAAGAGGCTGACGCCGTAGACCTCCGCGAGGCCCGTCTCGTCGAAGGCCAGGGGAGCTGCCCCGGCGCAGGTGTCGTTGGCAGGGGCCTCGGGGAGGAAGGCGTCGATCTTCAAGGTGAAGTCCCCCTTGAGGAGGTTCCCGTCGGAGTCCACGAAGAGATAGTAGTCCCCGGTCTTGAGGGAGTCGGTGGTGATGGAGTTGGTGCCGCAGGCCACCAGTTGGCCGGCCTCGCAGTCGCCCTTGCGCAGGTACATCCGGCTGACGAAGGGGGCGGTAACGGCGATATTCAGGCGCCGCCAGTCCGTGAGGGAGATCTTGTAGACCACCTCGGGGCCGCCGCTGCCGCCGCAGGCCGCCTGGGCGTAGTCGTCGGTGGCCTTGATCTTGCCCATGGAGTCCTCGGTGCTGTCGCTGACGGTGGCGCTGCCGCCCATGACCTCCAGGACCTTGGGGGCCGCGCAGGTGTCGTGGGCAGGGGTCTTGGCAGCGGTGAAAGGATAGATGACATAGGTGTAAAGCTTGAGGTTGCCGCCCGAGCCGCCCGTTTCGGTCAGTTCGATCTTGTGTTCGCCCAGCCCCCAGGGCACCACGCTGCTCAGATCCAGGGGGCCCGTGGCCCAGTCGTGCAGGCCGTCCGCGCCCCAGACCTTGCCGGTGGCGTCCCAGGCGGGGCTGCCCTTGGCGTTGGGGTCTCCGATGGTGGGCGTGATATTGGTGCCATCCACCCAGATCTCCACGCCCTTGGCGAAGCTCTCGTTGACGATGCCGGGGAGGGGCGCGCGCTGGACCACCCAGCCCTCGCCGCCGTCGCCGCCGTAGCGGCCGTAGTTGGTGTTGCGGCCGCCGGTGCCGCCCTTGGCCTGGACCGTGCCCTTGTTGGTGTAGTTCTGGGAGAAGATGGCCACGGTGCCACCTGCGCCGCCACCGCCTGCGCCGTAGTTGCTGCTGCCGCCGCTGGAGGGGTCTCCGTTGTTGCCCTTGGCCTCGATGAGGCCGCCGGACTCCACGATCACGGTCTCCGCGCCCAGCACAATGATGCCGCCGCCATGGCCGCCCCCGTAGGGCCAGCCGTCGCCGCCGCCGCTGCCGAAGTGGAGGGTGTTCAGGTCAGCGTCGCCCTTGGTGCCACCGCCGGCGCCCTCGTTGCCCCCGGTGCCGTTGGCGCCGGCGGTCTTGTTGCCGCCACCGCCGGCGGCCCAGCCGTAAGTGCAGCACTGGCGGTAGCCACCGCCACCGCCAGTGCAATTGGCGCCCTGGCCCAGGTTGCTCTCGTTCTCCCGGACGCTGCATTCGGAGTGGCCGCGCTCACCGTACTGGCCGTTGTATTCGCCCCAGTCGCCGGACTCGAAGCCCTGGCCGTTGGCCCTGATGATGCCGCCGTTGCGGATGGTGATCTTGCGGGCCCGGAGGAACACGATGCCGCCCTTGCGGGCGTCGTTGCCGGCCATGGAGGTCTGGGGTTCAATCACGCCGCCGCTGCCGATGTCCAGGTTCTCGTAGGAGGCGCCCAGGACGACCTGGGCCAGGCCGCAGGTCTCGCCGCAGTTCACATAGGTGTGCTTTAGGGCCGTGGCCAGGATCAGGGAGCTGCCCTGGACGCCCACCACGCGGTTGATCTCCCAGGTGCCGCCGGGGGTGCAGGTGGCGTTGACGATCTGGTACAGCAGGATGTGGGAGCCCTCTGCGAAGCCCGTCACGGTGTCCACGGTGATGCTCTTGGCGCCGGCCTCGGCGCTGGTGATCTGGGCATAGCGGTTGGGGGTAAGGCTGTAGTTCAGGTTCAGGTTGTCGGAGCCGCCGTAGCCGCTCTTCTCGCCGCCGTACAGCCAGGCGATGACCTTGGGCACGGCGGGGTTCATGAGGTGCAGGTAGGTGGTGGCCTTGCCGAAGGGCGGCAACTCCCACTGGTCCACGAAGGGAAGGGTGACGCCGTTACCCTCGTTGACGTTGCCGGGGCCGGTGTTCTCCAGGGTGGTGACGCGGGTGCCCA
>CAZMEC010000013.1:0-2556 GCA_964565265.1 uncultured Myxococcales bacterium
AAGCCCAGGAACTTGAGGATGGAGAGGGTCACGCTGGGGTGGAAGCGCAGGCCGCCCTTGTAGGGGCCGATGGCGCTGTTGAACTGAATGCGGTAGCCGCGGTTCACTTCCACTTCGCCCTTGTCGTTCACCCAGGCCACGCGGAAGGTGAAGACGGTCTCGGGCTCAACCAGACGGGCAAGGATGTTGCCCTTCTTGAAGCGGGGGTTGGCCTCGTAGATGTCCCACACGCTCTCCACGACTTCGTGCACTGCCTGCAGGAACTCGGGCTGGGCGGGATTGCGGGCTGCGACCTGATCCAGGAACTCCTTCATACTCATGGGAAACCCTCCACGCCCGGGCTGTGGCGCGTCCTGCGCCTGTGTTTCCCCGGGCTTCAAGCGTTGAAGAAACGGCCGAAATAAAGCACTGCTTGGGGGACAAGTCAAGGAAATGCGGGGGGGCTGGGGTGCGGCTTGTCAAGGGGCCAAGAGAGGGGGAGGGCCGTACCGGCTTCGGACTATTTGGCCTCGAGGATGATGAACTCGACTCGGCGGTTCTTCTGGTGGTCCTCTTCCGTGGTGGCGCCCTTGACCAGCGGTCTGGCCTCGCCGAAGCCCTTGGAGGTCAGCCTCTTGGCGTCAACGCCATGCTCAACCAGGTAGTTGAGCACCGTCTGGACACGGCCGGCCGAGAGCTTCTGATTGTACCCGGCCTCTCCACGCTCGTCGGTGTGGCCCTCGATGCGGATCTTCTGGATCTGCGGGTTGTCCTTCAGGGTCTTCACGACCTCGTCAAGGAGCGGGAAGCTTTCTTCCTTGATGCGGGCCTCGTTGAAGTGGAACTCCACCGTCTGGAGAATGATGATCTTTTTCTCCTCGATCAAGACGGCCTGGTCCTGGCAACCGTCCTCGTCCTGGTAGGAGTTCAAAGTCTCCGGCTGGTCGGGGCACTTGTCAGCGCCGACGCAGATGCCCTTGTATGTTTCGGCCAGACCCTGCTCTTCAACCCAAGGATCGCAGATGCCGTCCGGTTCGTTGTCCGGATCGGGGCAGCCGTCCGAATCCTCGTTGCCGTCAACATCCTCCGCCTCGGCGGGGCACTTGTCGGCCGCCTTGCACACAGAGGCGAACTCCGCTTCCCGCTTCTGCTCGGACACGCAGGAACTGCAGAGCCTGTCCCCGTCTGGGTCGGGGTCGCAGACCGGCTTGGGCGGAGGGGGGGGCGGCGGGGGCGGAGGTGCGGCCTTCTTCTGGCAGCAGGAGGCGTACTGGACGCCGACGAAGGCCCGGAAATCGGGCCCGCCCGCGCCTGCGGTGATGCCGGCACCGGCGCCACCTGTCACGAAGAGACCGGGGATGGCCTTCCACCTCATTCCACCGATAAGTTCCAGTGGGGTCTCTTCCGCATTGGCCAAGGGCTCGCCGAGTTTCATCTGGGAGTTGACTTCACCGATCAGGTCAACCTCCTTTGGGACCACGCCGACCCAGGCGCCGAGCCGGGTGTCAATGGCATTCCCCGTGGCGACATTGAGGGCCCTGTCCTCCCGGGACACGACGAGGGCGCCGGCGTTGAGGGCCAGTCCCGACCAGCCGAAGTCGAAGCTGCCAAGGAGCCGGGGGAAGATGCTGTATCCGTTGCGCCCCATGTAGGCATCAAACTGCTTCCCCGTGGGGAAGGAGACGCCTGCCTCGGCCGCCAGGGAGAAGAGGCCGCCGGCGGACTTGTAAAGCCTTGCCCGTGGCACCAGGCGGATGTCCCCCATGCCGCCGGAACCGGCGGTGGGGAAGCCGGTGATCCTGTCACCGACCTGGTGGACGACCACCGGGACATCAAAACCCAGGGCCAGCCAGTCCACAAGCTTGATGGCGCCCAGGACATTGGCAGTGGTCTGGTGGCCGACAAGAGACCCAAGGTGGTCCCCCGAGTCGGTTGCCAGCACGAGGGGGTCGTTCTGGTAGTTGAGCATGAGCCCGATGTTCCAGCGGCACTCACCCATTGCATCGCCCGTTCCGACGGTGAAGTAGTCGCCCACGAAGGGGGAGGGTTTGAAGAGCTGGGTTTCAATCTGCACCTTCTGCTGGGCCAGGGCGATGGCCGGCGTCATCGTCGCGCCAGCTACGACCGCCACCAGCAGCATCCCCTGGCCGCCACGAAAAAAACCGCGCCTCACGCCCAGCCCGATGAGAGCCAAGGCAAAGAGAAGCAGCAGGAGGCCCGCCCCGGACGAGGAGGTCCGCTTGGGCTCTATGCTGCAACCACCCTGGACCACCGCCTCGGAGGAAGTGCACGCCGTCGTTTCGCATGCTTCGCACTTGGGAGGGCACGCGCCGCAGTCGGCAGAGCAGGTCAGGCAGGTCTCCCCCCCTTTGCAGAAGCCATCGCCGCAAACGGGTGCCGGGCAGGCGCCGCAGTCGCCGGGGCAGAGCTCGCAGTTCTCCAGGCCGTTGCAGGTGCCGTCGCCACAGGAAGGCGCCGGGCACTCGCCGCAGTCGGCAACACAGTCCTCGCAGGTCTCCTCACCGTTGCAGGTGCCGTCGCCACAGGAAGGCGCCGGGCACTCGCCGCAGTCGGCAA
>CAZMEC010000013.1:2656-22078 GCA_964565265.1 uncultured Myxococcales bacterium
GTCGGCAACACAGTCCTCGCAGGTCTCCTCACCGTTGCAGGTGCCGTCGCCACAGACGGGCGCCGGGCACTCGCCGCAATCGACCGCACAGATCTCGCAGGACTCCCCGAGGCCGCAGCTGCCGTCGCCGCAACCGACAGGCGGGCATTCCCCACAGTCGGCGGGACAGGTATTGCAGTTCTCCTCGCCATTGCACTGGCCGTCGTCACAAGTGGGCTCGGGAGGGCACGCGCCGCAGTCGGCAGGGCAGGACAGGCAGGTCTCCGAGACGAAACACTCCGAGTCTCCGCAGGCAGCCGTCAGAGTGCAGTTGTTGCCGCACCCGTCTTCTTCGACATTGTTGCCGTCGTCGCAGTCCTCGCCCGGGTCCCTGGCCCCATCGCCGCACCAGCTTGTGCCTTGGCACTCGCCCTTGCAGACACCCATGGCGCCCACAAAGATGCCGGTGTCCAGTCTCGCGTCCATGGCATCGCAGACAACGATGACCATGGTGTGTGAACCGGTCCCAAGATGGACCTCTTGGGCGAGTCGAGGGGTGGACCCGTTGTATTCGGTTTCAGTGTCGGTCACGACCGTCGAGCCGCTGAAGAAGGGGCCGTTGATGGTGATGGCGTGGCCCTCGGCATCAAGGGCGATATTCACCCCGTCAACGAAAACCCCGGCCACATCGTTGATTTCCCCTACATAGACTGGGTATTCTTCGGAGCCAACAAGATAGCTGAGGCGGATTCCGTCGTACCCGGCTGCCACTGAGAAGGTTATCTCCAGCCTTGCAGCGTCATGGGTCACGGTCCCGGCCAACTCGGTGCAAAGCGGGTCACCCGCCAAGTTCCAAATCGTCTCCTCTTCTCCATTATTGTTGGGGGGGAGGGCGCCCAGCGCCGCCCCGGAGGTCAGGATGATTCCTTCAGAAAGGCCAAGAGGCCCTGCCGCGAAGGTCCCTGCAGCCGTGTCTGCCCCGACAAAGGTCGCGCCGGTGATCTGGATACCCGCCCCCACAACCATCTTGTGGGCCAGGGCGGTGGCGTCGTTGCTGGGCTGGATTTCCAGGGCCTGGGCTTTGGTGCCAAGGAGGGCCAGAAATGCCAGCGAAAGCAGGGCGGCGTTCAGACGCAGTTTCCGGGCCCGAAGGATCCTGAATCCCAGGAAAGCCAACAGGGGGAGGAGCAGCAGCACCGTCGCCGCTCCCGAGGATGAACCGGTGGGCGCCGAACTGCAGCCGGCCGCGCCGCCACCGACCTTCGCTTGGGCCAAGGCATTCTCGCAGCAGGGCTTGCAGGTACCGTAACCCTCGGGGCAGAGCCCACAGTCGTCGGGGCAGTTGCGGCAGCTTTCGGTGCCATCGCAGGCGGCATTTCCGCAGGTAGAGGGCCGGCACTCGCCACAGTCGTAGGGGCAGGTCTCACAGGTCTCGTCCCCTTGGCACTTGCTGTTTCCGCAGTAGAGCCCGGACAGGCAGCTGTTGTCGCAGCCGTCACCAACCACATTGTTGCCGTCGTCGCAGTCCTCGTCTCCGTCCTTCTTGCCGTCGCCGCACCAACTGGTGGCCGTGCATTCGCCCTTGCAGCCCCTCAGCCCCCCCACGAAGATCGCGGTATCATTCCAGTCGTCACCGGCATCGCAGACGACCATCACAATCGTGTGTACGCCAGGTGAAAGCTTGATGGCCTGCGCCAGTCGCGGAGTGGACCCGCTGAGGGCCGTCTCGGTGGAAGTGATGACCGTATTGCCGCCGAAGAAGGGGCCATTGAGGGTAATGGGCTTGCCTTCCAAGTCCAAGGCCTTGTTCTGCCCATCTACAAAGATGGCGGCAACATCGTTGATGCTGCCAACATATTCAGGGTATTCGTTGGACCCGACGATGTAGTTCAGGTGGATGCCGTCGAAGCCCTCGCCAACTCTCAGGATGATGTCCAACCGGGCCGCATCCTTGGTTACCTCTCCGCCAATCATTCCGGCGCAGAGCGAGTCACCCGGCAAAGCCCATTTGGTCCCCCCCGACCCCGGAACGCCCTGGGCCGAATCGGCGGCCTTGCCGGAGGACAGGACGGTTCCGTTGGCAAGCCCCAACGGGCCCTCCTTGAAGGTCCCCGCCGCCCCGTCTGCACCGGAGTAGGCGGCGCTGATGAGCTGCACCCCGAGGCCGTTCACGAGGACCCCGTTGGCCAGGACCGTCTCGTCTATGGTGGGCGTGATCTCCACGGCCGCCGCCTGGCTGGACAGGCCCAAGAATGCCAGTCCGATGGACAGAAACTGAACCAGTGATCTCATGAACACCTCCAAGGTTGCTCTCCAGGCCAAAACGGCCTGGAGGAAACAACTGCGTTTCATATTAGTTAATCGACTCAGTTTACATTGGGTACCGGACTGCTGGAAGACAAGCTATGTTGTCGCACCTGCCCCCGACTATCAGGTCCCACTTGACCCTCTGGGCGGCGTTGATGGCCCGAATGCCACCATTTGCTTCCACAATGGGGGCTGGGCGGCCTTGCTTCGCCGGGGCTGGGGCATTAGGCTTGCGGCAACTTGCCCCAGGGAGGTTCGGCGTGGATCGGGAACGAATACTGCAATACTACCGGCGGCTGCGGATGCGGGGAGAAGAGAACCTGGAGCTGATGAGCTTCAAGGTGGAGAACATCCTGCTGGTGTCGCCGCTTTATGATGCCTTTGTGATTGAGCAGGACGGTGGCTTGTCGGACAAGATCTTCGGCGAGTACCACCAGCTCAACCTCAGCACTCCGCCCACCGTGACCTTTGCCCCCAATGCCGAGGAGGCCATGAAGCTGCTGGCCGCCAAGCGCTTCGATCTGGTGGCCTCCATGATGCGCACGGGGGAGGGCTCCTCGCCGTTTGAGCTGGCCTCCAAGGTCAAGCAGTTGTACCCGGGGCTGCCCTTCGTGCTGCTGCTCAACCACCCCTCGGATCTGCAACTGCTGGAGAACCGCAAGCGGGCCAAGGGGGACATTGACGATGTGTTCTTCTGGAGCGGCGACTCCAAGCTGTTCCTGGCCATGGTCAAGAGCGTGGAGGACCGCCGCAACCTGGATCGGGACGCGCGCCTGGGCATGGTCCGCGTGGTGCTGCTCATTGAGGACTCCATCACCTACTCCAGCCGCTTTCTGCCCATCCTCTACACCGAAATCATGCGCCTCACCCGGACCCTCATCTCCGAGGAGGTGACCGAGTCCGACAAGCGCCAGCGCATGAAGCTGCGCCCCAAGCTCATCACCGCCCGCAACTACGAAGAGGCCCTGCTGGTCTACAACCGCTACAAGGACAACCTGCTGTGCGTCATCTCCGATGTGGAGTACGAAAAGGGTGGCAAGCTGGAGGGCCGCGCGGGGCTGCAGTTCATGGAGATGGTGCGGGCCCAGGGCTGCCGGGCGCCCCTGCTGCTGCACTCCCTCAACCGCGAGGTGGCCGGCGCCGCCAGGGGCCTGGAGGTGAACTTCCTGGACAAGAACTCCGCCCACCTGAACGAGGAACTGCGCAGCTTCATCGTGGACCAGCTTGGCTTTGGCGACTTCGTCTTCCGCATGGATGACGGCCACGAGGTGGCCCGCGCGGGGACCATTGAACAGTTCCTGGGGGCCCTCACCCGCATCCCCCCCGAGTCCCTCCTGTTCCACGCCCGCAACAACCACTACTCGGCCTGGCTGCTGGCCCACGGCGAGGTGCCCATGGCCAAGGTCATGGAGCCCGTCAAGGCCGAGGACTTCCCGGATGTGGGCCGCCTGCGCAGCTACCTGCTGGAGTGCTTCTCCAAGATCCGCCACCAGAAGAACCAGGGCCGCGTGGTGTCCGTGGAGGATGTGCACCGCCTGAGCGCCGGGCAGGTCGTGCGGCTGGCTCCGGGCAGCCTGGGTGGCAAGGGCCGGGGTCTGGCCTTCCTGAACAGCATCCTGGCGGCCTCGGACTACGGTGAGCGCTTCCCTGAGGTGGAGGTGCGCGTGCCCCTCACGGCCATCGTGGGGACGGAGGAGTTTGACCATTTCATCGAGGCCAATCACCTGGGCCGGGACCTGGCCTCCCTGCCCGACGAGGAGATCCGCCGCCGCTTCCTGGGTGGGGCCCTCTCGGCGGACCTGCTGGCTCGCCTGGAGTGGTTCCTGGAAAAGGTCAAGGGCCCCCTGGCCGTGCGCTCCTCGGGCCTGCTGGAGGACAGCCAGGCCTTCCCCTTCGCCGGGGTCTACGACACCTTCATGATCCCCAACTCTGCGCCCACCCTGGCCCAGCGCCTGGAGGAGGCGGCCGCAGCCCTCAAGCTGGTCTATGCCTCCGTGTTCGTCCGCGGCGCCCGCGAGTACCTTGAAGGTGTGGGGGCGCGCCTCGAAGACGAGAAGATGGCAGTCATCATCCAGGAGGTGGTGGGCCGCCACCACGACGACTACTTCTACCCCGATGTGTCTGGCGTGGCCCAAAGCTACAACTTCTACCCCGTGGGCCCCATGAAGCACGCCGACGGCATCGCCTCCATCGCCCTGGGCCTGGGCAAGGCCGTGGTGGAGGGGGGCAGCACGGTGCGCTTCTGCCCCCGCTACGAGGACCTGGAGATTCTCTCCCACCGGGACACCGTGGCCAACTCCCAAAAGGCCGTCTGGGCCCTGGACCTGCGCCCCCGCGAGGCGTCCCTCGGAAAGGCCCTCCCCGCTCCCCTGGCCAAGCTGTCCCTCCAGGACGCCAAGCGCCACGGCACCATGCGCCATGCGGGCTCGGTGTGGGACCACGAGAACGATGTGCTGGTGGACGACCCGGACCGCGCGGGCCTCCAGGTGGTCACCTTCAATGGCATCCTCAAGTACGGCGCCTTCCCCCTCACCGAGATCCTGCGAGAACTCCTGGTCCTGGGGGAGATCTCCCTGGGCGTCCCCGTGGAGCTGGAGTTCGCCGCCACGCTGGGCGAGGAGACCCCCGCCTTCAACCTCCTGCAGGTGCGCCCCCTGGGAATCCTGGAGCGCATGGTCACTGTGGATGTGCAGGGCCTGGGGGCAGAGTCCAACGCCTTTGTCTACTCCACCAAGGCCATGGGCAACGGCTGCCTGGAGGAGATCCAGGATCTGGTGTTCGTGGACGGCGAGGGCTTTGACTCCACCCGCACCCTGGAGATCAAGACCGAGCTTCAGGACCTGAACCGGCGCTTCCGCGAGGAGGGCCGCCACTACATGCTGATTGGGCCGGGGCGCTGGGGGTCCCGGGACCGCTTCCTGGGGGTCCCCGTGGCCTGGGCCGACATCAGCCGCGCCCGCGCCATCGTGGAGGCGGACATCGAGGGCTTCCGCATCGAGGCCAGCCAGGGCACCCACTTCCTGCACAACCTGGTGGCCATGAATGTGCCCTACCTGAAGGTCGGCTTCGACTCCGCCGGGTCCTGGGTTGACTGGGCCTGGCTGCGGAGCCTGCCGGTGGTCACCAAGGGGCGCTTTTGCACCCACGCCCGGGTGCCTGAGGGGCTGTTGCTGAAGGTCGACGGACGCAGCGGCAAGGCCGCCATCTACAAGTCCGGGGCGGCCGTCTTGGGGGACGAGGGCTGAGCCCCCGCAGCCCCCTCCAAACCCAAGCCAATCAACGCCAGGTCCCGATCCTCCAGGACGGCTGGGCGACCCTCTCCGTGGCAGAGCATGCGCCCCTGGCCTCCGCAGAGGGGATCAACCAGGAAGCTTGGCGCAAGGACGGTCAACTCGCCGGAGAGGAGGCCCTGCTGCATGGCGGCCAGGTCGGTGACGCTGACGGAGTGGTTCTTGGCGTGCTCTGGGATGGTGAGGGTCCGGGAGAGGAAGGCCTGGTTGTCGGCGCGGATGTCCACGGGGCGATTCAGGTCCCAGAAGAAGACCAAATCGTAATGGTTGTAGGTGACCACTCGGGTGCCGGCGGGCAGCAGCGGGCCTGCGATGGCGGCGAGGCGGGTCTGCTGGGGGCTGTAGTCGGGACGCACCAGGTGGGGGAGGCAGGCCCCCAGGAAGAAGACCAGCGCGCCCATGAAGGAGGCGGCCCGCAGGGGCAGCGAGATGGTGGCAGGCAGGAGGGCGGCGATGGCCAGGCACATGGCGGGGGCCGAGGGCAGCAGGTAGTGATACAGCTTGGTCTGGGCGAAGAAGAAGGGGAAGAGGCAGCAGGCCCACCAGAACAGGATGAAGAGGTGAGCCTGGTTGGGGCGCTCGAGGGGATGGCGGGCGCGGCGCAGCAGGGTGAGGGCGGCCAGGGCGGTGGGGGCTGCGGGGAGGAGGATGCCCAGGATGCCCTCGAAGCGCAGGAGTTCGCGGAGGTAAAAGGATGGGTCGGAGTCCGCGAAGAGGGAGGTGCCGGCGCGCTGGAGGACATTGAAGCCGATGTACTCGGCCCAGAACTCGGTGCCGTGGCGGGCCCACTGGAGGAGGTGCCAGGGGGCGGTGAGGGCCAGGAAGGCGAAGATGGCGCTGAGGATGATGCGGGGGGCTGGGAAGCGGCCGGTGGTGGCCAAAAATAGCGCCGCAGCGGACATGGGGAGGAAGGCGACCACGCCCTTGGTCATGGCCATCCAGGAGGCGGCCAGGCCCACGGACAGGGCTGCCAGATGGCCCTTGTGGAGGTCCAGGATGGCGCAGAAGAACCACAGGGCACTGACCAGGAAGCAGAGGTCGGTCATGGGGCGGCGGGCGTTGAAGTAGAACAGGTGGGTGCCCAACAAGAGGAGGACCGCGAGGCGGGCGCGGAAGCCTCCCAGGCCAAGCTTGGCCCCCAGGCGCAGGAGGATGGCCAGGGAGGCGAAGGCCAGCAGGATCGAGGGCAGGCGGGCAGCCCAGAGTTCGAAGCCAAAGAGCCCACAGGAGGCGCTGAGGAGCCAGATGGCCAGAGGGGGGCGCTGGTGCAGGACCGCGCCTTGGAAGACCAGATCCAGGGGATTGCCCGATTCCAGCATGTGGCGGGCCATGTTCAGATAGATGATCTCGTCAGAGTTGAAGTGGCTGCCTGCCCAGGAGTTGAAGCCCAGGAGGAAGGCGGCGGAGGCCAGCACCAGCAGATCCACTGGGGAGAAGGGGCCGAGGGTGGTGCGGCGGCTGAAGAGCTTGCCCATCTAGCCCTCCGTGGTACGGGTGATGCCCAGGTAGCGGCGGGCCAACTCGGCGGCCAGTCGGCCGGACAGGACGGCGGGCTGGAAGCCACCGCCGGGGCGGGTCCAGGCACCGGCGAGGTACAGACCCTTGATGGGGGTGTCGTTGCCGGGGCGCAGGATGGTGTGGCTCCAGGGGCGGTTGGAGAAGCCGTAGATGGCCCCGCCGGTGTTGCCCGTGTAGCGGATGTTGGTGTAGGGAGTGGAGATTTCGGTGCGGCGGAGGTTGGCGGCGAAGCCAGGGTAGCGGCGGTCCACCAGGGCGATCATGGCCTCCCCCACGGCGCGCTTGTGGGAGTCGTAGGCGCCCTTGTCCAGGGCCAGCCAGGGGGCGCCGTTGGACAGGGTGGTGAGCATCCACACGGAGCTGTCGTCGGGGGAGGAGCCGGGCTCGACGAGGTTGTAGCAGGCGGCCACCAGGTTCAAGGGCAGGGCAGCGGCGGCGACCCGATCCCAGGCGGCGTCCTGGTTCAGGTCGGCGCTGAGGAAGGTCTCGTGGGCGCGGACGCCCAGGTCCCGGGCGCTCTTGCCAACAGCAGCGTAGACATTGACCGTGGAGGCGGACACCTCCAGGGTGCCCAGGTGCAGGCGGTACCAAAGGGGAAAGCCGTTCTGCCCCAGCATGTCGCCGGTCTTCATGGGGTCGGCGTTGCTGATCACCGTGCGGGCCTTGAACTCCCGGTCGTCGTCCAGGATCACGCCCTTGACCACGCCCCGCTGAGCCAGGATCTTGCGGACCCCCACGCCGGTAATGACCTCGCCGCCGGCGCTGCGGATGGAGCGCTGGAAGGCGTCGGCAAACGCGCGGGAGCCGCCCACCGGCCACCAGGCGCCGTCGCTCAGATAGGTGGCCAGGCCCCCCGCGAACCAGAACCAGGACAGCTTGGAGGGGGGCAAACCGAAGTAGCCCCAAATCTGGGTCAGCACCAGGCGGGCGGCGGGATCCCGCACCAGGGAGGCGAGGCGGTGTTCCACGGTCTGGGGCATGGCCTTCATCAGGGAACTCAGGGCCAGGGGGTGCTTCAGGCCCTGGAGGACCGTGTTGTCTCCGCGGGCCAGGCTCTCCTCCAGGGGGCGCATCTTCCGGTACAGGCTGAGGCAGTCATCCACGAAGGTGCGGATGCCGTCCGCTTCCAGGGGAAAGTAGGCGGTGAGGGCCTCCTTGAAGGGCTCGACGCCGCCGGGGACGGAGAGCTCAACGCCGGGGCCGGAGCTGTGAAAGATGGGGTCGATCTTTTCGAAGCGCAGGTCCCCCAGGACGCCAAGGAAGTCCAGGTAGCGGGCCAGGGGGGTGCCACCGATGGGGTCGCCAAGGCCGGAGAGGGCATGGAGCGAGGCCTCAAACTGGAAGGGGCCCCGCTTGAAGCAGCCGGCGTAACCCCCCACCTTGGGGTGTCGCTCCACCAGGAGGGTCCGGGCCCCCAGCCGGGACATGGCCGCGGCCGCCGAGAGACCCCCGAGTCCGCCGCCCACAACCACCACATCATAACCAGGCATGGCACCCTCCGACGCAAGGGAAGCTTAGTGCTTGCAAGGCTCCAACAGCGGGCGCTGGATTGCAAGGTCTTTGAACGGACTTTCGGGGGGGGATTGGGGGGCGCCAGAGTGGTTTGACCGGACCCGCCGCATGTGCTACAAAAACGCGGGTTTTTACGCGGTCCTTGGCCCCCGTGGAAGCTCTGTGAGAATGACTGGGCCAATCAATGAGGTGACCCGATGAAGTTCACGCTGTCCCTGGGGCTGCTGCTGGCCTGGGTGTTCGCTCCTGCTGTTACCTGGGCCCTGCCCTCCTGCCTGCCCCCTTGCACGGCCCCCGCAACCTGTGATGTGGCCGTGGGCAAGTGCTTCACCGCCGGGGCCCTGGTCCTCAACGAGTTGGACTACGACCAGGCCAGCACGGACAGCGCCGAGTTCCTTGAGTTGAAGAACACGGCAGCCACCGCTATCAGCCTGGAGGGCTTCCAGGTGAAGCTGATGAACGGCCTGAACCTGCCCCCCGTGGAGTATGGAACGGTGACCCTGCCGGCCCAGAACCTGGCCCCTGGGGACTACTTCGTCATCTGCACCAACGCCGCCAATGTGGCGAACTGCGACCTGGTCATGACCCCCGCCACCAACGCCATCCAGAACGGTACCAGAGATGGGGTTGCCCTGATGTTCGGCGCCACTGTGGTGGATGCCCTTAGCTACGACGGGGATTTGGGCAGTCCCTATGCGGAGGGCACGGGGACGGTCGTCAAGGACAAGGACTCTGGCCTGTTTTCCCTGGGGCGTTGGCCGGATGGCCAGGACAGCGGGGCCAATGAGGCGGACTTCGTTCTCCGGTGCTCGACCCCCGGCGTCGCCAACAGCGCCTTTGCCACCCACTGCTTCTGCGGCAACTCCGTGCTGGAGGGAGCCCAGGATGAGGCCTGTGATGACGGCAACCGGGTGGATGGCGACGGCTGCAGCGCCGAGTGCGCCCTGGAGACGGGGTACTCCTGCCCCGTTGCCGGAGCCCCCTGCGCCCCCATCTGTGACCCCGTTTGCGCCCATGGTACCTGCGTGGCGCCCCAGACCTGCGATTGTGACTCCAACTGGGCTGGGGCGGTCTGTGATGCCTGCGCCACCGGATACTTTGGGGCCACCTGCGACCCCTGCCCTCTGTGTGCCCAGGGTGCCTGCCGGGAGGGCCTGGAGGGCGACGGCGGTTGTGAGTGCGAGGCGGGCTGGATGGGGCCCCTGTGCAACGATCTGGCCTGCGATCCGGTCTGCGTGGCGCCCTTCCTGTGCGACAACGGGTCCCGCACCTGCTTCGTCCCCGGCGCCCTTACCATCAATGAACTGGACTACGACCAGGTCATCACCGACAACGCCGAATACATTGAGCTGCACAACAAGTCCGACAGGACCATCAGCGCCGGGGGGTACAGCGTGGTGCTGGTGAATGGCCTCAACGGCGGGGCGGCGGTCTACCGGACTGTGGTTCTGCCGGTCCAGGAGATCCTGGCGGGGGACTTCTTCGTGCTCTGCGCCAAGGGCGGTCTGGTGCCCAACTGCGACCTGGAGATCCCCCAGGAGACCAATGTCATCCAGAACGGCGCTCCCGATGGTGTGGCGCTGTACTATGGCAGCCTGTTGGTGGACTCGCTGAGCTATGAGGGCACGCTGCCCGCCCCCTTCACGGAGGGGTCGGGCCTGGGCCTGGAGGACAGCGACCTGTTGCCGTCCCTGGGGATTTCACGGGTGGCGGACGGTGTGGACACGGACCAGAACAACCTGGACTTTGCGGTGCGCTGCGGCACCCCCGGGGCGGCCAACTCGCTGTACCCCGGCGCCTGCCTCTGCGGGGACGGCGTGGTGGACACGCTGTACGGTGAGAACTGCGAGGACGGCAACCGGGTGGACGGCGACGGCTGCGGCCAGAACTGCTACCTGGAGGACGGTTGGCTGTGCGAGATCCCCGGGGTGGCCTGCGCCCCCGTCTGCGACCCGGGCTGTGGGCACGGGACCTGTGCGGCACCCCAGACCTGCGCCTGCGAGGCGGGCTGGTCGGGGGCCCTGTGCGACACCGCCATCTGTGACCCCCTGTGTGGCCTGCATCAGACCTGCACCACGCCGGACACCTGCACCTGCGACGAGGGCTGGAAGGGCGCCGAGTGCCTGACCCCCGTGTGCGACCCCGCCTGTGAACAGGGCACCTGCAGCGCCCCCAACAGTTGCACCTGCGAGCCAGGCTGGAGCGGGACGCTGTGTGACACCTGCACCGAGGGCCACTTCGGGCCCGCCTGCGAGGCCTGCCCTGTCTGCGTGAAGGGCGCCTGCAACCAGGGTCTGGACGGGGACGGAGCCTGCGCCTGCCAGCCGGGCTGGGGCGGGGTTCTCTGCGATGACTGCGTGGCCGGGCGCTTCGGTGCGGGCTGCGAGGTCTGCCCCGCCTGCCTGAACGGCGGGTGCAATCAGGGGGTCGCGGGGGATGGCCTGTGCGCCTGCAACGAGGGTTGGGCCGGGCGCCTGTGCGATACCTGTGCCATCGGGTACTTCGGTCCCCTGTGCAAGCCCTGCCCGGACTGCCAGCAGGGCGTCTGCGGGCAGACCCTTGGTGGGGACGGCCGCTGCTACTGCGAGCAGGGCTGGACCGGGGACCTGTGCGACGCCTGCGAGCGGGGCTACTTCGGGCCCGCCTGCCAGCCCTGTGCGGCCTGCCTCCACGGCGCCTGCAACCAGACCCTGACGGGCAATGGCAAGTGCTACTGCGAGGAGGGGTGGACGGGCGAACTGTGCAACTCCTGCGCGGCGGGGTACTTCGGGCCCACCTGCGCCAAGTGCCCGGACTGCCTGAGTGGGACCTGCGAAGATGGGCTTGCCGGCGCTGGTGTCTGCCAGTGCCAGCAGGGCTGGACCGGAGCCCTCTGCGACCTGTGCGCCCCGGGCTTCTTTGGGGCCGAGTGCGAGGCCTGCCCCGCCTGTCAGCAGGGCGTCTGCGCGGAGACCGTGGTGGGTGACGGCCGCTGTGTTTGCGATGGCGGCTGGGCGGGCAACCTTTGCGGGGTCTGCGCCACCGGGCGCTTCGGAGCCCAGTGCGAGGCCTGCCCCGCCTGCGCCCACGGTACTTGCAACGAGGGTCTGGCCGGGGACGGAGGCTGTGCCTGCGCCTCTGGCTGGGCCGGCGGACTGTGCGATTCCTGCGCCAAGGGCTTCTTTGGTGAGGCCTGCCAGGCCTGCCCCTCCTGCGCCAAGGGCGTCTGCTCGGAGACCCTGACGGGCGATGGTAAATGCTATTGCCAGACCGGCTGGACCGGCACCCTGTGTGACGCCTGCGTCCCCGGGCGCTTTGGCGACGAGTGCCAGACCTGCCCGGCCTGCGTCCACGGTACCTGCAACGAGGGTCTGGCCGGGGACGGAGGCTGTGCCTGCGCCTCTGGCTGGGCCGGCGAGCTGTGCGCCGACCCCGTCTGTGACCCGGCCTGCGTCCACGGCACCTGCGTGGCCCCCGGGGCCTGCCAGTGTGAGACCGGCTGGGCCGGGGAGACTTGCGACCAGACCGTCTGCAACCCCACCTGCGGGGCCAACGCCACCTGTACGGAGCCCGGCAAGTGTGAGTGCGACGAGGGCTACAGCGGGGACGGCTTCACCTGCACCTTCGTCACTGAGTGCAGCTTCCAGGAGGACTGGACGGCCTGCGCCCAGGGCGCCTGCTTCGGCGGCGCCTGCGAGGAACTTGGGGCCAACGACCGCTGCCTGGACGCAGTGGAACTGCCCGTTGGACTGGAAGTCACCGCGACCCTGGAGGGCTTCCACCTTTGGCAGCCCGTGCCCCAGGCCTGTGTCCGTGCGCCGGGAGCCCTGCGGGACGCGTTCTACACCTTTGCCGTCGAGACCGGGCATCTTTACAGGTTGCACCTGGACCCCGCTGAGGGCGTGGACCTTGCTGTGGTGCTCTGGGGCTCCTGCGAAGAAGGGGTGTGCCTGGGTGGCCAGGATGTGGCCGGTGCGGGGGTGCCCGAGACCGTGGAGGTCCCACCTGCGGAGTTGAGTGGTACCGTGGTGGTGCAGGTTGTGGAGGTGGGGGACGGAGCCGGCACCCAGCCGGGGGCCTTCACGCTGAAGGTCATTGATCTGTATGTTCCCGCGCCGGATGTGGTGGAGCAGGATACCGACCTCATGGGGCAGGACGCCGAGGATGAGGTCCGCTGCGATGGAAGCTTCGACGACGAAGACACGCTGAACCCCGACGAGGATACCTTGAACCCCGACGAGGACGCCCTGAACCCCGACGAGGACCTCAAGGGCGGCGGATCCTCCGGCTGCAACACCAACGCCAATGGCAACGGGTCTTCGGCGGCCTTGTTGCTTGGCCTGGCGGTGTTCCTGCTGGGGCGCCGTCGGCTTCGGGTGTAGGGACGGGGCCTGGGTGGCCCTTGGAAACCGCTTACTGCGCTGCGCTTCGCGCGCGGCTCTGAATGGTCGACGGTTGGCCTGGAGGGTTGGTGAGAGAGGGCGATTCAAGCTTCCTGTCTGAGAAGGCCTACAACTCCGTGGTCATGCTGGGGTTGCTGGGCTTGGTGGCCCTCCTGTTCTCGGAGGGGCCGGGGGGGCTGGTGAAGGCCACGGGCCTGCCCCTGCCCGCATGGCTGACCACCCAAACCCAAGGGAAGACCCAAGGGACGGAGGCAGACGCCATCGCCGAAACACGGGGGACGGAGACACTCGACACTGCCAAAGAAGGCCGTTCTTTTAGCGGGTCTGTTGTGGAGGTCCCAGCCCTCAGTGCGCCGAGGCTTGCTTCCGAACCCCGCCCACTTGTGAGTGGGGAGCAACGACCCTATGGAGGGTGGTCTCAGCGACCCCTGCCGCAAGGGATTGAGTCTGAAAAGAACCCTGCCACTGGTTCTTCTCCGTCCCCGGAGTTAGCACCTCTTGGGTTTGCTCCTCCGTCCCCGGAGTCAGCACCTCCTGGGTTTGCTCCTCCGTCCCCAGAGTTAGCACCTCTTGGGTCTGCTCCTCCGTCCCCGGAGTCAGCACCTCTTGGGTTTGCTCCTCCGTCCCCGGAGTTTAGGCCGTCAACAATCGGCGCCAACCTTACGGACAACTGCCTCTCCTTCGCTGACGGCACCTGTTCCGGCCTATCCCTGGATGCCTTCCGCCGGGCCATGGAGCGGGCAAGACATGGAGGCACCCTGCGGGTGTTGGTGCTGGGGGACTCGCTGATCATGGGCGAGATCCTGGTGGGCACCCTCCGCAGGTTGCTTGGCAAGAGCCTGGGCAGCGGCGGTCCGGGCTTCTTCTTTCCTCTCGAGCCCCACCGCTGGTATCGCCCCGCGGGGCTGTCCATTCGGGCCGATGATCGCTGGAAGATCTATCGGATCACCAAGCCCTCCGTCCCCGACCATATCTACGGGCTGGGTGGGCACGCCTTCGTGTCCACCGCGCCGGGGGCCTTTGCAGGCCTGCGCTGCGGTTCCGATTGCCGCTGGCAGGATGTGGATACGCTTTACATCTACTATCTGGCAGAGCCCCATGGCGGGACCCTGGAGCTCAGCACCGCCACCGGCCAGAAACTGCGCCTGGACACCCGATCCCCCAACAAAACCACGGCCGTTCAGCGCTTCGACCTGACCCCCGGCACGCCGGATCTGACCATGAAGGTCCTGTCAGGGCGGGTGCGGTTGTTCGGCGGGGCCTTCGAGCGCAGCAAGGGGGGGGTGGTGCTTGATTCCGTGCCGGTGCTGGGGGGACGCTCCAACCGCTGGCTGCGGAACGACCAGGCGGAGTTCAAGAAGCAACTTGCTGCCAGACCCTATGATTTGGTGGTGTTGGTCTACGGCACCAATGAGAGTGAGGGTGATGGAGTTGCCTCCAAGCCCTACCTTGAGGCCCTGACGCGCCTGCTGACCAGCCTCCGAGAGGCCCTGCCCGAGGGGTCCGCGCTGGTGGTGTCGGCCCCCGCCCGGGGACAGCGCCAGGGAGGCAAGGTCCAGACCCGGAAGATCACCGCCACCCTGCGGGCCCTACAGCAGGATGCCGCGCGGCAAACGGGGGCGGCCTTCTTTGACCTGTGGCAAGCCATGGGCGGGGAGGAGGGCGCGGCCTCCTGGTACAAACGGAGTTGGCTGTCGGGGGACCTTACGCACCTTACTCGGGGTGGTGGTGAAGAGGCTGGGCGGCTGTTGTTCAAGGACCTCAAGAGTAGTTGGCTTCCCAGCCCGTCCAGAGCCTCCGGGGGCCTTGGCGTGGGAGTCCTGGGGAAGGGGGCGACCCCGTGAACGCCAGCCTGCTGATGGCAGTTCTGTGGTGGTGTCTGGTGGCCTCCCCCAACAAATACGAGAGGGACGGAGGTGAACCTCCAGGCGACGGAGGTGGCCTGGGGAGGCCCACGATCCTGAGGGACGGAGGAGGCCTGAAGTGGTTCCTCACGCGCCTGGATGGACTGGCCTCCGTCCCCGGGTCCGAGCCCCTGGATGGGCTGGCCTCCGTCCCCGGGTCCGAGCCCGTCAGGGTGGCTGTCTTTGGGGACTCCCACACCGCCGCAGACCTTTGGACTGGTGTCTTTCGCAAAATGCTCCAGGGCAGGCACGGGGACGGAGGCCGGGGTTTTGTTCAGCCAGAGAAACAGGGTCCGGGGGGCAACCCCGCCTATCGCTTCGGCACGGCTCTTTACGCGGGCAGCGGCAGGGCCGCGGAGGGTATGGGGATTTTTGGCCCTGGTGGGGCAGGGCTTTGTGGGCAGGTGGAAGCCGGGACTCTCACGGTGGAGCCCAAGAGCCTGGTGGGGCCGGGCAGGTTGCGCTTGTTCCTGTACAGCGCCCAGGGCACCGGGGTGAGGGTGGAGCTTCCTTGGAAGACGGAAGAGCTGCCTCCGTCCCTGGCCCCGGAGGTGCGGCTGCCGGCCTATGAGGTCCCTCCCGGAGCCCCCGTGGCCCTGCGGCTGACTCCAACGGGCACGGGCCAATTCTGCCACCTGGGCCTGGAGATGGAGAGGCCCGGCGCGGGTGTCAGGGTGGACACCCTGGCGCTGAACGGGGCACGCCTTGGCACCCTCGGCAAGCTTCTGGATTCCCCCGGAGGCGGGGCCCTGGCGGGGCTCAAGTACGACCTCCTGCTGTTTGTCTACGGCACCAACGAGTGCATGGACCGGGGTCTGGATGTTGCGGCTCTGGCCCAGGCTGGGGCGACCGTGCTGGGGCGGGTCCGGGCCCTGTCCCCCCAGGCCCCCTGTGTCCTGGTGGGACCGCCTCCCTTCGGGTCCCGGCGGGGCGTGGAGAACGCCCAAATCCCCGTGGTGAACGAGGCCTGGAGGCGGGCCTCAGCCGCCGCGGGCTGCAGCTTCTTGGACCTCCACGCGGTGCTCACGGACGGGCTTGCCTTCAGCGACTGGCTGGGAAGGCCCGCGGTGGTCCTGGAGCGCCTGTGGCAGCGCTGGGACCTGACCCTGGACCGGGAACTGGTGGAGGACCTGCAGCAAAGGGGCGCGCCCGTGTTCTCTGGGGACGGCATCCACTTGGCCCGCCGGGGCTACGAGCTGCTTGGCTCGCTGTTGTTTGTACTGCTGACCACGGAGGCTGAAGGCTAGATGCTGTTCAACTCCCTGCAATTTGGGGTGTTCTTCTTTCTGGTCTTCGTGGTGGCCTGGGCCCTGTCCGGGCGACTGACCCTGCGGAACCGGTTCCTGGGGCTGGTCAGCGCCCTCTTCTACATGGCCTGGTCGCCCGTCTACATCCTGCTGATGATTGGCTCCAGCGGCATCGACTATTTGGCAGGCCTGGCCATGGAGCGCTGGGACGATCCAAGGCGTCGCAAGGCCCTGCTGACGGTCAGCATGTGCGCCAACCTGGGCCTGCTGTTCTTCTTCAAGTACTACCACTTCACGGGGTCCGTGCTGGGCGACCTGGGGGCCCTGGTGGGGGTCCCGCTGCAGGTCCCCGAGTTGAACTTCCTGCTGCCCGTGGGAATCAGCTTCTACACCTTCCAGAGCATGAGCTACACCATCGATGTGTACCGCCGCAAGCTGCCCGCTGAGCGCTCCTTCCTGGACTTCTTCATGTATGTGGCCTTCTTCCCGCAGTTGGTGGCCGGGCCCATCGTCCGGGCCCTGGACTTCCTGCCCCAGCTTCGCCAGCAGCCCCGTCTTGAGGCGAAGGTCGCCGGCGAGGCGATGTTCCTCATCCTGGTGGGACTGGGCAAGAAGATGGTGGTGGGGGATCTGCTGGCGGTGAACTTTGTGGACCGGGTCTTCGACTTCCCAGGGGCCTGGTCATCCCTGGAGGTGCTACTGGGCCTGTACGCCTACGCCCTTCAGATCTACTGCGATTTCTCTGGGTACAGCGACATCGCCATTGGTACCGCTCTCCTGTTGGGCTTCCGGCTACCCCAGAACTTCAATTTGCCCTACCGTGCCCAGAGCGTCAGCGAGTTCTGGCGGCGTTGGCACATGTCCCTGTCGTCCTGGCTTCGGGACTACCTGTATTTCCCCTTGGGGGGCTCCCGGGGGAGCAAGTGGTTCGCCGCCCGCAATGTGGTGATCACGATGTTCCTGGCGGGGCTGTGGCATGGGGCCGCCTGGACCTTCGTCATCTGGGGCTTGTTGCACGGCCTGTGGATGGTCCTGGAGCGCGCCCTGGGAATCAACCAGCGTGGCGAGGCCGAGGCCGCTGGGCGCTGGACCCTGTCGGCGGTGCTGGGTTGGTTCTTGTGCTTCCACTTCGTGCTGTTCACCTGGGTCTTCTTCCGGGCGCCGGACTTCACCGTGGCCATGGAGATCTTCGCCGCCCTCGGGCGTCTGGACCTGGGCCTGGTGGGCGTGGGGCCGGAGATTTTTGCGCTGTTGGGGCTGGGGTATCTGGGGCACTTCCTGCCGGACAAAGTCCCCCAGAAGGCCCGGGAGGCTTTCGTTGCCCTGCCTGCGCCGGCCCAGGCTTTGCTGGGTTTCTTGGTCATCTACGGCTTCTCGCGGCTGGCCGTGACGGAGGTCGTGCCCTTCATCTATTTCCAGTTCTAGACCAACCCGGAGGTGCCCCATGGCCCAGATTCCTGCCCACATCGCGATCATCATGGATGGCAACCGGCGCTGGGCGGTGGCCCAGGGACTGCCCAAGCTCAAGGGGCACAGCGAGGGGGCCCGGAACCTCAAGGCTGTGGTGCGCGCCTGCCATGCCCGGGGCATCAAGGTGGTGACCCTCTACGCGCTGTCCACTGAGAATCTCAAGCGCAGCGAGGTGGAGCTGGCCCACCTGTTCAAGCTCTTTGACCGCATCAGCGAGTACGCCGAGGAGTTGGCGGCGGATGGCGTGCGCTTCCGCATGATCGGCAACAGGGAGAAGCTGCCCGGGGCGACCCGCGAGAGGCTGGAGGCGGCCGAGCGCCTGACGGCCTCCCTGGACACCATGACCGTGAACCTGGCAGTGGCCTACGGTGGCCGCGACGAGTTGCTGCGCGCGGCCCGACTGTTTGCCGCGAAGGGTGGGAGCAGCGAGGGAGATTTCGAGGCCTGCCTGGACACCGCCGGCTGCCCCCCCGTGGACCTGCTGGTGCGCACCGGAGGCCACCAGCGCCTGTCCAACTTCCTGCTGTGGCAGGCCGCCTACGCCGAGTTGTACTTCACCGACACCCTCTGGCCCGACTTCAAGGACGCCCAACTGGACGAGGCCCTGGCCTTCTTCGCCGAGCAGCAGCGCAACCTCGGCGCCTGAGGGGGCAGGACCTTGCACACTGACCCTCAGGTTCCCTTCCTTGACTCGGGGGCTGGGGGGCGGGAGAATCGGCGGGCTTTGGTACCTGCCTGGAGGCTTTCATGTTCAGATTGCTTGTGGTGTTGGTGGCGGCGATGACCTTCGGTGGCTGCGCTGGCGTTGGCAGCGAGTCCTTCCTAATCAGCGACGAGGACGAGATAGCCCTGGGCGCCGAGTACCACGCCCAGCTCCTGCAGGAGATGCCTCCCTATGCGGGGGACCCGGCGGTGCAGCAGTGGGTCCGCGCCATCGGCAATAAGCTGGCCAAGGTCAGCGACCGCCCGGACCTGGCCTTCACCTTCACCGTGGTGCAGTCCGATGAGATCAACGCCTTCGCCGTCCCCGGCGGCTACATCTATGTGACCACGGGGCTGCTGGAGATGGCTGAGACGGGTGCCGAGGTGGCCACGGTGCTGGCCCACGAGATTGGTCATGTGGCGGCCCGCCACGGGGTCCAGGCCATGGAAAACTACATGCTGGCCCAGGGGATCTACGAGCTCCTCGGAGGGGACGAACTGGCCGCCCTGGTGGCGGGGGCCGTGCAGATCGGCACGGGCCTGACATTCGACCAGGACCAGGAGCGGGAGGCTGACCGGCTGGGGGTTGCCTATGCCGTGGATGGGGGCTTCAACCCCTGGGGCATGGTGGACTTCTTCTCGGCCCTCAAGGGCCTGGAAGGATCGGGCTCCGGGGACGGAGGCATCCTCCAGGACCTGGGCGAGCTGTTCTCCACCCACCCTCCGACGGACGAGCGCATCTCCAATGTGAAGAGCCAGATCCAGAAGCTGGGCGTGGCCAGGGACGAGGCCAGCCTGCTGTGGGACTTCGCCGCGGGGCTGGCGGCGATCCAGGAGATTCTGGACCTGCTGGGCGTGGGGTAGGGATCCGCTTGCTTCGCGCGCGGCTTGGACGGAGGAGTCCAGGGACGGAGGAGTCCAGGGACGGAGGAGTCCAGGGACGGAGGATCCGCTTGCTTCGCGCGCGGCTTGGACGGGGAGTCCAGGGACGGAGGGTAGGATCCGCTTGCTTCGCGCGCGGCTTGGACGCGGGGGGGCCTGGGCAGGATTGGTTGGGGCTACTTGCCGGCGAATTCGCGGATGAGGTTCTCGTAGGAGGGCCAGGTCTTCT
>CAZMEC010000013.1:22178-29849 GCA_964565265.1 uncultured Myxococcales bacterium
GGCTACTTGCCGGCGAATTCGCGGATGAGGTTCTCGTAGGAGGGCCAGGTCTTCTCGGCCTCGGTGGCCACAGCGCTTTCGATCTTGCCGCCGATCAGGGGCACCTTCACTTCCACATTGAAGTCGGCGTCCATGCTGGAGGCCTTCCCCGCAGCCCCAACCTTGATCTGACCCCAGACCACCACCTTGTCGGCATGGGCGCCCTTGTAGGTCCAGCGGCCTTCCATCTTGGGGAGGTCGTACTCGTAGCGGGACACGGCCTTCTCGGTCTTGGTCTTGTCCACGCCGGTGATGCCCTTGGCGTACTCCGTGGTGTGGACCTCGAAGACCAGCTTGGCGGGGCTGCGCTCTATCTCCACGACCCGGGCCTCCACGGCGCCGTTGTTCTTCTCGCGGGCCACCTGGAAGTCGGGGCTGGTCAGGACCGCCAGCAGGCGGTCAGCAGGGAACTCGAAGCTGGACAGCTTCGCAAAGCGCTTGGCCATTGCAGGAACCTCCTTAGCGATTCAAATCGATCTCCACGGTGCCGTTGGGGCCACCGCCGCCCTCGTCGCCGCTCATGATGATGACAGGCACGGCCACCGCCGCGATGACCACCACGCCCACGCCCGCCCAGAACCACCACTCGTCGGTGAGTCCCTTCTTCTTCTTCTTCTGGACCTCCACATTGGGGAAGATGGGGTTGTCCGGGTCGAAGAGCTGGTTGGCGCTGTCGCTGGCCACGCCGGCCTTCTGCAGGATCTCGGGGTCAATGGGGGGGCCGCCCAGGCCTTCGGTCTTCACGGAGAGGCCAAAGAAGGCCTCGAAGGTGCCCGAAAGGAACTCCTTGAGGCTGGCGTAGAACTCGGCGTCCCGGTTGATGGTGCGGTTGGCGTCCACGATGGTGCCGTCGGCCTTCAGGTAGAAGCCCTTCAGTTCGTAGGCCTGGCCCACGACGCCGGCGCTGAGCACCAGGAGGTCGTCCGTGCCCAGGAACTGCTTGAGCTCCATGAGGGCGGGGAAGGCCTTGGCGGTGGGGGCGCGCATGACCTTGGACACCTCCACCAAGCGCTTGTCAAAGGTGTCCTTCTCGGGGATGGCCTTGAGGTTCACGGTCTGGCTGCCTGTCCCGCGGCCCTTGACTTCGACCAGGCCGGCCCACTGCTCGTAGCCGTCCAGCATGACCTTCACCAGGTGGGGGCCCTCCACCAGATTCTTCACGGACACGGGGGTCTGCATGGGCTCGCGCTCATCCACGATGACCACGGCGCCCTCGGGGGAGGTCTTGACTTCCAGTTCGCCGGAGGCCCGCATGGACATCTCGGTCTGGACCTTCCCGAACAGCTTCAGGACTTCCTCGTTGTAGACATACTCGAGGTTGCTCTGGTCGGGCCACATGGCCAGGCTGATTTCGATGGACTTGGCGGCCTTCTCGGACTGCTTGTTCAGGGCCTGGGACACGCCCTGGGCCTTGAAGTACATGGCCACGGTGCGCAGGTCCAGACCGGGGAGGGCCTGAACGAAGAGGGGCTCGACCTCGCGGAGCAATTCGGCGGCGCGCTTGTTCTCGCGGCGGTTCAGCAGCGAGTAGGCCTCATCCACCTTGGACTTGACCAGGGGGACGGCGTTGCGGTCCGGCAGGGGCGCGGGGGTGACCAACTCGACCTCGGTCAATTGGGCCGCGTTCTGGCGCATGGTGCGGCCGATGAGCAGGGCGGCCTCCACCTCGCCGTCGGAGGCGGGCAGCACGAAGATGGCGATCTTGCGCTGGGCCTGGTAGTCCTGGGCAAGGGCCACCCGTGGCAAGAACATGGTGGCGCTCGTGACGGTGAAGACAAAGGCCACAAAGGAGGCTATCTGGGACAGCCAGAGCTTGTTTTTGATGATCATTGGTGGACCTCCTTATTCCTGGTAGCAGCCGGCGTCCCAGAGACCGGACGGGCACAGCACGCTGGGGCAGTAGATGTCACTGGAAAGGCCGGGGACGAAGGAGCCATTCTGGAGGTTCTCGCCAATCTTCTCGACGCCCCCGACGAACAGGAAACAGTCATTGGGCAGCAGGGTCGTGCCGTGGCCGGCCCTGGGGTTGGCGGGGTCCTCGCCGGTGATGTTCATGAAGGCCTTGGCCTTGAGGTCAAAGACGCGGATGTCACCGGTGGCGTTGATGGAGAAGACGGTGTCCTCGCCGGAGGGCTCAGAGGTGAGGCCGCCGAAGATGGCCACATGCTGGGCGTCCCAGGAGCCCGCGCTGTGCAGGTAGCGCCCCACGGTGAGGCCGCTGATCTGTTCCATGTCGAGGCGGTGGGTGCTGTCCGCGATCACCAGGTAGGTGTCGCCCGAGGACGGGGTCTTGAGCTTGCCGTTGGCGTTGTGCAGACCGCCCGCCAGCAAGAAGCGCCGGGAGGAGAGGGGGGTGAGGGTGGCGAAGTAGGGCTTCTTGGAGTAGCTGGTGCCGTCCAGGAAGGACACGGGCTTGAAGAGGCCCCAGTTGCCATCAAGCTGGCCGCTGGATTCCTGGTAGATCTCGGCCACCGCGCCTTCCATGTTGCCGCCGAAGAAGAGGTGGTAGGACAGCTTGTCCTTGACCTCCAGGAGGGCGGAGGCGTGGCCGGTGCGCAGGGTGGTCATGGCCAGGGCCCCGTCGGTGTCCTGGAAGCCTCCGGAGTAGGTGGGGGACTGGGGGCGGTAGATTTCGGCGTAGCGGTAGTCCGTGTCGGTCTCCACGGCGCCCTTGGGGGTGGGCCACATGCCACCGCCGGTGACCAGCACGGTGCCGTCCGTGTTGAGGGACAGGATGGGCATCACGCGGTTCTTGTTGTAGACGAGGCGGGTGGTCTCATCGGGCCAGGCCGAGTAGGGGATGAACTCTTCGGTGATGGTGTCGAAGAGTTCGTAGGTGGCACCCACCGCACCCACCTTGCCCTTCTCGAAGTACAGCGGCATGGAGATGGCCGTCTTGTCGTAGAAGAGGCGCTCCGAGCCACCGACGATCAGGACCTGCTGCTTCTGGGGCAGGTAGATGGCGGAGTGGGCCCCGCGGGCCAGGTTCATGACCTTGTTGATCTGGCGGATGCCGTTGGTGGCCGGATCGAAGATGTAGGCCTTGTTGGTGGCCCCCAGGATCTCGAAGCGGTCGCCGTTGTCCGCCACCTTGGTGTAGCCGCCGGTGACCAGCACGCGGCCGTCGGGCAGCGCGGTGGTGGAGGGGAACATCAGGTTGGGGGCGCTGCTGGGGGTGTCCACGCAGGAGAAGCCGCCAAGCCGGTTCAGCGAGAGCTTGAGCTGGGTCGTCTTGTCCGCCTGCACGGTCACGCTGCGGGCCCGGGCGATGTAGAGGGGCACGGGCTCGTCGTCTTGGCTCCAGCCGAGGACGCTGAGTTCCAGGCCCTTGCCTTCTGGGACGGACAGGGAAATCTTGGTCTTGGAGCCGCCGAAGCTGTCGGAGGCCAGGACCTCGGCCGGGGTCACCGAGGGGTCCACCACGGTGATGCCTATTTCGCCCATGGCCACCGGATCAGCGTTGCCGCTGCAGGTGCTGCTGGCGGGCAGGAGCTTGATGCCGAAGTTGCCCTCGCCGCCGTTGTCCGCGTAGTCCGCAGGCTCGCACGCCGCCAGGAGCGCAAGAACGCAAATTGAAATCAACCCAACCCTTGACATGCCTCACCTCTTTTCAAGCAACTCCGCGGGAAGATATACGATCCCGTGGGCGCGCGTCAACATAAGGCTTTGGCGAAAACGAAGGAAGGAAAGGGGTGGGTTAAACGAAAAAGGCGGATCCAAGATCCGCCCTTCCGATTAGTAGCCCGTACGGGACTCGAACCCGTTCTACCGGCTTGAGAGGCCAGCGTCCTAACCGATTAGACTAACGGGCCACAACAGCACCAACACAGTTCGGGGACTAGGAGTCGAACCTAGATTAACGGGGCCAGAACCCGACGTCCTGCCATTAGACGATCCCCGAATGGCCACGCCTAGCGTGCCGAATTGTCAGCTTCCTGAGAAGCACGGGGTTTATATCCAACCCGGATTTTCCTGTCAATTGTTTTTGTTCGGTGGGGATATGTGGCTAGTACTCCGGGATGTCCTTGGTGCGCTTGTAGAAGAGCTTGGCCGAAACCCGCATCGGGCCGGTGCAGAAGTCGTCGTAGTTGACCCGAATGCCGTAGCTGACGCCCTTCTGGCCCTCGCTGTTCTTGGAGGCCTCGGAGGCGAAGCCGGTCCAGTAGTAGAAGCCCTTGCCGTTCTCGTCGGGGTGGAGCAGGGAGACGGGGGACTTCATCAGCGTGTAGGCGAAGTAGCCCTCGCCCATCATGATGCCGGGGCCGTTCACGATGAAGGCGGGGTTGGTCTGGGCCCAGCCCTGGGGGGCGAAGGTGGGGGCTTCTTCGGTGCGGGCCCGGGCCTCGTCGGCCCAACGCAGTTCCATGTAGAAGTAGGCGTGCTGCATGCGATCGGCGTCCAGTTTGCCAGTGGACATGCGGGACTCCAGCAGGAACTGGCGGTTGGTGGCGTCTATGACGGTCTGCTTCTGCATTATGTTGTCGGGGCCGTCGGGGCTGCCCAGGTCCTGGGTCTCCTCCATGGTCATGCCGGTGTTGAAAAGCGGGATGTCGTACTTCAGCAGGCCCAGTTCGGGGTGGTAGTAGAAGTCGCCCGTGACGGTGATGGCCTTGAGGACGATCGGGACGCCGTCGCCGTCCAGGTTGCCGCTGAACGAGTAGTGGGCAACACCGGGGACGGGGCCTGCGCCGGTGTCGATAGTTTCGTTGTCGGAGATCAGGGTGTAGGTAGCTGTGCCGCCGCCTGCCAGGGGCACCGTCTCGCCGTTGAGCAGCAGCTTGCCGGTGGCGGTGACGGCCTGGGGCACGCCCACGGGGGGATAGAGGTTGATCTCCAAGGGGGCATCCATGGTGACCTCGACCACAGAGGTCTCAGCGAAGCCGCCGAAGACCAGGGTGTCGCCCTTGATGGTGGTCCAGAACTCGGCCCCCGTGGAGGCGTCGTTCAGCAACAGGGGGTCGTCCACCCCATAGGCCACCTTGCGGCGGCTGTAGGTCTGGCCGTTGATTGTCTTGTCTCCCAAGGTGCCCACCAGGAAGGTGCTGTCGGCGATGGTGGGGACGGAGCCGCTGAAAACCCAGGTGGTGCTGTCGCCATAGGGCTCCATGGGTGACTGGACCTGATCCTTGCCCGAGCCTCCATCCGAGCCGCATGCCGCAAGGCCCAAGGCGGACAGGCCAACAGCCAAGACCAACGCACGACGGCAAACGGTTACGGTCATGGGACACCTCGGGTCTGGGAAAAAAGGGATGACCTAGTTGGCCATCGTGGCGGGGGCGCGTCAAGCGGAATCTGGGGAGGAATCTGGGGACGGAGGTGGATGAATCTGGGGACGGAGGTGGAGGAATCTGGGGACGGAGGAACTGTCCCAGCCCATTGCCACCGGGGTTTGGGGCGTCTATCATTGCGCCGTTGCTTGCAGCAACCAGAAGGAGATCGAATATGTTGGGACTTCGGCACGGTGTTGTAGCGGTTCTGGCGGTGGTCCTGGCCCTTGCCTCCGGTGGTTGCGGCTCGTCGGGGAGCGGTCGCGGCGATGCGAGGCCGGGGCTCGATGGGGTAGGTGGTGACATTGGCCCGAACACTGACACGGCGGCCGGGCAGGACACAACTTCCAGGCCTGACGGGACGCCCGACCTTGACACCGTCCCTGGGGACGCGTCGCAGCCTGTTGACACCGCCCAGGCGGCAGATACTGTCGTGGCGCAGGATTCGCTCCAATACGACCAGATCTCTGCCGATACCTGTGGCATGGTGGTGTTCTTCAACCCCTCCCAGACAGCGAAGCAGGTGGCCAGCGGCACTACCACGGACACGATTGAGAGCAACGGCTACCGCTTCAAGTACACCAGGGACAAGCTGTTCACCGGTGGCGTAGGGATGACCGACCCCATTGGTCGGGCCGTGCGGGTGGAGTGGCCCGACGGGGTGGAGGCGCAAGCGGTGACCACTGGTCCCAACCTGGGAGATGCCCAGATCGTCCTCTCACGGGTGGACGGCGGGGTCTTCGACCTGACCTCCCTGACCATCAAACTATTGGCCAACACGGCGGGCACTGGCGGGGCCGTGGAGATCATGCCCCTGCTTGAAGGCGAGGACGGCCTGCAGGACCCAGTGGCCCTGGATGTCAGCGGCAACGGGGGAATGTCTTTCTCCTACGACAGTTCCGCAAATAACCTTGGCAGCACGGCCCTGCTGATCGGCTTCGACACCTACAAGATAACCCTCTGGGTGGACTTCGCCTTGACGGCCCTGACGGTGGAGTGCCACCCGGCGTTCTGAATCCAGCGCGAAGCAAGCGAGATTTGATGATCCAAGTCACCAATGGAATCGAACCCCCCCAAACAAACGCATGGAAGTGCTCGCCTGTGGCGGACCTATGAAGGCCTTAACTGATGTGCCACGGGGCCACTGGGACTTGGCCCGAAGTCACCAAACGGCCACCCAAGTGGCGCGGCAAGACCCGGTCCCAGTGCCCTGACCCTGAGGGCGCTTTGTGCCTGAGAGAGATTGGGGAACACCTGGCGTCCACCGGGGGATCAGGGCTGGCCTGGAGGCGGAATGGGGTCTGGATGGAGGTGTTGGCGGCCTCGGCGCAGGCCCTTGTCAGGGCAGAACGGCAGCACGGTGTGGGGGGAGAGCAGGGCTAACTCGAAGTAGCCGTCGATTTGCTTGCGAGGCACGGTCTTGCGGCACAGCCAATTGGCCAGGCGGCGCATCACTGTGTTGCGTGTCGTCTCGAAGGCCAGGGAGCCCGTTGCGTGTCCGGTGTCCGCGCGTTGCTCGAAGTCATCGTCAGGCAGCATGCGCTCGGCATTGTAGAGGTCGCACGCCTCGCGGTAACCAACCTGGCGCTGCTCCGGCAGGTCGCCAAGCGCGAGGTACCACTGGGGCGGCGTGAGCTGCCCGGTCCACTTGTTGACCTCGCCGAAGGCGTAGAAGCGGTAGCTGGAAAACGGGTACTCGGATGGGTGCTGGCACATGCCGGCGCGGACGGGGTTCCAGTCGTGGTAGAACATTTTGCGCTTCAGGGCCCCCTGGTCCTCGGCGACCAAGGTCTTGGGGCGGTCCTGAGCGACGGGCCCCCTTCTGCCCAGTTTCCGGTTCAGCCAGAGGGCAAAGGACGAGTGGGCCGAGCGAGCCCAGTCAGACATGGGTTGGTGCCCGCCCACGAGCTTCCCTGCCATATGAAAATGGTTGGACATGACGACGAAGGAGTGGACCTCGACCTTGCCCTTGGCGACCTTGAAGAACTTGAAGAAGCGGTCGAGGAAGACCTCTTTGACGAAGTCGTCGGCTAGGAAGAACTCGCCATTGATGGCCCTCCAAATGAAGTGGAAGAGGCAGAAGGCTGGGAGCGTATATTTTCGTGGTGTTCTCATGCCCCAAAGTTTCGAACGGAGGCGAAAACGGGGAAGGAAATTCGTCTGGGGCCACCCTCCGTCCCCGGTTTTCCCTGCCAACCGTCCCCCTGGGGTTTCCCGGTGTGCGGCTTGTTTGACTCGCCTCCGTCCCTGGGATAATCTCCGGCGCGTATGTGGATTCGCGGCCCCTGGCGGGGCTTGGGGAAGGTGATTGCAATGAAAAAGCGCATTGGAATTCTCACCGGCGGCGGAGACTGCCCGGGGCTCA
>CAZMEC010000014.1:0-29545 GCA_964565265.1 uncultured Myxococcales bacterium
CCTTGCCGAAGTTGGAGAACACCAACAGCGTGTCATGGGTGGAGGCCACGAACAGGGAGGTCACCAGATCCTCGTCCCGGGTGGTCATGCCCTGCTTGCCCCGGCCGCCGCGGCGCTGGCTGCGGTAGAGCGTGATGGGGGTGCGCTTGATGTAGCCGGTCCGAGAGATGGTGACGACCATCTCCTCGTCGGCGATGAGGTCTTCGATGTTGATCTCGCCCTGGTCCTCGATGATCTCGGTGCGCCGGTCGTCGCCGTAGCGGGCCTTGATCTCCTCGAGTTCGCCGACAATGAGATCCAGCATCACTTTGTGGTCGGAGAGGATCAGCTTGAGGCGGGCGATCTCCGCCATGACCTCGCGCAGTTCCTCAAGGATCTTCTCGCGCTCCATGCCGGTGAGGCGATGGAGGCGCAGATCCAGGATGGACTTGGCCTGGGCCTCGGAGAGCCCAAACTCGGCCATCAAGCGGTCCTTGGCAACCTTCGGATCGGCGGACTGGCGGATGGCCTTGATGACCGCGTCCAGGTTGTCCAGGGCGATCTTGAAGCCCTCCAAGATGTGGGCCCGCTCTTCGGCTTTGCGCAGCTCGAAGATGGAGCGCCTGGTCACCACATCGCGGCGGTGCTCCAGGAAGCGCTCCAGGACCTGCTTGATGGTCAGCACCTTGGGCTGGCCCTGATCGATGGCCAGCATGTTGATGCCGAAGGAGCTTTGCATCGGGGTGTGGGCGAAGAGGCTGTTGATCACGACCTCGGAGACGGCATCCCGCTTGAGGTCGATGACCATGCGCATGCCCTCGCGGTCGGACTCGTCCCGAAGGTCACTGATGCCCGTGAGGACCTTGTCCTTGACCAACTCGGCGATGCGCGCGAGCAGCTTGGCCTTGTTCACCTGGAAGGGCAGTTCGGTGACGACGATGGACTCGCGGTCTCCGCCCTCTTTGTGCTCAATGTGGAGCCGGGCCCGCAGTCGGATCACGCCGCGGCCGGTGGTGTAGGCTGAGAGGATGCCGCTGCGGCCGTAGATGTAGCCCCCCGTGGGAAAGTCCGGGCCGGGCACGAGGCGCATGACATCCAGGACGGTGCATTCGGGGTTGCGGGCCACGAAGATGGCGGCCTCCACGCCCTCTTTCATGTTGTGGGGAGGGATGTTGGTGGCCATGCCCACGGCGATGCCCGAGGAGCCATTCACCAAGAGGTTCGGGAAGCGGGCCGGCAACACGGTGGGTTCCTTGAGGGAGCCGTCGTAGTTGTCCGCCATGTCCACGGTCTCTTTGTCGATGTCCAGCAGCATCTCGCCGGCCAGGCGGTCCATGCGCACTTCCGTGTAACGCATGGCGGCCGCAGGGTCGCCGTCCACCGAACCGAAGTTGCCCTGGCCATCCACCAGCACATACCTCATGGAGAATTCCTGGGCCATGCGGACTATGGTGTCGTACACAGCCTGGTCCCCATGGGGATGGTACTTACCAATGACATCGCCGACCACGCGGGCGCTCTTTTTGTAGGCCGCCTGCCACGAGTTATGCAGCTCGTTCATGGCGTGCAGCACCCGCCGATGGACGGGCTTGAGGCCGTCCCGCACATCCGGCAGGGCGCGCCCCACGATGACGCTCATGGCATAGTCGAGGTACGAGGTCTTGATTTCGTCAATGATGCTGACTGGGGAGCTCTTCTTGATTGATTGGTCCATTCTCTCACCGATTCGTCGAAAGAGGCGGACCTGACCTTCGGCCAGGCCTTTTCCAAGACCACTACCTTGCTACAAGGCGACTGGCGACGAAAGCGAAAAGTACGGGATTAACGCTTGGAGTACTGGAAGCGCTTTCTGGCACCGGGCTGTCCGTACTTCTTTCTTTCCACCTTCCGGCTGTCGCGGGTGAGGAACCCGGCGCGCTTGAGGGGCGCACGCATGCCGGCCTCAATCTGCAGCAGGGCCCGAGCCAGACCGTGCTTGATGGCCCCAGCCTGACCGGCCAGCCCGCCACCCTTCACGAAGGCCTGGATGTCCACCTGCCCGAAGAGGTTCACGAGGCGAAGCGGCTGCTCGATGATCATGCGGAGGGTGGGACGACGAAAATACTCGTCCACCTCGCGGTGGTTCACCTGGATGTGGCCGGTGCCGTTGCGGAGAATGCGGACCCGGGCGCTGGCGTTCTTGCGCTTGCCGGTGGCCTCTGGATTCTTCTTTGCGTCGCTCATATCTCAAGACTCCTTGCTTGGCTTGGCAGCCGTCCGTTACATGGCCCGGACGGAGAGATCAAGCTGCTTGGGCTGCTGGGCAGCATGGGGATGTTCGGCCCCGGCGTAAACCTTGAGCTTGCGGAACATCTGCCGCCCAAGGGGGTTGTGGGGCAACATGCCCTTGACGGCTTCGCGCAGGAGGAACTCCGGCTTGCGGGCCATCATGGTCCGGGCGGTGAAGGTCTTCAGATGGCCCATGTGCCCCGAGTGGGTACGGTAGACCTTCTTGTCCATCTTGCCGCGGGTCAGTTCGACCTGCTCGCAGTTGACCACCACCACGAAGTCACCACAGTCGTTGTGGGGAGTGTAGGTGGGCTTGTGCTTGCCGCGGAGCACGGTGGCGATCCGGGAGGCGATTCTACCCAGGGACTGGCCCTTGGCATCCACCACGAACCATTCCTGCTGCACATCTTCGGTTCTGAAACTTAGGGTCCTCATTAGCAAACTCTCCCGGGGGAGTTCACCCCCATAAAAACGCGTGGAGGAGTTTCTCCAAACGCCCAAGGTTTGTCAAGCCGTTTTTCGGCTTATCGGTCAGGCCTTCTGCAAGTCGGCCACTGCGTCCGTGGCCTCCCAGGTGAACTCCGGCTCGGTCCGGCCGAAGTGGCCAAAGGCAGCGGTCAGACGATAGATGGGGCGCAGCAGGTTGAGGCGCTCAATGATGGCCCGGGGCCGGAAGTCAAAGTTGCGCTTGACCAGATCCTCAAGGATGCGGTCTTCCACCTTGCCGGTGCCGTGGCTGTCCACCAGGATGCTGACGGGCCGGGCCACGCCGATGGCATAGGCCACCTGGATGGAGAGCTGCTCGGCGAGGCCGGCGGCCACCACATTCTTGGCCACATAGCGGGCGAAGTAGGCCGCAGAGCGATCAACCTTGGAGGGATCCTTCCCCGAGAAGGCGCCGCCGCCGTGCCGCTCCCAGCCGCCGTAGGTGTCCACGATGATCTTGCGTCCGGTGACGCCGCAGTCGCCGTGGGGTCCGCCCACCACGAAGCGGCCCGTGGGGTTCACGAAGAGCTTGGTGTTGTCGTCGATCATGCCGGCGGGCACCACCTGCCGGATCACCTTGCCCAGGATGGTCTCGCGGAGTTCTTCGTACTCCACCTCGGGGGAGTGCTGGGTGGACACCACCACGGCCTCAACCCGGAAGGGGCGGCCGTCCCGGTACTCCACGCTGACCTGGCTCTTGCCGTCGGGCCTGAAGAAGTTCACCTCGCCGCTGCGGCGAAGCTGGGACAGGCGGCGCACCAGCCTGTGGCTCAGCATGATGGGAAGGGGCATGAGCTCTGCAGTCTCGTTGCTGGCATATCCGAACATGAGGCCCTGATCTCCGGCCCCCTGCTCTGCATACAGGCCCTGGCCCTCGGTCACGCCCTGGGAGATGTCGGGGCTCTGCCGGCCCACATTCACCATGATTCCGCAGGAACGGTAGTCGAAGCCGAGTTCGGGCTTGTCGTAGCCGATGTCTTTGATCACATCCCGGGCAATCTGCTGCATGTCCACATAGCAGTCCGTGGTGATCTCGCCGGCAATTACTACCTGGCCGGTGGTCACCAGGGTCTCACAGGCCACTCGGCCCTTGGGATCGGAAGCAAGGATTGCGTCGAGCACTCCATCGGAAATCTGATCGGAGACCTTGTCGGGATGCCCCTCGGTCACCGACTCCGATGAAAACAGAAAGTTCTTCTTGTCGGACATTCTATTCCCTCCTCTTTCAACAGAAAAAACCGGGGGGGAAGATATCGCCCGCCCCCCGAAAGATCAACGAAAAACCAATCAGGGCTGGGGATCCCCAAGGGATCGCCGCGTCACCGGGTCAATGTAGGGATTGAAATAGCCGTGGAGAAGGGCTGGAAAGCGGGCGCGGAGTCGTTTTACCAGGGCCAGCATGCCCAGCCCGGTGGTGCCCTCTCCACCCTCCCCCCAGCCCATGGTGTCCAGGTAGATCTGGGGGTCGATGTTCAGGTTGCGCCACTGGATCAGGTCAATCCTGTGGGTGGCCACGAAGTCCTCCAGGGCCAGGACCTCATCCTCCCGGTCGGTGAACCCCGGGAACACCAGCAGATTCAACGAGACAAAGCCCCCCAGGGCCTTGGCCCGATCGATGCTCTCCAGGACCGCCTCGAACTCGTAGCTCTTGGGGCGATGGTATTTAATGTAAAAGTCCCGGCGCACCGAGTTCATGGACACCCGCATGCTGGTCAGGCCCGCCCTGAAGAGGCCCTCCACGGCGTCGGGAAGGCTGCCGTTGGTGTTCAGGTTCAAGGTCCCCTGGAGATTGCTGGCCCTCACCTGCTTCACGATCTCAAGCAGCAGGGGGGCCTGGGTCAGGGGCTCGCCTTCGCAGCCCTGGCCAAAGCTGGCCACCGGGTACTTGACCCTGGAGAAATGCCGCAGGGCGGTCTGGGCCACATCCTCGGCCCGGGGGGGGACCTTGAGGCGCTCCTGGGTACAGGAGATGGCCCCGTGGCTCAGGGAGATGCAACCCACACAGTCCGCATTGCAACTGTTGGAGGTGGGCATGGGCAGCTCCCAGCGATGGAGGAAGTAGTTCTGGGCCGCCCGGCACTTGTACTCCAGAGCGCAGCGCCGGAGCTGATTGAGGAGGGTGTTGCCCTTGGTCTCCAGGAGTTCGCGCTCCACAGAACGGCGGATCTTCACCTCATCGAACAGCAGGGGATCCTGGCGCCGGGAGGGATCGATGCGCAGTCCTGTGGTCCAGAAGTGGCCGTCAAGCCAGCCCACCGGGGCGTAGGCAAACATGGGCAGGGGGGGGGCCTCACCGCCCACCACCACCGCTGGGTGATGGAGGCGCAGATGGGCAGGGGCCAGAAAGGCACAGACTGCCTGAATCGGCCCAAGCTCGTCGTCCCCGCCAAACTCGATGAGGTGATTCTTCTTGCCCTCAAAGCCCAAGGGGATGCGCCCCGGCAGCAGGAAGAGGTCGCTGCCCTCGGGCAGGGGAATCAACTCCTCGGGCTCGGGGGGACGCACGCAGTAGCCATCCCAGACCCCCATGGACAAGCCCGGCACATCCAGGATCTCTCCGGTCTTCGTGGCCACTACCATATTTGGAATTCTGGAAGTCATGACTACCCCTACCGGCCTGGCAGGGGCACGAGTATTGATCAAGCCGGGAGTTGGTTCAAGCAGCTTAATTGGGGCCAACCTGATTTTTTGCTTGAAGCCGGAAAAACCGCCCATATAATGCTTCTGGTCTTTTGGGCCTATAGCTCAGTTGGTAGAGCCGCCGGCTCATAACCGGCTGGTCCCAGGTTCGAAACCTGGTGGGCCCACCAGGGCGGATGAAAAGGAGACCCTTTGAAATCAGTCTCGTTGATGCATTTCGGCGAAATATAAAGAAGAGAGGGGCACCCCGGCGGTGCCCTTTTTTTTTGACTTGAGGGGGTAGCGTGAAAGAGACTTTGGAAACCTTGATCAAGCTTCAGGAGATTGACAGCGACCTGCATCGCTTTGAGCAGCAGCGCGATGCTCTCAAGGCCAAGCTGGCCCAGCTTTCGGACCTGATTGGTCGCATGGAAAAGAGCATCCAGGAGAAGCGCGGAAAGCTGGGCGAGGTGGAAGCCTGGTACCGCGAACAACAGGATGCCGTGAATCAGGACAACGAGCGCATCAACAAGCTGAAGAACAGCATGAACGCCGTGTCCAAGACCAAGGAGTACCTGCTTCGGCAGCGGGAGATCGAAGGGCTTCGCAAGGCCAAGCAGGCCAAAGAAGACGAGCTCAAGAAGGCCGAGGAGGCCTTGAACGATTTCCGCCAGAACATCGCCGGAGATGAGGAGCGCCTGGAGGCCCTCAAGAAGGACACCGCCGTGGAGGGCGGCTCCAGTTGGGATCAGGTGGAGGCTTACAACCGGAAGATCGCCGAGATCCAGGTTCGCAAGACCGCCCTCCTGCCCAAGCTGGCTGAGCGGCTTCGCGGTCAGTACGAGCGCATCCTCAAGAGCCGCGATGGGCTGGCCGTGGTGCCCGTGCTGAAGGGCTCCTGTGGGGGCTGCCATGTGAAGATCCGGCCACAGATCTTCAACAGCATGCTGCAGACCGTTCAGATTGTGAACTGCCAGCAGTGCTCCCGGTTCGTGTACATTCCCGCCGACGAACTGGCGGCCGTGATGTCCGATGTGGACGAACCCTTCGAGAGCGAAGAGTACTAGGGACAGGCCTTCTCCACCACCTGGAGTCTCCCCGACAGGGTGCCATCCGCCTGGATGCCCCCGAACAGCAAGCCCCGCCTCTCCATTGGGAAGAAGAAGGACACCCCTGCGAAGGGGAAGGCCTCCGGCAGATCCCCGGCAAGTTCTATAGACTCAAGCGCCTCCAGGCCGTCGAAGGCACCGATTCCCTCCGGCGTGAGGTACAGCAGAGAGCCATCCTCGCGGTCAAAGAGCATGAGCCCGAAGGGCTGCTCGGTCCAGGGGAAGGAGGCGCTCTGGGAGAGGCTGCCGGTCTCGGCCTGGATCACCGCCATCTGCCCTGAAGAATTGCCGCCTCCGACCAATAACAGGTACTCCCCGGCCATGCCGAAGGAGACCATCCGATGGCCGAAGCGGCCGCCGATCTCAGGCGAAAAGACCTTCCAATGCCCCTGGTCCAGGGTCATCGAGAGCAACTTGGGGTTGAGGCCCTCCTCCGAGTATCCCCCGTGGATCCACAGCCTGCCATCCTCCTCCCGCACCACCGCCGCAGCCCCTGCCAGTTTGCAGGGCGAGGGCTGGAGGTCCGGACAGGGCTGCTCCTCGGAGAAGGCCATCCCAAGCTGATCCAGCCGGCGGAAGAGCGCGCTTGGCTGGCGGCTGGCGGGGGGATTGGCAGGGTCCACCTGGGCCCCCCCAAACAGCAGGAACTGCCTGGCCGTCGAGTCGTAGGCCATCACTGAATAGACCGAGTCCGGCGCGCCGGCGGGCTGCCGGCAGAACCAACTGAGGGAGTCCTCCACGCAGCAGAAGTCGTGCAGCGGGACCAGCCCCTGAGCCCCCGCATGCAGCCCCCCGTAGAAACAACCCCGGGTAAGCCCAGCCCGGGCAAAGGCGGCCCCGAACCTGGCGGGGGGCAGGAAGTACCAGCCATAGTCATCCCGAACTGGTCGCAGGAATTCGCCCCGGGGGCCAAGTCCGGCCACCAGATTGGGCTCCACTCCGACCTGCACCAGGGGGCGCCTGAGGTTGGGGACGGGGCCCATGCCCCTCCAGCCGGACTCATCCAGGACCTGGACCACCCCATCCTCCGGGGAAGCGGAGGAGTTGAACACGGTCACCCCGGGCTGGCCCTCGAAGCAGAACAGGGTGGAGTCCTCGGAGACCCCCTTGGGGAGGGCGATGGCGGACCACTTGTCGGGGTTGGTCTCGGTGCCACGGACGAATTGACAATAGGTCTTGTTGCAGGAAAGCACATGGAAGACCCCTGGGGAACAGGCCAGCATGCTGGGCCGCCCCTTGCCAAGGTTCAGGTTCACAAGCTGACGGACCTTGCCACTCTTGGGATCCAGCATCACCGAAGGGGCCAGATTGCCCTCCGCCCCTCTACCACCCAGGAGCCAGATACGCCCCACCGAGTCCACCATGGCGGCGTGATCCGCCCGCTGGAAGTAGCTGAGATCGAAGCCCTCCGTTCGGGAAAGCAGGACCCTGTCAGGGCGAATCTCCACGGGCCCAGGGAAGGCACTGGGCTCCTGACCTCGACCTCCCACAAGATAGAGAGACCCGTTGGGCAGAGAGGTCAGGGCGGCCCCCGTCCTGGCGAAGCTCCAGTCCCTGGACAGCACCTCGTAGTCCGCCGACTCCGGGTCCCAACGCAGGAACTGGTCCCGCACCCGGTAACGGAGGGCCGTGGCGAACTCCGGGCTCTGCCCTCCAATGATGAACAACTCGGAGCCCTGCTGGAACACCGCCGCACTGGCGATCCCCTCGGGGGGCTGGTCCCAGACCGTGCTGAGGCTGGCGAAGCGCTTGTCCAATCGATCATCCACCCAGCCGTCACAGTCGTTATCCAGGCCGTCGCAGGAGGACTCCTCGGCTTCAAAGCCTGGCAGCGTGGAGTTGGCGCAGACCCACTCCCCCTTGTCACAGTCCACCGCATCCGCAGGCTGGCTGGCACAGATGCCCTGATCGGGGCAGATGCCCAGGGGAACCGCCGGGTCGTCATCGGTGATCCCATCGCAGTCGTTGTCCTGGCCGTCACAGGTCTCGGCCTGGGCCTGGTTCTGGGAGCCCCCCGGCTCGGTGGAGCACTGGGCCCGCTTCAGGGGGCCGCACTCCACCACCCCGGTGCCGCAGGCGCCAAGCCCGTCGCAGGTCTCCCCAGGGTTCCAGCCGTTGTACTGCATACCATTATCCACCAGCCCGTCGCAGTCGTTGTCCAGCAGATCGCAGGTCTCGTCGGAGACCAACTGCTGGGTGGTGCAGCGGGCCGACTTGCCATCCGGCGCGCAGACCACCTTGCCTCCAAAGCAGAGCCCCGTACCGCAGCCATCCCCAACCTTCTTCTTGAGCTTGTCGAAGTCCACGAAGAAGAAGTCCTCATCAACCTGACCGTCGCAGTCGTTGTCCAGGCCATCGCAGCTTCGCTCAAAGCCATCCTGGTAACTGGACCCGACCTTGCCGGTGCAGCGCCATTGGCCCAGCACGCAGGCAGAGACCACGCTGTCCGGATCCTTGGCGCAGACCCCAAAGTCGGGGCAGGTGAGCCCGGGCAGTTCCAACAGCTCTTCGTCGGTGTAGCTGTCGCAGTCGTCGTCCTGCCCGTTGCAGGTCTCGGGCCTCTCCTGCCAGGCCGATCCCCCAGGGCCTGTGGAGCAGACCACCCCAAGCCCGTTGGCGGTGCACTCCACCGTGCCCGGGCCGCAGATGCCGGGGGGCTGGCAGGCCTTGCCGGGACCCAGAACCCCCAGGAAGAAGTCCTCATCCGTGTAGCCATCGCAGTCGTCGTCCTGCCCGTCGCACTTCTCCGTCTGGGAGTAGTCGTGGCTGCCACCCGGACCGGAGGAACAGCCCAGGGAGCCGTCCCCCAGGCACTGGACCTTGCCGGGACCACAAATTCCTGGCACCACGCAGTCCTCCCCCAGGGCCTTGCCAGCCAGGGTGAGGCCCTCGTCGGTGCTGCCGTCACAGTCCTCATCAATGCCATCGCAGAGGTGCTCCGTCAGACAGATGGGGGTCCCCCCAGCGTCCGCACAGACGGGCTTGCCCTCCACGCAGGCCACAGTCAGGGCCTGCCAGTGGTCGCTGCAGTATCCGTGGGGCCGACAGAGGTGCCAGATGGCCGTCGTTTGATCCCCGGGGTTGGCCCCCTCGCTGGGGTCCCACTGGTCCGGCAGGCAGTCCCCGTCCGAATCGTCCACCAGGCTCTCCAGCAGGTCTGGCACCCCGTCAAAGTCGGCATCCGCCGCCTGAGTGCCGTCTCCAAACTCATCCCCGTCGTTGACGCCGTCGTGGTCCGTGTCCCAGGAGAAGGGAGAGGACCCCAAGGCCAGCTCAGCCTCGCTGGTCAGCCCGTCCCAATCGGGATCCCCGTCCCCTGCCAGGCAGGTGGCCTCAAAACAGACCATCCCGGAGGCGCAAGGGTCACCCTCGGAGCAGGGGCCCGACGGGGGGCTGGACTCATCGTCCGAGCCACACCCGGCCAGGAGGGAGAGGAGGGCCACCAGGGCCAGCGCCGCTATGGGTCGAAAAAACATTGGAGTATTCTGCCAGCCTCCCCTCGCCAATGCAATTCAGGCGGCAGTTTTCGCTCTCCTGCGTCTCCCCTTGAGGAGGCGCAGAGCGGCCAGACATAGGCCAAGCAGGGCCAGGGAACTGATCCCTCGACCAAGGGGGGCCGGCCACCCCTCCCGCCAGCCCAATTGGAAGGAACCGGGGGTCTGAACGCAGGTCCAGGCGGGCCCGCAGGGGAAGGTCTCCAAGTCCTGCCCAGCCAAGGTTCGGGCCTCCCACCAGGGATGGGCCGAGCGCAGGACGGCCACCGCCCGGGGGCTGCCCTGGGCTGGGGGCAGTTCCACCTCAAGCAGGGTTCCCCTCCCCCCCGACAGTTCCCTCACCGGCAGGGCCCTGGCGGGGATCGCTGACTCAGCCTTTGGAACCTGGGCCAGCCCCGCCGGCCAAGCCCCCGCCGCCCCCCTGGCAAACCACTGCCCCCAGAGCCCCGGGGTCCAGGCCCGACCATCCCCCCCGCGGGCCACCAGCCCAGGGAGCAGCAGCGCGTCGGCACCTGTATTCAAGCGGGTCAGGCCAAAGGCAAATGCCTGACCGTCCTGGCTCAGATCGAAGCGGTCATCGGCGGCGGTCCAGCGGGGAAAGTCCAGGGCCCGGTGATAGTCCCGCAGCGTATCCGGGGGCAGCAGCCCCTCCAGCCGGCGGTCCGTCAGCACCCCCCCCAGGCCAAGGGCCCTCATCATACCGATGGTGGCAGCGCCGTCGGGGGCCGGACAGGAGGGGCACAGCAGGTCCACTCCCCAGGTGTAGGCGCCGGGCTGAAGGACCCCAAAAAGGTGCATCCAGGCGGGGGCGCTGGGGGCGGACTCCACCGAAATGCCATGACTGACCCGCAGCCCCTGGCGAGCCAGCGCGTGGGGCAGGGCCAGATAGCCCGGCGTGTGCAGGGGATCCTCCAGGGGCAGCACGGCGCCCTCCACGGGGGGGAGGTCAAAGAAGGGCGGCAGGCCCGGGTTGCCAGCGGTCCGAAGGGGCGACAAAAGGGCCGCCAGGATGAACAGGCCCCCAAGCAGGGGCTGGAGGGGGAGGCGACTCCGGCCCAGGACCCCCCAGATCAGGGGAATGGCGCCCAGCAAGGCGGGGATCACGAATCGGTAGGCGTGAAGCTTCAGGAGACCTGCGGAGGCCAGCGCCAGGGGCAGCAGGGAGGCCAGGACCAGCTCGCCCCACAGGAGCCGACGCCGGTCCCCCAGGTCCACCAGCAGCAAGGACAGCAGGGGCAGGGCCAGCAATGGCAGGGGGGCCTGAACTCCAATGGAGGTGCCACCAAGTCGCCCCAGGTGGGCCAGGAAGGGCAGCAACCACCAGGCGCAGAGGGCCAGGGCCAGCAGCCCCTGAAGGAGGTAGGTGGCAAGCAGCCGCCAAGGGCCCCAGAGGAGTCCGCTTGCTGGCGCGCGCGGCTCGGAAAGACCGGACTCCAGTCCGCTTGCTGACGCGCGCGGCTCGGACGGGCCTTGACCGGTACGCCCTGCGCGAGCCAGGGTGATCAGCAGATCAAGCCCAAACACCAGCACCGCCAACAGGCCCCAGACCAGGTGCGTGGACATCACCAGCGCCAACAGCAGTGGCGTGGCCAGGGGCCGCCGCTGCTCCAGGGCCCACAGAAACCCCAGCATCAGGGCCAGGCCCGCGCCGCTGGGCAACATGCCGTTGCCCAGGACGGACTCCAGATTCACCCCCGGCGCGGACTCGAAGCCAAGCAGCCCCGAGGGCAGCAGCAGGAACCCCAACACCACCCACAGCAACAGCACCCGGGACCAGAGCGGGACCAGGGGCCCCTGGGGACCCAACTTCCAGAACAGAGCCAGGGAGGCCAGCAGGGCCAGGACGGTGAGGAGTTTGAGGGAGGGCAACAGCCCCAGGGGGATGGCCAGGGCAGCGCCAACAATATGGAACAGCGGGGGATAATGGTAACCCACCGGGAAGCCGCCCCAGAGGAGTGGGCACCACCCCGTCCCCCAGGGCAGCAACTCCAGGCCCGTGAACCAGGTCAGGAAGACCTGCCCCGCCCCATCCCCCCGAAGCAGGTTGGCGCCGGCAAAGGGAAGCAATAGCCGGGCCAACTCCAAGCCCAGCCCCACCAACAGCCCAAGGGCCGCCACCGACGCCACCACCCTCCGGGTTCTTTGGGAAACCTTGACCATGGTCACTCCAGCCCAACTGGCCTCCTTCATAATGGTGGATGAAGCCCCGCGCAAGCTCTTTGGAAACAGTGGTTTTTCGTTGACAGGGCTGATTCCGCTGTGCTACACGAACGCAGCTTTGGATTTACCAGGCGACCGGAGGATACCATGGCCAAGTGCGAATTTACCGGGAAGAAGGGCCTCACTGGGATGAAAGTGTCCCACGCCCACAACAGAACCAAGACCGTCCAGAAGGCCAATGTGCAGAAGAAGAAGTTCTTCCTGGCCTCTGAGAACTGCTGGGTCAGCATCAGCGTGTCCACCAGGGCGCTGCGCACCATCACCAAGATGGGCCTGGAAGCTTTCGCCGCCAAGTGCGGCGTGAACCTCAAGGCATTTGTCCGCTGAACCTTGCCCGCTGACCCGCGTTCTGAAGGCCTTCCGACCAGAATCAGAGTTCTATCTCATGGGGCAGCAGGTCCCTGGCGCCGGTGAAGTACTGGTGCGGTGAGTAGGACAGGAAGTTGGACACCTTGCTGGTATAGACGCAGGCGTAGTCCTCCACCTGGGCCCCAAAGACGCTGTGCTCGTCCCCCTCCTTGAACAACATTCCCCAACGCGGATTGAAGTGGGCCAGGACCCGGTTCTGGGTGTCCATCATCTGCCGCTCGGTCTCTTCAAGCTCCCCGAAGATCTTGGCCGCGTTGTCCTCCCCGAGGCGCCTCAACTCCCGGGCGGCGCTCTTCCATTCGTCCTGCCGGGAGTCGTTCAAGAGATCCACCAGAAAGTTCAGCAGGCGCTGCTGATAGTTCAACTCCACCCCGAGGCGCTGCCGGTGGCGAAAGAGCAGGTCCACCTTGGCCTGGTCCTCGGAGACCTTCTCCAGGGCGGCCAGTTCGGGCCCCATCTCCGGGACGATCATGCAGGAGCGCCAGGTGCTGACCTTTTTGGAGGACACTATGTCTCCATAGATATGGTCGCCCACATAGAGCACCGAGCCCCCCGAGCCCCCCAGCATCTCCCGAAGGACCGTGAAGCAGCCCCCGGAGAGCACCCTGGCCTTGCCCGAGTCGCAGGGGAATTCCTGGAACTCAATCCGCTCCTGGGCGGTGAAGAAGTGGGGCTTGCCGGCCCCCACGATGACCAGGCCGAAGTAATCCGTCCAGCGGGGGTAGGCGGGGCTGACCCCATCCAAAAGGAAGGACATGACGGCGTTGGTGTAGCTCCAGTCGGAGTTGGTCAGCAGGAAGAGCTGCTTGCCCGAGTCGAGAAACTGGCTGAGGGTGTCGGAGAGGTTGGGATCCACCTCCAGGTAGTCCTGCAGGGCCTTGGTCACGCGGCTCTTGAGGCTGCCGTCCCGGTGGATCTGATCGGTGGCGGCCCGGATGGCCCGGTAGGCGGCGGTGTACTCGGCGGCCGTCCGGGTGCCGGGGCGGGAGTCCATCATGTCCACATAGAGGGCGTACATGCAGGCCTCGGGGACGGAGAAGAGGGTGTCCACCAGATAGCAGTCCTCAGCGGAGAGGCTGATGCGGTCCCGGCGATAGATGTCCTTGCGCTCCAGGGCGTCGATCTCGCGGGTGCCATGGAAGGAGCGGCCCACATGGCGAAAACGGTCCGCCTTGAAGATGTTGCCCCGGCTCATGTCCACCACCAGCCCGCGGATGGCATAGGAAGGGTCATAGGCAAACCGCAGGATGCTGGAGGGGAAGGCGAAGTCCCGCACCAGGGTCTCCAGCACCAGGTCCCAGGCAAGCTGCTCGAAGGCCTGGTTGTAGACGGCCAGGGTGTAGTCCATGTCAAAGCCCACCTTGCAGATGCTGGTGAGGCGGAGATTCCGGTTCACGAAGATGCGGCTGTTGAAGCGAATGGTCTGGGGTTCGAACTGGCTTACCAGCCGCAGAAAGGTGCTGAGGGACTTGTGGGTCACAGGCTTGTTCATGGAACCATGCTCCTGGCCGAAAACTACTTGAGGCCACATGGTAGCCGAGACTTGATCTCAGGAAAAGGGGCTTCTATACTCCAGGGCGCTATTGCGTTGGCCTGAGGTGAACCATGAAGAGTCTTTTCCCCGTGCTGCTCTCCCTGCTGTTGCTGGTCTCCTGTGGTGGCAGTGATGGCTCCACGGATGCTGGGAATCTGGACGGCACCGGCCAGACGGACACGGATCTTGGCCTGCCGGATGGCCAGGCGGATGGTTCCGACACCTACGAACTGCCCGACTCCAGTGGCCGTGACTACGAGCAGGTAGACACCATTGAAGCCATTGACACCGTTGATACCGCGGGCCCCGACACCCCCCCCGACCTGGAGGACCCCAACGAAGGCGAGCCCGGCTCGGTCTGCGTGTCCGGCGAGGAGTGCCAGTCTGGAGTGTGCCTCTGGGCCGGAGACAGCAAGCGCTGCTCCATCGAGGACTGTGGCTCCGAGTTGCCCTGCCCCTTCGATTGGTTCTGTGCCTCCCTCCCCGGCGAGTCCGGCACCGTCTGCGTCCCCACGGCCTTCAATCTCTGCCGTCCCTGCAAGGAGAACTCTGACTGCCTCTCCAATGGTGTGGATGTGGGAGACCGCTGCATTCCCATGGGCGGCGCGGGCAGCTTCTGTGGCATGGACTGCGAAGACGGCGCCCTGTGCCCCAGCGGCTACAGCTGCCACGGCATGGTGGATGTGAAGGGCTTCCCCTCGGACCAGTGCATCAAGACGGACGGCTCCTGCAGTTGCTCCCAGGCCTCCATCAACGCCGGCGCCTACACCTCCTGCTACAAGCAGAATCTGTTCGGAAAGTGCAACGGCGAGCGCTTCTGTGGCCCCATGGGCCTGAGCGACTGCTCCGCCCTGACCCCCACCCAGGAGGTCTGCGACGGCGTGGACAACAACTGCAACGGGGACACCGACGAGGGCGCCGCGGACATCGATGAGGATGGCATCGCCGACTGCATGGACGACGACACCGACGGGGACGACATCCTCAACTACAACGACAACTGCCCCCTGGTGAAGAACCCGGGCCAGGAGAACCTGGACTTCGACGCCTATGGGGACGCCTGCGACACCGACCGGGACGGCGATGGAGACCCGGACAGCGTGGACTGCGCCCCTCTGGACAACAACCGCTTCCATGGCAACCCCGAGAGCTGCGACGGCATTGACAACGACTGCGTGGGTGGGGTGCCCTCCAATGAGGCGGACAACGACGGCGACAACTACCGGGGCTGCAACGGCGACTGCAACGATGGCAACCCTGCGGTGCATCCCAACGCCCCCGAACTCTGCACCACCACCTACGACGACGACTGCGATGGCAACCCCAACCTGCCCCAGCCTGCGGACTGCGTGTTCTATTACGAGGACAGCGATGGCGATGGCTTTGGTCGCTCCGATGTGGGCGCCTGCCTCTGCGCCCCCACGGGCAAGCTGAACTCCACCAAGGGCACCGACTGCAACGACCAGGACAAGGCCATCAACCCCCTGGCCGCCGAGGACTGTAACGATGGCAAGGACACCAACTGCAGTGGCGCGGACATCAACGCCGCCAACTGTCAGACCTTCTATCTGGACGCTGACACGGACGGCTACGGCTCGCTGGACTATGTCTGCGCCTGCAGCCCCTTCGACTTCTACACCGCGGCCAACCCCAACGATTGCGACGACTCCAACAACGGGGTGAACCCCACGCGGTTTGAGGACTGCCTCACGGAGTTTGACGACAACTGCAACAACACTGACAACGACCAGGACGCCCTGAACTGCGCCCCCTTCTTCCTGGACACCGATGACGACGGCTTCGGCGTCGGCGCGTCCGTCTGCCTCTGCCGGGAGAACAACGCGTACCGGGCCGCCAATGCCAACGACTGCGATGACTCCAACCCCTTGATCTACCCGGGCGCCACCGAGAACTGCAATACCGTCTACGACGACAACTGCAACGAAAACCTCAATGAGGTGGACGCCATCGGTTGCAGCACCTTCTGGGCAGACCTGGACGGCGATGGCCACTCGGGCACCGCCCAGTGTTTGTGCGAGAAACCCGCTGGGGCCTCCGACAGCCTGGACGACTGCTGCGACACGGACCCCAACGCCAACCCCGACCAGACCGAGTACTTCGACACTCCCCGGAAGGGCTGCGGCGGCTTCGACTACGACTGTAGCGGCGCCGAGGACAAGCGCTACCCCGCCATCTGCTCCACCATCAGCAATGCCACTCCTGGCTGGTTCCCCGGCCCCACCCCCGCCTGTGGCGCCAAGGCCAACCTCTGTGGGTCCTGCACCGGCGGCGGCAACTGCGGCGGGTCCATTTCCAACGCCGCCCAGGGCTGCCGTTAGGCCCCAAGCCTGGAACTCCAGGACGCCCCTCACCGCAAAAAAGGTATTCAAGGCCCTTGGGAAACTTCGAAACAGCTTTGATTGCCCCGGTCCAATACGAAGAAGGGCCCCATTTGGGGCCCTTCTCGCACTGGGACAGACAGAAAAGAAAAGGAGGAAGTCCGGGAGGTGGCTGCCGTCTGGACGGGGGTTCCAGTTCCGCCCTGGCCGCCGGTTCCCGGTTGGACCGGCGCCCTGACACCAAGCCCCCGGTCAGGTTCCCGCTTATCTTCGGGACCCTCTTTTTTTATGGAGGGACCTGATGGGGCTTCGAAAGCCGGGCAAGGAAACCTCGGCCATCCTGGCGCTGCTGTTTTCAAACTACGCGGTGTTCGGGGTGCGGACCGTGTCCGGGATGGTGGTGGCGGGTATCCTGGGCCCCGAGAAGCGCGGCGTTTGGAGCGCCCTGGCTCTGCTGCTGTCCTACACGGTCTTCTTCAGCCTTGGGGCCATCCATGCCATGGGCCGACAGATCCCCATCCTCCTGGGCAAGGGCGACCACGAGGCCATCGCCCGCCACAAGAACACCTCCGTCACCTTCATCCTCATCAGCCACAGCGTGGTGGGCCTGGGCATGGCCAGCTACGCCTTCTTCTTCCACCCCTTCAGTGACCTGGAGAACAAGGGCATCATCTACATCTCCGGCCTGGTGCCCATGTCCGGGCTGGTCCAGTACTGCCTGACGGTCTTTCGGGCTGAGCAGAAATACAAGCTCTTCTCCCTGGTCTCCTTCATCGAGGGCATGTCCTACGGTGTCTTGACCATCCTGGGCGCCTGGCTGCTGGATCTGGAGGGCATGTACATCGCCGTGCTCCTGGCCTGGCTGGTGTCCCTGGCGGTGTGCATCAAGCTGGAACTGAAGACCGTGCGTCTGGGCATCTCCTGGAGCACCCTCTGGGAGGTCCTCAAGCACGGCTTCCCCCTGGGCATGATCACCTACACCTATGTCATCTTCCAGTCCATTGACCGCTGGGTCATCCTGGGCAACATCAGCACCAAGGCCCTGGGCCTCTACACCATCGGCGTCATGCTGAACCACTCCCTCCTCATCCTGCCCAACTCCATCCTCCAGTACATCGCCCCCAAGGCCCTCCATGGCTTTGGCAAGGCGGGCTCCGACTCCACCTCCCTGAAGAAGTATGTGAACGACCCCCTCTACCTCCAGAGTTCCATCATGACCATCGCCATTCCCCTGGGAATGGTCGCCCTCTATGGGCTGTTGCGCTGGTTCCTGCCGGCCTACCAGGAGGGCTACCTTGCGGGCCTCATCGTGTGCGTCGCGGCCCATCCCATCATGCTCCCCCGGACCCTCAGCATAGTGCTGTCGGCGGAGGGCCACTTCGGCCGCTACATCGCCATGCTGGCGGCGGCCCTGGGGCTGAACTTCCTGACCGCCACCTGGCTGGTCGAGGCGGGCTTTGGCATGGAGGGCGTGGCGGCCTCCACCGTGCTGACCTTCACCTTCTACGGCATCGCCATGGGCATCTATGTGCCCCGGCGTTACTTCAAGGAGGGCTGGGGCGACCTCCTGCGGCGCCTCGCCCGCTACTACTGGCCCATGCTGGTCTGTGGCCTGGTGATTGTGGCGGATCAACTCTTCGGGGTGACAGGCCTGCTCGTTGCCGCCCTGCTGGCCTGCCTGATTGGGGCCGCCGACGCCTGGGCCCCGGCCCGCCGAATCCTGGCCGCGAGACACGGAGGAATGAATGGCAGCAACCACAAGCCCCTGGGCGTTTCAGGCCTCGAGGGCTCCTGAGTGCAAGCGGCCCGTCCACGGGGACTGGGCTCGGCTGCAGGGCGCCCTGGGAGACTGGACCTATCGTGGCATTCCCATCCCCTTTCTGATCCTCGAGGACTTCGTGCTGGCAAGGCGCGCCGCTGCTGGAGAGTTCAAGAGCCGGACCTCCTTTGGCCCCCGCAAGGCCCTGGCTGGGCTGGCCACAGCGCTGGCCTCCAGGCTGCCCCCGCCGGCGCTCAGGTCCAACCTCCAGCCGGGCAGCTTCCTGGTCTTCAGTGACGACTCCGCAGCCAAGGGCATGATCCCCGCGGTGTTGCTCAAGGAGGCCCTGGCCGCCCTGGCCCCCACCCTCCTGCTGGCCCCCCGGGCCAGGGACTTTGCGCTGGATGGTCAGATCCACAACTGCCTGGGCCTGGACGAGCTGCTCTTTGGCCGCGTGCCCAGCCGCCTGGACCTCAGCCGCCTCATCCAGCCGAGCCAGTTCTCCCGGCCCCTGGGGCCTGTTGATTCAAGATTGAGGGGGCTGGGGGGACTCTCCCCCGTGGCCCCCTCCCGCTTCCCCTTTTGGCTTCACTACCAGGCCATGGTGGCGGCCCAGCGCCTGGAGGTCGGGTACCAGCTCTTCCAGGCCCTTCGGCCCGCGGGCATCTACCTGAACAAGGACTATGGTCCCCAGGGGGCGGCCCTTTGCAGCGCCGCCCACCTCCTGGGCATCCCCACCTACTCCATGCTCCACGGGTTGCAGCCCGAGGCCTGCTCCTGTCAACCCGTGGTGGCAGACAAGGTCTTCTGCTGGGGGGACGAGAGCCGCCGCTGGTACCTGGGCAACGGCAATGATCCGGCCCGAGTCCTGGTCACCGGCAATCCCTCCTTTGATCGCCTCTTCCAGCGGGCCTCCTCTCCCCAGGCCCTGGCACAGACCCGCCAGGAGCACGGCCTGCCCCTGGACCGGCGGGTGGTGCTGTTTGGCAGCAACCCCATCCCCTTCGAGCAGAACTCGCTGATCCTGACAGCCCTGCTGGAGGCCGCCCGGGCCCAGGACTTTCTGGTGCTGCACAAGCCCCACCCGGCGGAGCCCCTGGAGCCCTACCGCCGGGCCTTTGAGGACCCCCGCCACCTGGTGCTGGTGCCCGCCTCCCAGATGAAGCCCGACGAGGCCATCGTCGCCTCCGACGCCGTCGTGGTCTACCACAGCACCCTGGGGCTGGAGGCCCTCCTGGCGGGGCGCCCCCTCCTCGTGGCGGACTTCCTGCCCCAGCCAAGTCCCGCCACCTTCGCGGTTCAGATCCCTGGCCTTTGCTGTGGAAACCCGGCGGCGCTGGCCGCCCGACTCCGGGACCTCTGGGCCGGCGCCTTCCCGGACCGGGACTGCGGACTGGCCACCAGCCGCTACCTTGAATCCGTCATCCCGCCCCAGCGCCGGGCAGCAGACCTCATGGCCCAGGCCATGCTTGCAGGCAAGGAGGCTTGACCATGGAGCCCAAGGGCAGACCCACCCTGGAGATCCTCTCCGCCCACCTCCACCGGCAGGTGGAGGGCCCGATCCTGGACCGCTCCAGCCGCTTCTTTGGGCGCCTGGACAGGCCTGAGCGCCTGCTGGTCAAGGCTGCCCACGGGGCCGAACTGGCAGGGCTTCTAGGGGAAGCCCCCTCCCCCGGCCCCCTCCCTTTGCAACGCTACCTGGAGCTGTACTGCAAGGCCTGGCGCCTGTGGCTGGAGGCCGAGACAGCCCAACCGGGTCCCCAGGTGGTGGACCTCCAACTGGAACCCTGGACCCCTCCAGTTGTGGGGGGCTCTGGGGCCCGACAGGCCCAGGTGCGAGACCTGGCCGATCAGCTTCGAGCCCAGGGCCGTTGCTTTGCCTTGGGGGCCCTCCATGGCAGCGTGCTGGATCCCCAGACCCCGGCCTACGGAGACCTGGACGATCTGGTGCTGCTGTCCACCCAGGCCCTGGTGGATCCCCAGTTGCTGCAGGAGGCCCTCCTTTGCCTCTGGCGCAGCGCCTTCTCCCTCTATGCCTTTGACCTGTTCCAGCACCACTCCCACCTGGCCTTCCCTCAGCCCGCCCTGGAGGCCTGGCCGGAGTCCTGGTTGCCGGTGGTGCTGCTGCGCCAGTGCCGGGTCTTCCACGGAAGCGGGAGCCTGAACCTGAGGCCCGTCCCAGGGCGGGCGTCCAGCCTGGCGCGCACCCTCAGCATGGGGCGGCTGTTTCAACGCGGCCTGAGCCTGGCGGACCTCTCCTCTGCCCACAAGGCCAAGTATCTGACCAGCAATGTGATGCTGGCTCCGGCGGTGCTGTTTGCCGCCCTGGGGGAGCCCCTGGACAAGGCCACTTCCCTGGACCGGGCAGCGCGAGTCTTTCCCCCGGAGGCCCTGGAGGCGGTGCTGCAGGCGGGCCAGATCCGCCGGCTCTGGGAGCACCAGGGCAGCGGCGTCCTGCCGGGGCTGCTGGCGGCGGCCCGGCGGCAACAGAACCCCTTCTTGTACTCCCGGCTGGCACCCCTGGTGTCTCCACCACCGGCGCCAGCCATCCTTCGCATCCTGGCCTCGGCCCGGTGGCGCAGGTCTCTGGGGTCCCTGGGGCGCTACCTTCAGGCGGAGGCTCAGCATGTCCAGTCCAAGTGAGACCAGCGGGTTCAGAGCCCTCACCGTGGAGGATTACACCCAGGGCGCCGCTCGTTGGGCAGAGGCCCTGGTGGCCCTGCCTGGGGTGGTGTCCGTGGGCGTCTTTGGCCAGACGGGGGCGCCGGGGCTGTCCGATCTGGATCTGGTCGTCTTCATGGACGCGCCCCCCAGCCGGGATTCCTATCAGAAGATGCTGGGGGCCGCGGCCCAAGACCCTTTGCTGGCCTACATGGTGGTGCACCCGCCCATGATCCTCCCCCTGGCCCTGGCCTCCAGGCTTTGGCTGGTCCACAGCGTGACTGACCCGGTCTTCCTGGCGGGCCAACCCCTGCCGCCGGCGGAGCAGCCCCCCGAGCCCCTGCGCCAGGCCCTGGCCTTCGCCCAGACCTTCGACTTCGCCTTCTACACCCTCCTGGAGGCCGCCAACCAGGCGGCTGGGCGCGTTCCCACGGGGCGAGCCCTCATGCTGTTCCTCCGCAGTGCCTCCTACAGCGTGCGCTTTCTGGCCCGCCTGGCTGGACCCGGCTGCGAGGCGGGCTTCCGCAGCGTGGCGGAGGTGGACAGGCTTCGCCACCAGACCATGCAGGAGGCCCGGTTTCCAGCCGCCCAGGCCTGTGAAGAGGTGCGGGGGCTGGTAATCCGCGAGCTGTTCCAGGCTTTTGAACTGGCCGCCGAGGCCTTTTTGCACAGCGCCCTGGTGCTGCCGGGCACCAGCGTGGAGGGCTACACCCAGACCTATCCCACGCGGATCTTTCGCTACCAGGACGGAGCCCCGGGGGCGGGCCTGACCAGACACACCCTGCCCCTTGGCAAGGTGGTGGTCCAGGGTCGCCTCCCCCTGGGGCTGGGGGTTCACTTTGCGGCGGTGGCGGAGGCCGACCCTCGGGGAGATACCCGGGGGGTCCATCAGCTTCGCCTGACCCGGGGCGGGGTGCTGCCTTCCTACCAGGACCTGCTGTTCCGCAGGGCCCTGGCCCTGGCCGAGGTGGTGCAGTTTCTGCGGCCCTCCGGGGCCAGCCCGGCGATTCCCGTGGGCACGGGCTACCATCGGGCTCCGGTGGGGCGGGCGGCCGTCCCCCATGCCCTGCGCTGCGCCCTCCTGCGCCGGGCCCTTTGATTGAATTGAAACTGGGCTTGGCTTGGTGTAGCTTGGCCTTCGATTTTCTAGGAGGTACCACCATGTGTCAGGAGAACATCCGCAGGACCGATCCCGAGGTCTTTGACCTCATCAAGGCCGAAGAGCGCAGGCAGTTCGACAAGATCCGCCTCATTGCCTCGGAGAACTACGCTTCCAGTGCAGTGATGGAGGCCACCGGCTCGGTGTTCACCAACAAGTACTCGGAGGGCTATGCCGGCAAGCGCTACTACGAGGGCCAGCAGTTGGTGGATCAGGTGGAGACCCTGGCCGTGGAGCGGGCCAAGGCCCTGTTCGGCGCGGACCACGCCAATGTGCAGCCCTACAGTGGCTCGCCGGCGAACCTGGCGGTGTATTTTGCGCTGCTCAAGCCCGGCGAGAAGGTCATGGGTCTGGCCCTCCCCCACGGCGGCCACCTGACCCACGGCTGGAATGTCTCCATCACCGGCGCCTACTACCAGGCGGTGCAGTACGGCGTCAGCGAGAGCACCCACCTGCTGGACTACGATGCCATCCGGGAGCAGGCCCTCCGGGAGCGCCCCCGCATGATCATCGCCGGGGCCACCGCCTACAGCCGCATCATTGACTTCGCCGCCTTCGCCGCCATCGCCAAGGAGGTTGACGCCATGCTGCTGGTGGACATGGCCCACATCGCCGGGCTGGTGGCCGGTGGGGCCCACCCCTCCCCCATCCCCCACGCCCAGGTGGTCAGCACCACCACCCACAAGACCCTTCGGGGGCCCCGTGGGGGCATGTTGCTGTGCCGGGCCGAACTGGCCGACGCCATCGACAAGGCCGTGTTCCCGGGCCTCCAGGGAGGGCCCCACAATCACACCACCGCGGGCATCGCCGTGGCCCTCAAGGAGGCCGCCCAGCCGGAGTTCAAGCTTTACGCCGCGCAGATCGTGAAGAACGCCAAGGCCCTGGCTGCGGGCCTCATGGAGAGGGGCTTTCGGGTCATCACCGGCGGCACCGACAACCACCTGGTGCTGGTGGACGCCACCTCCAAGGGCACCCGGGGCAAGAAGCTGGCCAAGGTGCTGGACCGCTGCGGCGTGGTGTGCAACATGAACACCATCCCCTTCGATCCCCGCAAACCCTTCGACCCCAGCGGCATCCGCCTGGGCAGCGCGGCGGTCACCTCCCGCGGCATGAAGGAAGCCCAGATGCAGCAGATCGCTGCCTTCATCGACCGGGCCACCACCATGATCGATGACCTGGACGCCCAGGCCCGCCTCCAGGAAGAGGTCAAGGAGTTCTGCCAGCCCTTCCCCGCCCCGGGGATAGTGGTGGAGTGAACCACCGACTGGGCGTCCCTCCCCCTCCCTGGCGGTCGGGGTTCGGAGGCGCCAACCTCAAGGTTTTCCTTCACCCAGCTTCACCAGATCCTCCATCAGGGACTTCATCCTGGCGGCGGTCTGCCTGGTGGTCCTGCGGTCCACCTTGCCGTTGGTGAGGCGAACCCCCTCCTTGGCGCCCCGGGGCAGGCTGGTCACCGGGACCACCAACTCCTCCCCCTCTTCCCCGTCGTTGTCAGGCAACAGCACCGCCTGATCCCCTTCGATGCGGTCAAGCCAGCCGTTGAAACCGACCAGGTCCTTGGTAGTCATGGAATGCTCCGTTCCTTCGGGGCCCGCCCCGAACCATGCCATCATCAAACAGAAGACCAGGGCCATGTCAACCTCCCAAAGAGACGCGGTCCATCAGACTGCGGTAACTGCCCCGCCCGATGACCACATGATCCAGGACCTCCACCCCCAGGAGCCCCGCCCCCGCCAGCAGCCTTCGAGTCAGTTCCAGGTCCTCGGGGCTGGGCTCCGGGTCCCCGGAGGGGTGGTTGTGGGCGAAGACCACCCTGGCCGCGCCGCAGCGCAGCACCGGATGAAAGACCTCCTTGGGATCCAGGATGCAGATGTTCCCGGTGCCCTCGGCCACGCACTCGCGGTGCAGCAGGACATTGCGGTTGTTGAGGCACAGCACCCAGAAGCTTTCCCGTTTTCGCAGGCCCAGGTTGGCCAGCAATTTGAAGACATCCCGGCTGGAGTGGAGGGCCTCCTGTCCCGGCGGCTGAAGGACCAACATGGCCCCCAGGGTCATGGCCCGGCGAAGCTGGGCCAGCCGGTCCGGGGGGAGACCGCTGCAACTGGCCAGGCGGTCCAGGTCTCCGTCCAGGAGGGTCCAGAGCCCCCCCTTGGACTCCTTGAGTTGGACAACCCTGTCCAAGCTGTCCAGGTTGGACAGGCCCTCTCCCCCCAGCCAGAGGGCCAACACCGAGTCTGGGTCAGGGACCCCAGGGCCAAGCCCCAGGCCGCTGTCCGTAAGGTAGCCTCGTCTGCTTGCTGCTTCATTGCCTTCCATGGGCACCTCCTGTTGGGCTCAGGTAGGTGCAAGGCTCGTGCCGGACACAGGGTTTGGTTGGTCAGGGGGCTGGCGGGCTGGCGACGAACTAGACTTGCTCTTCAGGTTCCTGGGGGGGCTTGGGGGCGTTTCCGTTCATGGAGCGCTGGTCCATGATGTGCAGCACTGCCTTCTTGCCAAGCTTGGTGGAGACCCCCGTGAGCAGGGTCCGCACGGACTGCGCCATGCGCCCTTCGCGGCCGATGACCTTGCCCACATCGGCGGGGTCAACGACCAACTCCAGGACCACCGTGGTCCCGCTCTCGAGGAGGCTTGTGTGCACGCATTCCGGCTTGTCCACAATCTCCGCCACGAGGGTCTCGACAAACTGCTGGATCTCTTGACCGGTGGAATTCATGGCTTGGCCCCCTAGATACGAGTTGCTTCGATTTTCCGCTTACCGGGCGAGTATGTCAGGAACCGAAGACCTCAACAAGCAGATCTTTTTGGGGGATTGGAGATCCGGGTCAACGCTCCAGGGTGACCTCAAAGGCGGGGCCCTCGAAGGGTGGCACCCGGATTGAGGCCATGCCGGCCTGGACACAGATCCTGGTATCCGTGAGGCCCGTCTCCAGGTTGGCGCTTAGGCGCAGGGACGCGAGGCGCCCTGTGGGCTTGACCTGAACCGTGGCGCTGAGTCGAACCGCCTGCCCCACCTGGGCCGCCAGTTTGTCGCCGCACTCGTCCAGCACCGGGGCCAGCCGATCCTGGACCAGATCCTTGGCGCTGGGGGCCGCCGCCAGATCGTCCTCGGTGAAGGTCATGGCGCCATCCTCGCCCACCCCTGCCTCACCCTTCTCGGCCTTGGCTCCGCCGGCGGCCTTCCGGGCAGGCTTGGCGGTCTCCCGGGCCAGGGTCAGTGGCTTGGGCTCGCCGGCCCCCTGGACCAGCACCGGGACTGCCTCATTCTCCTGGTTGGCCTTGGCCATTACCTTGAGAGCATAGTCCTGCATTCCCTGGTCGGCCTCTTTGGCAACCTGGGCTTCTTTGAACACGACCTTGGGGGCTGGGGCCACGGGCTCTGCCGGGATGGCCGCCAGGGGCAGGGGCGCCCGCAGTTCCTCCTCCACCAGGGTCCCCCTGCGGGGCTGGTTTCCCTGGTAGAAGACCCCATACCAGATCCCCAGGGCCAGGGCCCCCAGGAGCAGCAGGGGCAGGGCCACATTGATCAGCACCAGGCGGGCAGTGCGGCTGCGGCCAAGGCTGGTGCGGCTGCGCTCGAAGTCCCGTTCATCCCGGCGCAGGACCTCAGCCTGCTCCGAATCCTTGAGGGCCTGGGCGAAGAAGGCCACGGAATTGAGGGGACCTCTGCGGCTGGAGCCCATCTCCATGACCTCCACGGAGGGCGCCAGTTCCCGCTTCTGGATCAGCTCCAGGATCTCGTCCACCCGGAAGGGGCCATAGGCCACCCCCTCGCGGTAGTAGACCCACCGGGTGCGTTTTCTGAAGCGCTCCTGTTCGTCCACGCTCATGGCCCTCAAACCCCTTCGTTGCACCCAGATGTGGTACAACAAAGACCCTGGAAACACAAGCCCGCTCAGCACCCCGCAAATCCCTTTCCCTGGGCTGCCAGGATTGCCTATACTGCGCGCCATGTGGCGTTGGACCAAAAGCTCTGGCCTGTGCTTGTTTCTGACCCTGACCGCCTGCGGCTGGCTGGTGCCGGACTTTGGGGTAAGCCCACCGGACCTCGCGGCCCCTGGGGATCTGGGAGATGGCGGCAGCGATGGCCTCTACGATCTGCCAGAGATCCTGGACGCCCCCCCGGACTTCCTTATCCCCCCCCAGGAGACCTGGACCGGGGACCTCCCCCTGCTGCCCGCCTGGAACTGCCCGGTCGCATTGGAGACCTTGCTGGCCCCCGTGTTCCAGGGCTCCTTCGCGCTGGCCGCCCCACCCTCCGCAACGAACCTCCTGTCGGTCTACTATTCCCAATGCGGGGAGACCCAGAGCCTGCCGGGCCCCGAGACCCCATTCATCATCCAGCCCACCGCCCCCAGCCGCCTGGAGCTGCGCCTGGACTGCCCCGCCCCCTGCCGGGCCTACCTCTTCCGGGAGGGCTGCTACTACCAGAACTTCCAGGGCTGCTGGAACCAGGACACCCTCTCCTGGCCCTCCCCCGTGGTCACCCCGGGCACCTTCGTGCTGGCCGTAGAGCAGCCCATCCCCGAGGGCTCCCTGGCCCCGCCGGCCTTCTCGGTCCAGGTGGCCCTGACGCCCCTTGAGCCCCCCGCCGACTGCCCCGCCGATCATCTCCTGCGTCGCTCCGAGTTGCCCCCCCTGGCCACCGAGGGCTGGGTCGGCACCACGCTCTCCTTGTGCCTGCCCCCGGACGGCCCGGACCGCCTCAAGACCGACTGCGCCGCCAGCCGGGACGCCTTTGGCGGCATGCCCGAGCTGTTATTGGAGTTCCTCCCCGACCTTGAAAGCCCTGCCACGACGCAGCTCGACCTGGCCGTCAGCCCCAAGACCCCGGACTTTGGCTTCTACGCCTCCCTTGGGGCCGCCGACTGTTCCCCCCAGGACTTCGGCTGCGGCGCCGTGGAGGCGGGCCAAAGCGGGCCCTTCAGGTATTCCGCCCTCGCCTTCGCTGGCACCCCCTTGCGCCTGCGCCTGGAGGGCGACTCCCGGGAGGTCTTCCCCCTCCGGTCAAGATGCTTTGAGATTGAGGTGGCCTTTGGGCCCGGTCACTGAGGTTGGGACTCCAGGGCCTTTCTAAGGGTCGCCAGGGCCCGTTGGTTGCGCTCCACCCAGGGGCCCGTGAAGCCCAGGCGCCGGGCCAATCGGTCGGTCTTCTCGTAGTATCCCAGGGCCTCCCGCTGCACCGCCAGGACATAGGGCTCCAGCTCCTGGAAGTACAGCCTGCGGGCGTCCTCGTCCAGGTCGGGCGGAAGCTCCGAGGCCTGGAGGTCTGCAGCGAAATCCTCTGCCAGCACGCCCAGGGCATGACCACAGCGGATGGACCAGACCTGGTGGCGGACCTGGACCCCCAACATGAACAGCTCCTCGGACTTCTTGAAGAGGCTGCGTTTCAAGGACAGATCCCGGGTCATGCGCTCCACCGGGAGGCGCAGCTTCACTGCTCTGCACAGGCGCTGGTAGATCAGGGCGTGGTGATAGAACACCCGGGCCAGCAACTCGTGGCCCCGCTGCTGCCGCAGGGGCGTGGCGTCCAGCAGCAGCGTGGTGGCGTCTTCCAAAAGGCCCTGGGCCTCGTGCAGGCGCCCCGCGGCGAACTTCACCCGGGCGTCCCCCAGCAGCAGGCCCGCCTGGAGTTCAGCGCCGGGGTCCTTGGCCTGAGATAGCACCAGGCCGGCGGCGAAGCTCCCCCCGGCCCCCTCCCAATTACCCAGGGCCGCCTCCGCCTCACCCAGCAGCAGGTGGAAGCGGGCAAGTTCGGCCTCCGGCAGCCCCCGGGGGCCCCGCAGCAGCAGCGCCCGGACCCGGGCCCATTGGTGGAGTTGGTGGGCGCAAAGGGCAGCGTTGAAGGCCAGCCGAGCTTGGCCCGGCACGCTGGTAGCCAGGGCCTGGGCGGCCTCAAAGTGGTTGGCGGCGATCTCCAGCTCTCCCCGGCGCAGGGCCTCGAAGGCGGCGGCCTCGGCGGCGGCAAGTTCGGGGGAGCCAGGGTCCGCGGGGGCCCCAACCAGCACGGGCAGTTGGACAGGGGGGGGAGCGACGGGGGACAACTCCTCCGAGGGGCGCTGGCGGGCCAGGTCCGGGGACGAACAGGCGGCCCCAAGGAGGAGCAGGAGGGCCAAGAGGGGGAGTGGGGCCGGGATCCGCTTACTGCGCTTCGCTCCGTGCGCGGCTTGGACCGACCAGGAGCTTGATGCTTGGACGGACGGGGAGGTTGCGGTCAGGGTTTGCCGGCGCATGACAGCCATCTTTGGTAAAGCAGCACGGCGGTGAAGGCTGAGGCATTGAGGGACCCGATGGGGGCCCGGGGGGCGGCCAGCTTCACCAGCCGATCGCAGCTTGCCTCCACCAGACGACGCATACCCTTGCCCTCGCTGCCAATGACCATCACCAGGGGACCGGAGAGGTCCGCGCCGGCCAAGTCCTCCTTGGCCGTCAGGGAGGTGCCCAGGATCCAGTAGCCCGCCTCTTTGAGTTGCTCCAGGGCCCGAACCAGGTTGTTCACCCGGTAGATGCGGGCATGGGCCAGGGCCCCGGCGGAGCGCAGCAGGACGGCCTCGTTCAGGGCCGCGGCGTTGTTCCTCGGAAGAATCAGATCGGTGACCCCGAACCAGACGGCGCTGCGGATCATGGCCCCCAGATTGCCGGGGTCGGTGATGCCGTCCAGGGCCAGGATGCCGCGGTCGCCGACGGGCAGGTCCAACAGGTCCTCCAGCCCCTCCGTCTCTTCGTAGTTCAGCAGGGCAAAGACGCTGCGGCAACCGGCCGGACAGGAGGGATGGGCCAGGAAACGATCCCTTGGCAGGGTCTCGACGGTGACCCCGGCGTGCTGGGCCTGGCCCACCAGACGCTGGAGCTCGTCCCGGGGAAGGGAGTCCGCGCAGAGGACCACGGCGCTGAGGCCCCCGGTACCTGCAGTGAGGCACTCCAGCACCCGGGAACATCCGTCAACGCTGAGCAGCAGGGGACACCTCCGGAGGTTGGCAGCCCACAACAGGCCAAAAAAATACACCCGCTTGCTTACGCGCGCGGTTCGGAAGGCCTGCCGGACAGAACCCCCACGGGGAAGGAGCGGCCAGACTCCCCACTTGCCTACGCGCGGTTCGGAAGGCCTGCCGGACAGAACCCCCACGGGGAAGGAGCGGGCCAAGCGGCCCGTTGGCTTACGCGCGCGGTTCGGACGAAGAGCCGGCGGCCAGGGCGGCCTGGATGTTGGCCTTGACGATGGCGGCCACCTCAGCCAGAGGCACCACGGAGGCCTGGGCGCCCTGACGGCACACCAACTCCACCTCGCCGGCGTCCAGGCGCTTGGCACCAATGATGATGCGCCAGGGAATGCCCACCAGGTCGGCGTCCGCAAACTTCACCCCGGGGCGCAGATCGCGGTCATCCAGCAGGACCTCCAGCCCAAGGGCTTCCAGGTCCGAGGTCAGCTTCTCGGCGGCCTCCACCACCCGGGCTTCGTTCATCTGCATGGGCAGGATGGTGACCTGGAAGGGGGCAATGGCCTCGGGCCAGCAGATGCCCTTGGCGTCGTGGCGCTGCTCGATGGCGGAGG
>CAZMEC010000015.1:0-28680 GCA_964565265.1 uncultured Myxococcales bacterium
GCGGCTTGCGGCGGCTAGGCGTCAAGGGGGGAAGCCCCCCGGACGCCGGCTCTCCGGGGCGCTACCCCCGCCCCGGCCCCTGGGAAAACCCTGGGGTCGGTTCCATACACGCTCACGATGGCTGGCGATGGAACCCGTGCCCTCATCCGGCACCCTCATCCGGCCCTTCGGGCCACCTTCCCCCACGGGGGGAAGGACCGGAGAACCCTGGGGTCGGTTCCATACACGCTCACGATGGCTGGCGTTGGCCCTCGAACCCTCTTCGGGAACCGTCCTGCCGCCCCTCGGGCCACCTTCGGACTTGCCAAATCACGGCGCAGTGCGCTATCTTACCGGAATCTGAAAAACTGGCGACCGGGTGTTCCGGCCGTGCGCTTAGGATGAAACGGGAGGAAACAATGAAGAAGTTCGTGCTGTCTGCTGTGACCATTTTGACCATGGGCTTTGGCTTTGCCTGTGGAAGCGACGATGACAAGGGCGCGGGCGTGGAAGTCCCCACCCATGTGGGCGAGACCGCCTCCGAGGCCATCACCGCCGCCGCCGGTGGCGAAGTGGCCCTGGCCTCTGCTGCTGCCAAGATCAACATCCCCGCCGGCGCCCTGCCCGCCGACACCACCATCACCGTTGAGGCCATCGACGACGCCGGCGCCCCCGCCCCCGCCACCGACGACCTGCTGGCCTCCGACATCTTCGAGTTCGGCCCCGATGGCACGGTGTTCAGCACCCCCATCACCATGAGCCTCAAGCTGGAAGCCACTGGCCTGCCCGAGGGCGATGCCAAGCTGGCCTGGTTGGACGAGGACGCGGGCAAGTGGGTCCAGGTTGCCGGGTCCAAGGTTGTGGACGGCTTCGTGGTGGGTGATGTGAATCACTTCTCCAAGTTCGTCATCTACTTCGTGGGCGACAAGGTCATCATCGACACCACCGACGAGGCCTGCAAGGAACTGGACTTCACCCCCTGCGGCGGCGATGTGGTGGGCTCCTGGTCCATCTCCAACCTCTGCCTCTCCAACACCGTCATCGCCGAGAACCCCTGGGGCGAGATGCCCGGCTGCGCCACCAGCCTTTACGAGATCAACATGGACATGACTGGCTCCATCGACTTCGCCGATGATGGCACCTATGTCCAGGACTTCACCAATTCCGTCACCATTCACATTGAACTCTCCGCTGAGTGCCTCAATGGCATGGGCGGCCAGTACTCCGGCGCCGAGGTCATCTGCGACACCATCGGCACCCAGATGGCTGACGAGAATGGCGCCTGCGAGTACACCGGTGGCAAGTGCGTCTGCGATTTCGCCCCCGAGGACGACAGCCCCGACGAGCCCGAGACCGGCACCTGGAGCGTCACCGGCAACAACCTGATGATCGACGACTCCGCCGAGGACAACCCCAACGGCATGCCCTTCTGCGTGGCCGGCAACAACTGCGTGGTCGAGACCATGATGGGCGACGCCACCCAGGACGGCGCCCCCGCCCACATCATCCTCAAGAAGAACTAGTCACTGCTTGACAAGCCCCCCTTTGCTGTAGGAACTTCCCCTCTCGGGCCCGGACCTCCGGTCCCGAGAGGTGTGTCAAATACCCCAACGAGGTTCCTCCATGGATGCCAGCAATCTGGTCAAGGTCCTTGCTGAAGAGAAGGTCTCCACGCTGCAGTATTGGCTGTGTGATTTCCTGGGCAATCCCAGGGTCACCTATGTACCCGTGTCCGGCGCCGAGCGGTCCCTGGCCGAGGGGCTGCCCCTGGATGGTTCGTCCGTGGCGGGCCAGCGCAAGGTCGAGAAGTCCGACCTGCTGGCCATGCCCGACCTGTCCAGCCTGCGGATAGTGCCGGAGGTGGACGGGCTGCCCCGCTCCGCCCTGTTCTTCTGCGATGTGGTGGACCCAGCGGACCGCAGCGCCCCGGCGGCGGACTCCCGGTCCCTGCTGCGCCAGACCCTCAAGGCCTCGGAGGCCCTGGGCTTCGATCGCTTCCTGACCCTCCCCGAACTGGAGTTCTACTACTTCAAGGGCGACGGCACCTGTCCGGCGGATCAGGGCGGCTATTTCTGCCCCCCCGACCCCGGCCCCTCCACCAAAGCCCTCTGGGAGACCGCCGAGTTGCTCGAGACCCTGGGCATCAAGGTCCGGGTGTTCCACCACGAAGGTGGCCCCGCCCAGCACGAGATTGAGTTGTACCCCGACGACGCCCTGCGGCAGGCCGACAATGTGCTGCTGGCGAGGATCATGGTGAAGGCGGTGGCCAAGAAGCATGGTTTGACCGCCTCTTTCATGCCCAAGCCCATCCCCAACAAGGCGGGGTCCGGCATGCATGTGCACCAGGTCCTGATGAAGGGTGGCGCGAACTGCTTTGCGGACGCCAAGGGCCCCCAGGGGCTGTCCCCCACCGCCCTCTCCTACATCGCCGGCCAGTTGCTGCACGCCCGGGAACTGACTGTCTTCTCCAACCAGTCGGTAAACTCCTACAAGCGCCTGGTCCCCGGCCACGAAGCCCCCGTGTACCTGACCTGGGGTGCGGCCAACCGCATGGCCCTGATTCGAATTCCCGCCTCGGGCACCGACGGCCCCCTGGCCAAGCGCCTGGAGTACCGCGCCGGCGACCCCCTGGCCAACCCCTACCTGCTGTTTGGGCTGCTGCTGGCCGCGGGCCTGGACGGGATCAGTCACAAGCTGCCGGCGCCGCCCCCCAGCCTGGAGAACACCGACGCCCTCTCCGAATGCGAACTGGCGTCTCGAAACATCTCCTTCCTGCCCGAAAGCCTGGAGGCTGCCCTGGCCCTGGCCCTGGCCTCGGGGTTCATCAAGGAGACCCTGGGAGAGGCCCTGCTGGCCGGCTTCAACAAGGCAAAAACCGCCGAGCTCAAGGCCTGGCGTAGTCACATCAGCGACTGGGAAATCAACCGTTACCTCTAGCAAGAAAAGGAGTCCACCCGCATGAAGACCCTACTGGCAGTGGCCGCCCTGTGTCTGGCCGCCGGAACTGTGAACGCCAAGGAGGAACCCGTGTACAAGCCCTGCTCTGACTGCCCCCGCACCGAGGTGCCCGAGAAGTACAAGTGGAAGCTGGAGCACCTGGTCAAGTCCCCCGCGGAGTGGGACACCGAGTTCGCCGCCCTGGAAAAGGACATCCCCACCCTGGCCTCCTGCAAGGGCAGCCTCTCCGGGGGTGTGGCCAAGGTGAAGGCCTGCCTGGACAAGGCCGGGGAGCTGTCCCGCAGGGCCGACCGCCTGGGTCAGTACGCCTTCCAACTTTGGAGCGTGGACCGCAACGACCCCAAGGCCAGCGCCCTCTACGAACGCTCCGAATACCTGCTGGGCCTGGCCAACAGCGAACGGTCCTTCATCGAACCCGAGCTTCTGGCCCTCGACACCAAGGCCCTGGAGGCCCTCATCGCCGCCCCCGAACTGAAGGACTACAACCACGGCCTGGATGACCTGCTGCGCCGCAAGGCCCATGTGCTCAGCACCGAGGGTGAAGGCGTGCTGGCCCTCATGGAGAACCTCTCCGCCACCCCCTACAACATCATGAACAGCATCACCGGCGAGATGGTCTTCCCCATCATCAACGACGAGGCCGGCAAGCCCGTGCGGTTGGATCTGTCCAACTTCCCGGCCTTCCGCTCTTCCACCAACCGCGAGGTCCGCAAGGTCGCAGTGCAGAACCTGTTCCAGACGCTGGACTCCTGGAAGAAAAGCCTGGCCGCCTCCCTGGCCGCCAAGATGAAGGCCGATGTGTACCTGGCCAAGGCCCGGGGCTACGACAGCGCCCTGGCCGCCGCCCTGGACGCGGACGCGGTGGACACGGAGTTCTTCAAGACCGTCCTGCAGGTCACCGAAAAGAGCCTGCCCCGCACCGTGCACAAGTATGTGAAGCTGCGCCAGCAGATCCTGAACCTGGACTCCGTACACTACTACGACCTCTACACGCCGCTCTTCCCCGAGACCAAGAAGGAATACACCTACGAAGAGTCCATCCCCCTCATCCTGGAGGCCCTCAAGCCCCTGGGCGAGAAGCTTGGCGCCGACCTCAAGGAGGGCCTGGACCTGGCCTCCGGCTGGGCCGATGTGTTCCCCAACAAGGGCAAGAAGAGCGGCGCCTACTGCACCGGCTCCTACGGCCACCACCCCTATGTGCAGCTCAACTTCATGGGCCAGCTTGAGGATGTCTTCACCACCGCCCACGAGTTCGGCCACGCCATGCACTTCAAGTACTCCATGGCCAACCAGCCCTACGCCAAGGCGGACGCCCCCATCTTCCTTGCGGAGATCCCCTCCACCTTCTTTGAGGCCATGCTGCTGGAGCACCTCCTGGCCAAGGCCGAGGACAAGGCCACCAAGATGGCCCTGCTGACCAAGCGCCTGGAGTCCATGCGCACCACCATCGTGCGGCAGCTCATGTTCGCAGAGTTTGAAATGCTGACCCACGAAGAGCTGGAAAAGGGCGGCGCCCTTACCGCCGAACGGCTCAGCGAACTTTACGGCCAGCTCATCCGCAAGTACTACGGGCCGGACCTGGCGGCGGACCAGTACGACGCCATGGAGTGGGCCTACATCCCCCACTTCTACTACAACTTCTATGTCTACAAGTACGCCACCAGCCTCATGGCCGCCCAGGTCTTCGCCAAGCGCATCGTGGAGGGGGACGAGACCGCCCGCGCCGCTTTCATTGAGCTGCTCAAGGCGGGGGGCTCGGACTACCCCGTGGACATCCTCAAGAAGGCGGGCCTGGACATCACTGACCCCGAGGTCATCGAGGAGTCCTTCGACCTCTTTGAGACCACCATGAAGCAGCTCAGCGCCCTGCTGGACTGAGCAGGAGTTCCCATGGCCCCCGACCAACCCCTTGAGCTTGTCTTTCTGGATGCTGAGGACTCCAGCTCCAAGGATCTGGTGCGGCGCCTGGCCCTCCTGGTGGAGAGTCTGGCTGAGCAGGGGGCCCCGGTGCTGCTTCGGGTCAGCGGCGACAAGGCCGCCCAGTTCTGGGACCAGCAACTGTGGACCTTCAAAGATTCGGCCTTCCTGCCCCACTCGCTGTTTCAGGGGCAGTGGCCCGACGACGAGCCCGTGTGCGTGGCTTGCCAACCCGTGCCTCCAAGGGCCGGTGCGTTGATCCTGGCCCTCTGTGACACCCCCCTTGACGAGCTGCGCCTCTACCCGAGGATCTTCGAACTGGTCCGCCGCGACACCCCCGAGACCCTGGATCAGTCCCGTCGCCGCTGGGCCGAATGGAAAGCCCTGGGCATCGCCCCCACGGTCCGCAAGGACTGGTAGCCGCCGCGCACGCAGTAAGCGGATCCCCCTTCCCGTCCCAGCCGCGCACGCAGTAAGCGGATCTAAACACTTCCCGCTTGCCTGTACCCGCCGTCGGCGGTATTTTCCCGCATTGCGTTTTGCGCGGGCACGCGCAGCAGCATCAGGAGCCCCCATGAGACCCTCTTTCCTTCCCGTGCGGCTGTTGTCTCTTGTCTTGGTTCTTGGCCTTGGCGCCTGCGCCGAGGACCCCCAGACCGCCAGCCTGGAGACCTGCAGCACCGCCATCGTGGGCGGCAAGACCGAACTGGGCTGGCCCGCCGTGGGCGCCCTGGTGCAGCAGTTCCCCGACGGCTACGCGGGTTCCTTCTGCAGCGGCACCCTCATCGCCCCCACCTGGGTCCTGACCGCCGCCCACTGTCTGTACGGCGGGGATATCAAGGCCAAGTACGCCGGCTTCCTGGTCGGCACCAACGCCAACCCCACCTGGAACTACAGCGGGCCCTCCAACGGTGTGGTCCACCCCGCCAAGGCCTTCCACATCCACCCCGGCTACAAGGGCAGCACCAACGAGAACGACATCGCCCTGATGGAGTTGTACGCCCCCGTTGAGGGCGTGGATCCCCTGTTCATCAACACCCTGGCCATCCAGAAGTCCATCATCGGCGAACAGGTCTTCTTCGTGGGCTTCGGGGCCTCCAACGGCTACACCGGCGACGGCAGCGGCCTCAAACGCTCCGGCACCATGAACGCCGGGTTCTACCGGCCCCAGCAGATTGGCGTCTATTATGACGGCACGGGGATCTGCTTCGGTGACTCCGGCGGGCCCGGTTTCCTGAAGGTCAACAACACCTGGGCCATCATCGGCGTGAACAGCAGCGTGGCAGCCCCCGAGGGCCAGGATCCCTGCACCAGCATGGCCTTCATCACCCGCACCGATACCTACATGGGTTGGATCGCTGACAAGACCGGCCTGGCCATTCCTAGCTGCCTGGAGACCCCGGAGGCCTGCCAATGCGGGGACGCCTGCCTTCCCTCCGGCCGCTGTGACAACCAGCTCTGCCAGACCCTCGACTGCCCTGGGTTTGTGGACTGCCAGTACAAGTGCGGCAACAGCGACGGCTGCCTGTCCGAATGCATGTGCAGTACCAAGCCCAAGAACCTTGACCTCCTTGACCAGATCAACACCTGCTACTACGAAAGCTGCACCGAGTTCAGCGGCTCCAAGCTGCGCCAGTGCATGGTGAAGGACTGTGCCGATGAGATGGGCGAATGCTACCAGGGCATGGGCACCGGATCGGCCAACTGCGTCGCCACCGATGCCTGCCTCTCCGGCTGCTCGGGGGGGGACTTCTCCTGCCTGTCGGACTGCCTCATTGACGCCGCCCTCTCTGCCACAGGCTTCGTGAAGCTCATGTACACCTGCTACCAGCGCGAGTGCTCAGGGGTCTCCGGGACCGCCGCCTGGGAGAAGTGCCTCCTGGAGAAGTGCCAGGGTGAGATGGATCTGTGCTACGCCCCCTCCAAGTGCGACATCCGCGGCGGAGACTGCGGCGAGGGCCTCTCCTGCCAGCCCATTGGCACCGGCTCCAACACCTGCCTGGAGTCCGCAGATCTACCAGAGAACGCCACCTGCGTGCCCGACGCCACCCCCGTCCCCTGCGCCGACGGCCTGATCTGCCGCAAGGTTGGCGGGACCTTCAAATGCCTGGCCGCCTGCAACGCCGATGACGACTGCACGCTGGGCCGCATCTGCTACAAGGGCGAGACGGGCACCATGAACCCCGGCATCTGCTTCTGCGTGGACAGCGACAAGGACGGCCTGTGCAGCCTGGCCGACTGCGACGACAAGGACCCCGATGCCCCTGCCCCCGGGCCCGAGGTCTGCGACGGCCTGGACAACAACTGCGATGGCAGCACCGACGAGGGCGTCTGCGAGGAGGCCGACGCCACCGGCGACGCCGGCAGCCAGGACCTCAGCAGCCTGGACACCACCGGCCCCGGCGACGACACGGGGACCAGCGACGAGGACAGCGCCGCCAGCAGCGCCTGCAGCTTCAGCCCCCGCCCCACTCCCTTCGCGGCCCTCCCACTTCTCCTGCTGGCCGCCGCCCTCCTCCTGGCCCGCCGCCAGACCCGGTGACGGACCCCTTGATCTTCCTCATGGACAGTTCCGTGGAAACGGTCCTACAATCCCCCGCCGAGGAGATGGTATGGACTCGACCAACAGGACTCTGACCCCCTCCTGGGTCTGGATCTACGGTGCCCTTGGGGGCGGCCTCGCGGCCCTCCCTGAGGTCTATCAGGTGCTGACCGCCGGCCCCTGGCAGTGGCAGGCCCTCCCCGCCGCCGTCCTGGCCGTGGCTGCCCTGGCCTTGGCCGGCCAGTTCCTGACACTTACCTCCTGTCTTCTCCTTTCGCTGCTGGTCCCCGGGGGCCTCGGGTGCCTGCGCCCCGGTCTCGTGGCGCCCCTCCGGCGTTGGTGGACCGGCCCCGTTGCTGCGCAGCCGGCGCGCGCCCTGCTGGCCCTGCAGCTTGCCCTGATCGTGGCCCTGCCGCTGGGTATCTGGGGCTGGTACCTGGCCGCTCAGACAATCCTTCGCACGCTTCACAACCAAAGCCTGATGAGCCTGGGAATGATCCTCTCCTTCCTGGCCATTGCCGTGGCGGGATTGCTGGGCGCCCAGGCCCTCCGAAGGCTTACCACGATGGCCCTGGACCGACTGGGACTACCCACAGTGAGCCGCTCCAGGGGCTTTCTGTGTCTTCCCTCACTGGTGGCCGCAACGGCCTTTCTCCTGGTGCTGTCCACCATCGCCGTGTGGGTCGCCCTCGAGGTGGACCTGGTCTGGGTGCTCCTGCCCGCGGCCGCCCTGACACTGGTCGTCCTGCTGGCCTTCCTCGGGCCCCATGGCGTCCCCCTTCCCTCCAGCCCCCTTGGCCGCTGGCTCGTGGCCCTCGCCCCGCTCCTCGCCTTCTTGGCCCTTGGCAATTGCGCCTTCGCCCGGATGACGCTTCAGGAGCGCGGGCTCTTTGGCCCGGTGGCGCTGGGCGCAGCGTCCGGGTTGACGGATGTGGACGGGGACGGCTTTGGCGCCTGGTTCGGTGGCGGGGACTGTGCGGGCCTGGACCCCCAGGTCAACCCAGGGGTGCGGGAACTGCCGGGCAACGCCGTGGACGAGAACTGCAACGGCAAGCTGGGACTCCGCATGGCGCCCGCTGAGGCCCGGGCCGAGGGCAAGGCGGTCTTCCCCCAGGCCCCCAACATCCTCCTCATTACCTGGGACTCCGCTCGGGCGGATCACTTCTCGGCCTACGGCTACCCCAAGAAGACGACCCCCTTCGTGGACGAACTGGCGGCCCAGTCCACGGTATTCAAGAATGCCTTCTCGTCGGGGCCCAATACCCACCATTCGGTCCCCGCGATGCTGACAGGAAAGAACCTCTTCAATGTGGCCATGCGAATGGGAAGCTCCCGGGACAAGCTGATCGTCATGGAGGAAGGCAATGTCTCCTTTGCCGAACTCCTGAAGGCCAAGGGCTATCGGACCGCCGGGGTATTTGGCCACTCCTACTTTGACAAGAAGAATCACTGGAACCAGGGTTTTGACGACTGGCGCCTTCCCGTCAAGGCTGATTGGAAGGCGGTCACCTCGGCCACGCTCTCAGCGGAGGCCACGAAGGTGATCCGTGAGCACCAGGACAGGCCGGGCCAGCCGCTGTTTCTGTGGGTCCATTTCTACGATCCCCACCTGAACTATGTGAAGCACCTGGAGGCCCCTTTCCCAGTGAAGACCAGGGTGGACTCCTACGACTCGGAGCTCTGGTTCACTGACCTCCACACCAGGAAGGTCGCTGAGGAGATGAGGAAGCTGAAGGGGGAGACTGTGGTGATCCTCGCGGCGGACCACGGGGACTCCCATGGGGAGCACGGCCGCGTGGGCAGGCACCGCACCCTGCACCGGGAGTGCCTCCATGTGCCCCTGGTGATCCATGTCCCAGGTGCGGGGCCCCGAACCGTCGCAAACACGGTCAGCATGGTGGACCTCTTCCCCACGCTGGCTGACCTTGTCGACGCTGAGGTGCCCCAGGACACCATCGGGCAGTCCCTCCTCCCCACGGTGCTCCACGGGACCCCACCTGCCCCCGCGGCGGCCTGGTCCGAGGTCTCCTGGCCCTTCGCCAGCCCCTGGGTGCACTTCGTCGCGGTGACCACGGACCGGGGCACCCTCATCCGGGAGGTCCTCTCCCACAGGCAGGAGTTGTACCTCCAGGGTCCAGGCCAGGACCAGGCTCCAAACCTCATCGACCAGGGCCGGCCGGAGCAGCCCGAACTGGAGGGCCTGCTGGACCAGTTCCTGGAGGTCACGCTGGTACCGACCCCAGAAACGAAGCGGATTCCCTGAAGGCTACTTTTTCCAAAGAGACAGGAAGAACCGGCAGACCTGAAGTCGCTGCGCCTCCGAGCCCTCCCATTCCTCGGTCTGGAAGTGGGGGCGGTCCTGCAGAAGGTCGCTCAGCCCCTCCAGGTCCGTGGCGGTGAAGAGGCCCAGGGGGTACAGATCAAAAGGCATGGGGGGCTCGGGGGTTCCCTCGTAGGCCTCCCGGTGCTGGAGGTAGGGAGCCAGCGCAACGACCGGCTCAAGGGACGGAAAGACCGCCCCCGCCAGCAGCGCGATGAAGCCGCTCCGGGGTCCGGCGCCCAGGATGCCGATCCTGTCCAGGGCCTCCGTCTCAGCCAGCGCCGCCTGGAGGTCCGCCACATCGCGCATCCACATGTTGGGCAGGGGATCACCCAGGGCCAGGGCGAAGTTGGCGATCCGCTCGCGCTTCCAGTCGTCGTCCACGGGCCAGTCGTCTTCCAACTCGCCAAAGCTTCGCAGATCCGCGGCCAACACGGTGAAGCCGATGGCCGACAAGACCAGGCCCGGGCCCACGCAGTCTGCCCGCCCCGGGTCGGCAAGGCACAGCACGCCCCGATGGCCGGACCAGCCCGAAGGCCGATAGAGGTCCACCGGCAGGTCGGGGCCCTCGGACCTCTGCAGCAATCCAGAAACCACCGCGGAGGCTTCGCCCCCATCCTGCAACACCAACTCCGGCTCCCCTGGCCCGGGGGCCCCAAGCACCAACCGCAGCAGGGTTCTGTCGGGCTTGACCAGGGCCGCGAGGGCTTCATCCAGCCGGGCCCGCACGAACTCCACCAGGGTCTGGCTGTCGCCGGGGACCTCCAGGTGCAGCTCCGCCGAATCCTTGAAGGTCGGGCCAGTCTCCGCGCCCGCCAATCCGGGGGCGTCCAGCGCCTCGGCGAAGAAGGAATAGATGGCCTCGCGCTTCGCCAGACTGATCTGGTGGCCGCCGGGAAAACCTTGGTGCCGCAGGCCCGTTGGGAAACCCAGGGTGGTCCAGGCGGGGGCCGCTTCGGAGGCAACCTTGGCCACCACGGCGGAGGGCACCGCCACGGTGTCCTGGTCCCCCGAGAGGGCAAAGAACTGGCGGGGCGCACTGGCCGCCAGGACCGTCGGATACCCGGAGAACGCCAGCAGCCCCAGGGGGTAATGCTCGGGGTCCCGGGGCAGCCCGTCGTCGATCATGAAATCCCAGTCAGCGACTCCGTCAATGCAGGCCGTCGCGGCGATCCGCTCGTCCACCGCGGACAGGTACAGCACGGTCTCAGCGCCCCCCGAGTGGCCCGCCGCACCTATCCGCTGGGGCGCCACATCGGCCCTTTGAAGCAGGTAATCCACTACCCTTCGGCCAACGGAGGTGATGGGCACATTCATGGACCGCCCGGCCAGCACCAGTCCCTGGGCAAACACATGCTTGTTGGGCACCCCGGTCAGATCCCCAAAGCCAAACCAATCGGGCATGGCCACCACCGCTCCCCGGCGCGCCAGGTTGGTTCCCAGGGTGAGGATCTCCGTGCGGGTCTTGCCCGGCTGGTCGTGGCCGTGGTGTACCAGAATCCCGGGGCAGAGCCCCTCGCAGGGCGTCTTGGGGCGAAGCACCAGGAGGGGAATCCACATGCCCGGGTGCACCTCCAGGAGGCGCTTCTCCACGAAGTGGTCACCTCGGTCCAGCTCTTCCTTGAGCACCGAGTTGATGGGGGAGCCGGGGGGCTCGACCTGGTCGAAGCCCAGGGCCACCAGAAGTTGGCTCCGCAGGTCCGCAAGGAAGGCCGTCAGCGCCTCCTCCTGAGCGGGCAATTCGGGCGTTTGCAACCTGGAAGCCAGGTAGTCCTTGAAGGCCTGTTCGCCCTCCAGAACCAGGGGTGGGACGAACTCCGTGGAGAGGGAACTGGGGCATTCCAGGCTGAGGGGCCCCGAGTCCGTGTCCACGACCACTGTGTCCGGGAAGTCCATGTCCGGCGCGGAAGTCAGGTCCTCCGACCCTCCTCCGGCACAGCCAGGACCCAAGGCACACAGCACCAGTGCAATTGAGGTCCATTTCATGCCGGGGAACTTAGCACGCAGAAAACGGCCGGGCAAGCCGCCGCAAGCGCAAGTGTAATGTAAGGTCCTGACCCCTAGTGCCTTTCCTTTTCGAGGCGGATCTTCTTGCCGTCGGTGGTGATGGTGATGGTGCCTTCCTGGTCCGTGCGGAGCAATTTGGCCCCCTGGCCCTCGATGGCTTCCAGGACCTTCTGCCGGGGATGGTCGTAACGGTTGTTCTGGCCGCAGGAGATGATGGCCACGGAGGGGCTGACGGCGTCCAGGAACTTTTTGCCGCAGGCGGTGTGGGAGCCGTGGTGCCCGACCTTCAGCACATCTGCGTCCAGGTCCTTGAGGTGCTCCTCCAGGAGTTGCCCCTCGGTGTCATGCTCGGCATCCCCGGTCAGCATGAAGCTCACGCTGCCGTAGGTAAGCTTCACCACCAGGGAGGTGTTGTTCACATCCTCGTCCTCCAGGTCCGCGCCCTTCTCGGGGTGCAGCACCTGGAACTCCACGCTCTCACCAAGCTTGAAGCTGTCCCCGGCCGCCACCACCTTCATGGGGATGCTGCGCGCCTTCATGGTCTCCAGCACGCGCCGGTTGATGCCCGTGGTATGGAAGTAGCCGTTGCTGATCACCCGCCCCACCTTGAGGGTCTCCAGGACCTTTTGCATTTTGCCCAGGTGATCCGCATGGCTGTGGGAGACCAGCACCTGCTCCAGTTCCGTGACACCATTGGTCTTCAGGAACTCCAGCAGGCGGTTCTTGCGCCCCATGGCCCCCGCGTCAATCAGCATCCGCTTTCCCTCTGGCGACTCAATCAGGAGGCTGTCGCCCTGCCCCACATCAACAAGCTGCACCTTGAGGATCTTCCCCTCCAGCGGCGCCTCAACAAACTCCGGCGCAGCCAGCGCGGGGAAGGCCAGGACGGTAAGGCAGGCCACAATCAACAGCATCTTCAGGCGCATGTTTCCTCCGGGTTGGGGCGGCGCAGCCAGGACACAATCGCTGGCAGCGTGGTAAAGACTGTGGGGCCCGCTGTCAAGAAGTATTGCCCCCCGCAGGCCGCCTTGCCCTTGCCCCCCTCCCCCAATCCTGATATACAACTGCGCCATGATGCTAGGTAAGGTCACGGGCACAATCTGGGGTGCGCAGGAGGCCAGGACCTTGGATGGTCGCAAGCTGGTTCAGGTGCAGCCCCTCAGGGTTTTTCCGGGGGATGGCTTGACCACCCTTGCCTGTGACACCCCCGCCGCTGTGTCGGACTCCATTGTGGTGGCCGTGGACGAGCTTGGCGCCGGCATCGGCGAGTTCGTCCTGGTGGGGCATGGCAGCCGCATCCGAGACCTCACCGTGGGCGGTGCCGTCCCCGTCAAGGATGTGGTCCTGGCCATCGTGGACCGGGCCGAGTATGACGCGGCCCTCGTACCCCCGCGCAGGGAGGCCCGGCCATGATTCTGGGCAAGGTCATCGGCAGCGTCTGGGCCACCCGCAAGAGTCCCCGCCTGGACAGCCTCAAGCTGGTCCTGGTGCAGCCGACCTGCTGGTATCAGCCTGCCCACGACACCGATTGTCTCGTGGCGGTGGATCAACTGGGCGCCCGCGCCGGCCAGGATGTGCTGGTCTGCCTGGGCCAGCCCGGGCGCTGGATGACCGGGGACCTGCGCAGCCCCGTGGAGGCCTCCGTGATGGCCATCGTGGACAATCTGGAACTGGCCCCCGACGCCCTCCCGGCCCCCCACAAAGGAGCGGCCAGAATATGATCCTGGGCAAAGTCATCGGTCAGGTCTGGGCCACCCGCATGGCACCTTCCCTTGGGGACCACAAGCTGCTGCTGGTGAAGGTCTTGAAGGCCGGCCCTGAGCCCACCGAGACCGTGGCTGAGGGCAGCGTCATCGTGGCCAAGGATCTCATCGGCGCCGGCCCCGGCGAGTTGGTCACCGTGTCCTTGGGCAGTGGGGCCCGAAATGTCCTGTCTCCCGGCGACAACCGGGGCGTCCTGTGCGACGCCGCCATCAGTCGCATCGTGGATGGCCAGGATGGCACCGACTCTGTGAAAGGAAGGCTCTGATGTTCATGGGCAAGGTCATAGGGACCGTCTGGTCCACCGTGAAGTGGCCCCAGCTTGAGGGCCTCAAGTTCCTCCTGGTGCGCCCCTACCACCTGGATGAACTGGCCGGCCGCCAGGGGACCAAGGTCTGCCACGACGCCGTGGTGGCCGCGGATATCCTGGACGCGGGCATTGGAGAAGATGTAATCCTGGCCTACGGGCACTCGGCCCGCATGGCCCTTGAACCCTGGCTTGAAAAGGGGGCCCTCCCCGGCCGCCCGGTGGACGCCGCAGTGGTGGCCATCGTTGACAAGTTCCACCTTGACGAGGCAGAGACGCGGCCCGATGCCGCCCGGAGCAAGAAATGAAGCGAATCATCGCCGAACACCAGGTTGATTCCCTGGTGAAGGACAATGTCCTCACCGTTGGCCGGGACCTGATCCTGACCCCCGGGGCCCGCGAATATGCGGCCCGCCGGGGCTACAAGATCTCCTACGCGGAAAGCACCCACAGCTCCTCCAGCCCCCTGGGCGCGGACGACCTGGGCAAGCTCATCAATGAGGTCATCTCCCGGGAACTGGGTGGCCGCCCGGATCTGCTCAAGGCCCAGGCCCCCGGCCGCCCCCAGGCCGACGAGCCCCAGCCCAAGGCCCCGGACCATTCCATTTTTGGGGCCATCCCCCACGCCCAGACCCACGGCACCCGCGCTGTGGTGGCCGCCGCGGGCCTGAACCGCCCGGGCATCGTGGCCACCCTGTCTGCGGCCATCGCCGAGATGGGCTGCGACCTGGCCTCCATGAATCAGGTCATCGTGGACGGCTACTTCAGCCTGCTCTTCATCGTCGAGATCTCCGACACCCGCAGCGACATGAGCTTCCGGGTCTTCAAGGAGAACCTCAAGGATGTGGCGTCCAGACTTGGCACCATGGAGATTTTCGTGATGCACGAGGAAACCTTCCAAGCAATGCACAGGGTCTGAAATGTTTTGGAATCCCGAAGAGATACGAGAAACCATACGGATGATCGGCTCCGAGCATCTGGACATTCGCACCGTCACCATGGGGGTCTCCCTGGTGGGGGGTCCGGGGGCCAGTGACCTCGAACGGCTCTGCTCGTTCGTGTACAACCGCGTCTACGAACGCGCCTCCCGGTTGGTGAAGGTGGCCCAGGAGGTGGAGGACATGCTGGGCATGCCCATCGTCAACAAGCGGGTCTCCGTCACTCCCATGTCCCTGGTCTGCGAAGGCCTGGAGACCGCCGAGGAATACGCTGCCGTGGCCGTGACCCTGGACCGGGTGGCCCAGGACATCGGCATCGACTACATCGCCGGCTACAGCGCCCTGGTACACCTGGGCATGACCACCGGTGACGAGCGCCTCATCCGCAGCCTCCCCACCGTCATGGCCGCCACCAACCGGGTCTGCGCCTCCATCAACCTGGCCTCCAGCCGCACGGGCATCAACATGGATGCGGTGCGCCTCATGGGCGAGGTCATCCTCCAGGTGGCCGCCGCGGTCCCCAACGGCGGCGGTTGCTCGCGCCTCGTGGTCTTCAACAACGCCCCCGAGGACAACCCCTTCATCGCCGGCGCCTTCCACGGCGTGGGCGGCGGGGACTGCGTCCTGAATGTGGGCGTCTCCGGCCCTGGCGTCGTCCTGGGGGCCCTGCGGCGCCTCAAGGAATCGGGTCAGATGAACAGCTTCGCGGACATCACCGAGACCATCAAGAAGATGGCCTTCAAGATCACCCGCGCGGGCGAACTGGTGGGTCACCGCGTCGTGGAACGCCTGGGCCCCCCGGTGGTCTTTGGGGCCGTGGATCTTTCGCTGGCGCCCACCCCCGCCCTGGGGGACAGCATCGCCGACATCCTGGAGATCATGGGCCTGGAATCCACCGGCACCCACGGCACCACTGCTGCCCTGGCCATGCTGGTTGACGCCGTCAAGAAGGGCGGCACCATGGCCTGCTCCCGAGTGGGCGGTCTCTCCGGCGCCTTCATCCCCGTCAGCGAGGACGCGGGCATGGTCCGCGCCGTCCGCAACGGCACCCTCTCCCTGGACAAGCTGGAGGCCATGACCGCCGTCTGCTCCGTGGGCCTGGACATGGTGGCCGTCCCCGGGGACACCTCCGCCGCCAGCATCTCAGGCATCATCGCCGACGAGCTGGCCATCGGCATGGTCAACAACAAGACCACCGCCGTGCGCATCGTCCCGCTGCCGGGCCTGGTGGCTGGTGAATCCATTGATCTAGGGGGCCTGCTTGGCGAGCTCATCGCCATGAAGGTGAACAAGGGTTCTCAGGAAGAGTTCATCGCCCACACGGGCAAGATCCCGCCGCCCATCACCTCGGTCCGGAACTGATCCCACCCGCTACCAGCTTGTTGGCCCGGCGCCGCACCCAGACAGCAAATTCCCGGGCCGAACCCGTGGCCGAACCCAACAGTAGGGGCTGAACCGCCAGATAGCGCCGCACCCCGTGCCGGGGCACCCCCCGTAGGTAGCCGTGGCGCCAGGGGTCCAGCAGGACCGCCAGGCCCCTCCGGTGCAAGCCCCCCAGGGAAGCCAGCGGCAGGTCCACTGAAGGGTGCTCTCCAAACCAGGCCCGACAGACTTCATCCAGGACGAACCTCGTGGCGGGAAGTCCCCCCACCTGCCACTCCGGCCCGCCTGCCACCGCCCCACCCTGGCGGGCCAGCGCGACCTGCACCAGGTGATAGTCCAGCAGGTTCTTCAAGGGCACCTCCAGCCCATGCTTGCGGGCATGTACCAAGGCCACCAGCGCCTGATGGGCCAGCCCCGGCACCCGAAGCTGAAAGCCCGGACCCTCCACCAGCACGCTCTGCCCCACCAGATCCCCGTGGGTCAGGCCACAACGCTCCACCTGATCCAAGGACCTATGAAGTTCCACCATCACCGAGAAGCCACCCAGGTCCCGCCGCAGATGCCGCGCATGCCAGTGGGGATCTCCCTCCCGCTGCCAGCCCGCCTCCACCAGGGCCGCCTCCGCCTCCTCCATGCCCTCGGGAGGCAGGAGCAGGTCCAGGTCGGACAGCTCCCGCAGGGCGGGCTGGGGATAGAGCAGGTGCCGCAGCCCCCCACCCTTCAGCACCAGCACCCCCCGGCGCCCCCCTGGGTCCACCAGGCCCAGCACCTCGTCCAGCACCGGATCCCACATGAGGGACCGGCGCAGGCTCAGCCGCCGTCGCTCCTCCAGGGCCTTGGCTGCGGCCGGGTCAAACTCCAGGACCCCGGTGCGCTGCAGCCCCTCCAGGGCCGTCAACAGATACAGCTCCAGACCATGGAAACGGGCCCCACAGACGGCCTGATCCAGAGCCTGGGCGCTGAAGATCCGTGGAAGCCCCGGGGGCAGCGGCTGGTTGGTGCCCAGGGCCGAGGCCAACAGCCCCATCCAGGGTCTAGGCATCGGGGGCCTCGGGGGTCGACTTGGCGGGTTCGACGGCCATCTGGACCCGGATGACCGCCTCGCAGGAGCGGTTCCGGGCCCCAAGCTTTCGGGGCAACAACTGGCGAATGCAGTCCAGCCGGTCGGCGCTGAGGGTGGGGATGACCTCCACCACCTCCACGCTGCCATCCACCTGCCAGCGGGCGCGAATCTCCAGGTCCCGGTGCTCCAGCTTGCACTCGCCCAGGCGCCCCTGGAGTTCAGGAATGAGGGCCTCAATGGGGCGGGCGGGGCACAGTCGGGCCTGGGGCTTGGGGTCCTGGCCCTGGACGGTGGAAGCGGAGGCCAGGGCGGCAAAGCCATCCTCGGGGGCCGTGAAGAGGTAGATGGTATCGAGCCAGGGCTGGAAGGAGGAGCACTGGCCCCCCATGCCCTTCAGCTCGCAGCGGCGGCGCAGGACCGAGGCCACGGTGGTCAGGTCCTGGAGGGTCACCGTGGGAGCTGCCCCAAGGTGCAGCACGGCCCGCTCCGGGTGAACCCGCAGCAGGGTGCTGGTCAGGCCTTCCAGGTCGTCCCCGGCGAACTCGAAGATGCTCTGGATTCGGCCGTTGGTGAGGTCCCTCAGCACCAGCGTCAGCACCTCTCCGTCCAGATAGACGAAGGGCGCCCTGCGGAAGAAGGCCAGGCTCTCAAGAGGAGGAGCCCCCACTGAACTCTCAGGGACGGTCAACCTGGCCGCGGCCGCCACCTCGCCGGCGGAACGCTCTTTCCGGGTGTCCAGGTCCCGAACTCCATTCAGGTGCTTGCGGATCTGCCCGGCGGCCTCCAAGGGAAGGCCCTCGCCACCGGCCCGGAGAGCCGGCGGGACGCACACCGGCACATCCCTCAATTCGCCCTCCCAGTCATCCGGGTAGCGGGCGGGAAGGTAGGAAAGATAGGCATACTCGAAGTCGGCCCGGACCCGGGCCAGGCTGTCCCACCAGTCGTCGCCGTAGAGGTGCAGACTCTCGGCCTCCTCGGGGACCATCCGGGGCGAAGAGACCTTCAGGTAGGTCACCAGGCCCAGGGGATCGCGAGCCGCCAGGCGAAAGCGGTACAGGCCCGACAGACCCAGGCTTTGGATCACCTCAGCCAGGATGTGGTAGGGCAGCGAGGCATCCATCAGGATGGTCGCGCTATCGCAGGACTGAACCAGGATCTCGGGGATGCCCACGCCCCGCAGCACGGCGCCTCTGGCGCGCAGCAGTTCCCGGGTCTGGGCGATGAGGGCCCAGATGCCGGTTCGGCCCTCTTCTCGGGTGATCTGGTAGTCCTCGGGGGCGCCGGGTGGGGCCACATTCAGGATGTCGGCCACCTTGAGCTGATTGACCAGGAGGTCCCGTTTTTCCACCACCACCAGTAACTCGGCGGGCACCGCCTGGCCGTGCTCCAGGCCCATGCCGTCTGGTACTTGAAGCTCATAAGGGGGGCGCCCAATGGCGGCCTCCAGGCCTGGTCCCTCGCCGGCATCAGGCAGCCGCACGCCCCAGACCCGGTCCAGGTAGTAGGACAGGGACCGCACCGAGCTCTCGGTCTTGACCCGCCTTCGGGAGGATGGGTCCTCTTCCTTCTCTCCAAGACGCTGGCGGATCTTCTCCAGGTCCAGGTCCGCAAAAGAGTCCTGACGGGCGGGGACCTCCTGTTTGGCCAGGGCCCGGGGCACCGCCAGGGAGTCCTCAAGCTCGGCGCCATTGGGTTCCAGGAGGGGCTCCTCAGCGGGGGCCTCCTCCGGCACCGAGGTCAACCTCGAGGGAGCATCCTTGCTGCCCGTGCAGGCCCAGCAGGCCGACACCAGCAGCAGAAGCCAGAGCATCTTGAATGGGTTGCCGGGTCTCATGAAGGCAATGCCTCCTTGCTCAGAGGGGAAGCCCATCCTTGGGGGACCGGGACTTGGCCACGGGGGCCTTGGGCTTGGGCTCCGGCGCCTTCGGGGGGCGGGCGGGGGCCTCTGGCTCGACCTTGGGCTTGCCGCTACCCTTGGGCCTGCCCCGGGGGGCCTTCACCACCTCGGGTTCTTCCGGCTCCTCAGGGAGCTGAGGCTTGGGTGGGGGCGGCGGGGGCGGCGGCGGCTCGGGCTTTGGCAACACGGGCTTGGGAGCCGCCCCGCGTTTCAGCAGCGCCACATCGGCCAGGTCCTCCACCATGCGTCGGAAGCACTTGTCGCAGTAGTGGTTCCAGCGCCTCACCTCGTGCAGCTTGTCCAGCACGCCATGGACCATTCCCACCAGCAGATTCTCTCGGAATCCTACCTGATGGACCTGTCTGGCAAAGACCTCTTCGGCCAGTCGGTTGCTTTCGGTCTCCCCCTGTTCGTCAAAGAGCCCGAACATGGTGCCCACATCCTTCTTGCCGCAGCGGTCGCAGTCAAATACCACTCGCCTCATGGTGGCCTCCCCGATGCCGTCGTCATTGTAGTACTCCGCGGGTGTCTTGCCCACGGCCTTGAAGAAACCCCAAAACTCGTCGCAGAAATGCGGCTCCTGACAGTTGTGCATGCAGGCCACCACATAGCGGTAGAACTTCCTCCTGCACAGGATCTTGTGCCTGGGCTTTTCAGGCTTGGCCGGTACCTGCTCGCTCAAGGGTCGGGGTTCCTTTCCGGCATAAGCTAAGGCACCTGGGACTGCCTGTCAAACGCCCTGGACCGGAAGCGAATCACTTCCTTGCAGGCGGCTGCGTTTGCGGGTAAATTCGGCCAGTCTTGGGGGGACACTAGCGCAATGGATGACCAGCATCGAAATGGGCTCAGTTTGAAGCAGTCAGAGGAGCACCCGGAGGGCGCTGGCCAGGCCCCCGTGGCGGGCTACCCCGTGTTGGCCGAGAAGACCCCGGAGCCCCGGCGCCAGCCCCCGCCCGTCTCAGGCAAGGCCAAGGTCCCACCACCCAAGAGGGCGTCGAGCAGGCATCGGGTCCTGAGGATTGCCATTCCGCTGGTGCTGTTGCTGTTCTTTCTGGGCCTCAGCATGATGCGCGAGCCCTTCGTCTCCCGCCTCCCGGACAAGATGCAGGCCCTGAAACAGAACACCGTGGACCGGGTCATCCCCCTGCCCCCCCGGAAGGACCCCGGCAGCCCCCGGGTGCAGAAGGCGTTGGATCTCCAGGTGGGTCCCCGGGCCGAACCCCTGCCCCCAGGGATGTTCCGCCTGATCGCGGTTGGCGGAGACCAACCCTCCCTGGAGTTGGACTCCCTCCGCAAATGCTTCCGGCCCGGCCCGGGGCAGGCCCTGCAGATCAGGACCAGAAGCCCTCTGTCCTTCAGCCACATCCAGGTGGAGTTCTGCAGCAAGGTCCCGGGTGGCCTTCCGGGGGTGCCCAGCCTCAAGGCGGAGACCGGGGATGGCTTCCAGCACAAGTACACCCGTCTGGTCCCCGACAGCCAAAGCGCAGTGATTGATCTGGACGGAGAGATGTCCGACCGGATCGCGCTGAGCACCAGTGAGACAGGGCAATTCCCTGGCTTCATCAATATAATCCCCTATGTCTTTGTTCGCTGACCCCTGCTTGCGGAGGAATCGGATGTTGAAGGGTCACCTGCTTGGATTGTCGACCTTGTTCTGGATCCTGGGCACCGCCTGTTCCGGCGATGGTGGTGGCACGCCCCAGGCTGAGGACACGAAGCCTGGCCCGGACTGGTTCCAGGAGGACCTCGCAGAGCCCGACGAGGGGGCCCCGGACCTGCTGGAAGACCTGAGCCCGGACCTGCCCCAGGGGGACCTGGGTCAGGGCGACACGGACGCTTCCCAGCCTGGCGAGGACCTGGATACCCAGCAGCCCGACCTTGGCGGCCAGCTCTACTGCGGCGACCACAAGTGCAGCAACGGCGAGGACGACCTCACCTGCGCCCGGGACTGTCTGGAGGAACCCCTCACGGCCATGTTCATCTTCGCCTCCAAGGGGGACGAGTGGGCCTCCCTGGGGCGGATGAACGATCTCCTGGAGGCCGGCTGCAAGCTGGTGGTGCTGTACATCGCCCCGCCCGACGACACCCCCCTTACTGAGGCCTACACCGGGAACAAGAGCCTCCTGCCCGTGGTGCAACTTGGGGTCAGCCCCGCCAACACCATCCTCTTCGAACAGTTCCAGGGCATCTGGCCCCTGTTGGTGGGCCCCCATGCGGTGCTGGACCAGATTGAGGCCGCGGCCCGCACCCACAAGCCCGCCCAGGTCTACCTGCCCCAGCTTTGCGGTGGCCTCATCCGCAACGAACTGGCCCACGCCGCGGGTTACTGGGGCGTCAAGCGCGCCGCCATCTACCCCGAACCCGTCTATTACGAGGTGCCCGTGCCCTCCAGTTACAATGTCCTGGAAAGCCCCGACGGGGATCTCCTGGACAGCAACCCTGACATCTTCGTGACCCGCCTCCTGCAGTACTGGCAGTTGATTCCCAAGACCACCAATGTCCAGAAGTCCCTCATCTCCGGGGGGGATCTGGCCAACCTCAAGGCCGCCGCTGGCGCCACCGCCAACGCCTGGTTCAAGGAGGCCCGGACCGGCCTCACTGCCAACCAGTACGAGACCCTCCTCAAGTCCGTCCAGGCCTTCCGGCGGGTCCCCCAGAACCAGGACCTGGAGAAGCTGCCCTGGCAGTCCTCAACGGCCAATCCTGAGGGCGTCTTCCTTTATAATGAACAGGGCTACACCCACTCCGAGTTCGTCCACTTCGTGAAGCACTCCAGGTCCTTCGCTGGCACCGACGCAGTGACCGACCCCTCCCACCTGCCCGCCTTCAACAGCCCCCGGGAGGTCAAGCAGGGGGCCAACTTCAACTTCACCCTCCTGGTCAGGAATGTGGGCGCCGCCGAGGACACCATCACCTTCACCGTGGCCATCGACAGCGAGAAGCGTCCCACCACGGACTGCGACCCCATCCCCGAGCCCGTGGTCATCCAGGGCAAGGGCTCGGTCACCGTGGATTTCCACTGCCAGGCCGCCGAAACCCGCACGCTCCACACCCTCTATCTGCGTGCCAACTCCGCCCTTGCAGCCACCCAGAGCGAGCCCACGGCCTTCGTCGAAGTGCCCTTCCAATTCAAGGTCTACTGATCCCCTCTTGACTTGCCCTTGGCCCCTTTCCGGGTCTGCACATTTATTGTGCAAACCAGCAGATCCTTCGCAGCAACCCGCACTTAGCCCCCCATGCCCCCGGTTTTCTCCACAAGGGGTGTTGATTGGGTTGGTGCCCCTCCTCAATCCACCACAACAACTGGGGGCTGGGGGGGGCGCCGGGGGGCCCTTTTTGGGGCCCGGATGACTCTAAATTGTAGTTGTAATTACAGGAGGATGGGCGGGGCTACTTGACAAGGTCTCCAAGGGTGCGCAGGTACAGGCGGTAGGTGTCGAAAGAGTAGGAAACGACCCCCGTGACGGACTGGAGGGTGGTACCGACCTCCGCCTCCAGATCGTCCGTCAGGGCACTATCCAGCAACAGCCCCTCCTCGGTGATGAGATTGCCGTAGTCGTCGGCCTCGGCGACCTTGGCCCCGGTCACCTTCACCAGCACCCCTTCCCAGCGCTCTGCCTTGGTGGGCCAGTCTCCCGCCTCGGGGTCGAAATCGGTGGCGGGCACCGTCTGGGGCACCAGGAGTTCGGGCTTGCTGCCGGTCTTGTAATAGCTGCCCACCTGGATCTCCGTGAGGCAGTAGTACTCCAGCCAGGTGCCGGTGACGGAGACCTCGTCCCCAACCACCAGCCCGGGGGCGGGGCTGCCGGCCAGCAGCAGGGCAATGCCGGAGTATTCGCCGCCTTCGGGGGTCTGGGCGTAGTACAGCATCTTCTCGCCGCCGGACTTGGACTGCCCAGGGGTGGTGATGAGGAGGCCCGTGAGGTTCACCGGATTCAGGTTCACGAACTGGGGGCTGGGGTCGGCGCAGGTCTTGCTTTCCGGGGAGTTCTGAATCGCCTCCACGGTGGTGAGGATGTTCTCCAGGGCACAGGGCGTGCCGCTGTCCAGCACGAGGTCGGCCTCCGAGGCGGGCAGGAAGGTGTAGTACCCGAAGGAGTAGGTGAGGAAGCCGGTGATGGAGCTATACACGCAGCCCACCTTGGGCAGGCCAAAGGCGAAGATGTCCGTGTCCACGGTCAGGGCGCCGTCAACCTTGAAGGAGCCGTAGCCCTTGTTCACGGAGGCCACGGTCACCGAGTTCAAGGTGATGCGGACGCCCTCGAAGGGCTCGGCGCCTTCGTCGGTAGCCAGGTCCTCGGGGGCCACAACGGCGGCAGCGGGCACGGCCCCCGCACCGGTGATCTTCACCACTTCCGCGGCGAACTGGGTGTTGCAGTAGGCCTCCACAGCCTCACCGCTGATGGTGATCTTGTCGCCGGGCTCCAGGGCGGGATAGGTCTTGCTGGCATCCAGGGTCACCATGATGCCCTTGTGCTGGGCCCCCGCGCCCTCCATGGCGAAGAACCCCCGCAGGCCGGTCTTCTTGGAGACGACAAACACGGGGCTGCCCACCACCAGGTCCTTGACCAGGAGGTTGTAGCCCAGGTTCACGAAGCCATCTTCCAGGCAGGCCACGCCGTCCAGGTCCGTCTGGATGGCCTCCAGGGTGGTTTCAAAGCCCGTGGGGTCCCCGCCGTCCGTGGGAAGCGAGTCTTCGCCGGGGGTGGTGTCCTGGCCACTGTCGAAGCCGCCCTGCCCGTCCTCAAGGGGGCCCAGGTCTTCCCAGGTCGAGTCCTGCCCGGGAACGAACACATCCTTCTGACCACTGTTGTCGACCCTGCTGGAGCAGGACGCCGCAAACACCAGAGCCAACGCCACAACCGTCGTTCTTTTCATCAGGCACCTCCAAAGACCGGCAAACCAAAGAACAAGCGCCGACAACCGTCGGACGAACCTCAGTAGTAGTAGCCTTCCAGGGAGAAGTCCTCCAGATCCAGGGACTTGATCAGCAGCAGGGCGGGGTCAATCACCAGGTCCAGGGCCAGGGCGGGCACCTGCACCAGGCGGAGGGGAAGGCCCCCCAACAGGAGGCGCCGCTGGGAAAAGCCCGAGGAGACAGCAAAGCGCCAGTCCATGCCCCGGGCGGGGGCTACGGCGCTGATGGAACCGTCCTTCTCCACGGCGCAGGCCGGGTAGAGGTTGAAGGAGAACTCGGGGTTGGAGTGGATGGTGGCCACCCCCGCAGGATCGCCGGCCACGATGGGGCAGGCGGCGGGGACCACCCCGGGCTTGACCTTGGGGGCCGCGACCCGACCACCGGAGCCGGCAGCGGGGCGCACCCGGCAGCCCTCGGGGCCATCCTCCACCGCATGCAGGAGCCCCGTACGGGAGCCCGTCAGCAGGAAGGTGTTGCCCGCCCTGATCTGCCCCTCAATGGCCCCGGGCAGGGCCGCCAGGGCCGCAGCGCCGCCGGGCTCCGAGGTGGCCACCGAGGCGAGGGCCGAGACCCATTCGTCGGCGTGGGCCCGGGCCAGGGCATCCTCCGGGTCGGTCTCAAGCCAATCCGAACCCACCGCCACGATGGGGAACTCCAACTGGTCGGCGAGGAAGCCACCGAAGTCAACCTCCTCGGGGAGGGTCACCAGCAACTTGTCGCCCGCCAGGATGCCCAGGTCGCAGAGGCGGCCCGTGGGCACCTCAAAGCGGCCCCCGGCGCGGTGCCGCAGGAAGAGCCGGTCGGCCCCGGGGATCACGCCCTCATAGGCCAGGGACCAGGTCTCGCTGCGGTGCTCCTGGTTCTGGCGGCTGAGCTTGATCCCGTACCAGGTATGGCTGCCATCATTGTTGTACAGCACCGTGAGCGGCCCGAAGTGGGGATAGCCCGCCCTGGGAGTGTAGCCAAGCTCGATCTCCTGGCCGTTGTCGTAGAGGTGGGGCTTGCCCACCTGGGAGTCGTCCGGATCCTGGTCGTTGATGACCAGGGTGTGCACGGGCTGCCCCGTCGCGTCCAGGGCCTTGATGGCCGTGAGGGTGCCGTCGCTGGAGGTCACCACAACCTCCACGCTGCCGTCCTCCAGGGTGTGGCTGCCCAGGTCCGTGACGGGGGCTGCGAAGGGGAATCCCCGACGCCCCTCCTTGCGGGCAAAGGCCCCGGGGCGGGTCAAGTCGGCATAGAGTTCCACCACGGCCCCGGCGTCCAGGTCCACCACCAGGATCTCGGCCAGGCCCGCATTGTAGACATAGGCGAAGCGCTGTCCGGGCAGCACGGTGAACTTGGCAAACGCCGCGGGGAGCCCACTCTCGGTGGAGAACCCGGCCAGCAGACAGCCCCCGTCCTGGGGCTGATCCGTGCTACCGTCGTGGTCGTTGTCCAGGCCGTCGGCGCAGGGGAACCAGGTCCGGTCAAGGGGGCCCGCCACCAGGGGCAGACCATCCTCGGTGACCGCCGCCCCGGCACAGTCGGGGTCCGCGCTGTCCACCAGTTCATCAGAATCGTTGTCAAAGCCGTCGGCACAGGGGGAAAGATCCTCCGCTTCGCTGCTGTCTTCGCCGTTGCTGCAGCCAGGGTCCAGGGCATCCGCCAGGCCGTCCCCGTCGTTGTCCAGGCCGTCCCCACAGACCGCCAATTCACAGTCCGGGCCGACGCAATCGGGGGCCGTCTCTCGGGCCAGGCGCAGGTCCTGGTGGCAACTTGGCTGGGCGCCATCCACCAGTCCATCCCCATCGTTGTCCAGGCCATCGGCGCAGGGCAGCCCGATGCCGATGGTCCGCAGCAGCACCCCGGCTGAGTCCAGGACCTGAAGTTGGGGGAGGTGGCGATAGGTCACCAGAATCTCGCCGGTGTCGGGGTTCCAGGAGGCGTCAGAGGGTTCGTCGGGCAGGGCTGTGGTGGCCAACACCGTGCCATCCACCGCGGAGATCTCCAGCATGACCGAGGGTACCGCCGCGAAGAGCCTGGGGTTGGCACCCGTATCCAGGAAGAACAGGGGGATGCTGTCCAGGGGGACCTGGGCCCCCAAGGTGGCCTCGGGAAGTGGGACCACGAAGATGGCGGGCAGGGTGCTCTCGGCGGCCAACAGGACCGTGCCATCGGGACGGGCCCAGAGGTCCGCCACATTCTCGCCAAGCTTGAGCCCCGTGTAGCCGGGGATGCTCTTGTCCATGTCCACGGGCTTGCTGCGGGTCAGGTTCAGGATGTTGACGGAGCCCAGCCTGGAGTTCCCCACGAAGGCCCGCAGGGTGGCCTTGGCGTTGGTCCCCTTCTTGCACTGGGCCAGGTCCAGGGGGACGGGGTCCGAGCCATCGGCCGGAAATTCGGCGCAGGCCAGGGCCAGGGAGGTGGGCTGGCGCAGGGAATAGACCGTGGGGGACCAGGAGTCGCTGCAGGAACAGATCCCGGCAAGGGCCAACAGGGCCGCTAGAAGCCTTGGTGTCTTCACTTCCACTCTCCCTTGACGGTGTGATAGGTGGCGCTGGCGGGATCCAGGTCCAGGACGCTGATGGAGTCGGTCTCGAAGTTCAGCACATAGCCCTCTTTGCGCAGCGGATTGTGGACCATGTAGAAGGGCGCCTTGGCCACCTCCACCTTGGCCACCACCGTCATGGCCTCGGGGTCCACCACCAGCACGGAGTGTTCGCCGTAGTTCAACACATAGGCCAACTCCTTGCCCCCTTCCCCGGAGGGAAACAGGGCCAGGGTGGAGGGGTAACGGCCCAGGGGCACGGTGGCCCCAAGCACGGGCAGGGCGAAGCCATCCCGCCCCGGGGTCCAGGCAGTCGAGCTGTCGAAGACCATCAAAGAAGCGGGGGACCGGTACAGCAGCAGCAGGCGGCTGCCGTCGGCGGTCAGGGCCAGGGAGCGGCAATAGTCCCCATTGGCCACGGCCACGGGGAGAGCCTGACTTTGGAGGGTCTGGAAGTGGCCGTAGCCCTCCGCGTCGGCCTCCAGGCCCAGCTTGTAGAGCCGGGGCGAATAGCGGCTGCAGGTGAAGACGGCGCCGGAGGGATGCACCACCACCCCGGACAGTCCCTGGGCCACAAAGGCATTGTCCCTGGCGATGGGCTGGCCGTCGGCCTCCAGGGAGAACAGCTCCACGGTGCCGGAAGCGACGGTGGTCACCAGCAGGCCCGGCAGGCCGCCCAGGTTAATGGGTTGAAGACTGAAGGGATCGGAGCCCAGGTCCCGGGTCTCCTCTTCGGTGGAATCATAACCCTGGGTGACCACGAAGCGCCCCGAACAGCGGCGATCCGCGAGGGGCTCCTCCGCGTCCTGGCAGGCCAGGGCCGGAACGGTGCCGCTGCGGTCGATGTTGAACCAGGTCAGGGAGTTGTCCTCTCGCACCGCCAGATAGCCGCTTTCCGCCACGCCCCAGGAGGGCTGGGAAAGCAGCATGGCCCCGGGGAAGGACCCCATGGAGATCCCCGACTCGGGGACGAAGCTGCCATCATCCAGATCCATCACGGAGATGAAGGCGCTTTTGTAGGCCAGGTCGTAGTTTGAATTGGCGATGTAGAGATGGTCGCCAGCGCTGTCCACGGCGGCACTGATGGGGTAGTGAATCCCTGTAAAATCAGGGGTCTCACCAAGGTATTCGCCATCACAGGCGGCGGCCGACAGAGCAAGCAGAAACCCAAGCACCAGAGCCCTCGACATGGGGTACCTCCAAAGGTCGGCCAAGTATAGTCGGCAGGCCCTCAGCGGGCAAGCACGAAGGCGCGGATGGGGCTGATTGGGAACCAATGGGTGAGGGGCTGGGCCCGAACTAGCGGGGGTGCCCGGAGTACTCCTGGCACTTGAGCACCAGCTCGTCGCAGGCGTCCTGGCCGCAGGCGGCGTCGCCCGCAGAGATGACGATGGCGCCGCCGCCCTGGGTCAGGTCCACGCCGTTGTAAGTGTAGACGCCACAAAAGGCCTCCGTGCCCTCGGTCATGGCCATCACATAGGCGTTGATGGTGAAGCCCGCCGGGATCTCCACGCAGGCGCTGGTGGCGCCGTTCATCTTGCTGGAGTAGATGGTGCCGCCGGCGCTGCTGCTGGAGATCTCCAGGGTGCCCTTCTTGTGGTTGGCGGTGGCATCCTGAAGCTTCACATTCAGGCAGTGGGTCACGGTCTCCACGCCTTCAAAGACCACAGGGGCGGGCAGTACCTCGCAGCCCGCGGGGGTCGTGCAGCTCTGGCCGCCGTCCCGGGTGCCGGCAAAGGTGCTGTAGGGCACGGTGGTGTTGTAGACCATGCCGGCGTCGTAGAGGTTGCCCCGGAACTGGAAGGCGGCCTTGGGGTAGAAGTTCACGCAGAACTTGCCCTCGGCGTCGGCCTTGCCGTTACCCTGGCCCGTACCATAGACCACAGCGCCGGGCAGGGGGTTGCCCTCGGCGTCCTGGGCCACGCCGGTGACGCAGTCCGTGAGGGTCACGGGCTTGTCGGCGTTCCAGGTGGAGAAGTGGGCCACCTCGGCGGTGATGAGCCCCGTACCCTGATCAACCGTGCCCTCGCCCTCGCGGATCCAGGTGCCCTGGGCCTCGTCGAAGTACCACATGGGGATGGTGGTGTCCGTGGGCTCCAGGTTCTTCACGGGGAAGACCAGGGTGGCCTTCTTGCCCTCTGCAAGCTGCAAGGGGTTCTGGTC
>CAZMEC010000016.1:0-26752 GCA_964565265.1 uncultured Myxococcales bacterium
GTAGCTCAGCCGGTAGAGCGAGGGACTCATAACCCCTAGGTCCCCAGTTCAATCCTGGGCGTCACCACAACAGCAAGAAGAGGCGGTCCGAGAGGGCCGCCTTTTTTTTTGCCCTCGGGGTCAGGACCTTACATTACGCACGCAAGGCCCTACGGGTTCAACGGGGGGCTTGGGGGGAAAGTTCCAGGGAGCACAGGTCCTGGGCGCCCTCGGGGACGGGCAGGAAGCGGGAGCGCCGACAGCCCAGCAGCCAGAGTTGGGTGCCCTTGGCGTCCTCCAGCAGCAGGGGCTGGTGGCGCAGGCCCCGGGGGATGCCGGCCTCGGAGAGGATTTCGAGGCATTCCTTGGGGGCGTGGGCTCCCCAGGGTTGAAAGATCTCTCCCTTGGCGCAGGCCCGAAGGCGCAAGGGGAAGGCCAGGGACTGGGCGTCAAAGACCACCCGGCGCTGGCCATCCAGGGCCGAGGGCAGGGAGGCGAAGGGGGACAGGGTCAGCAGGCCCAGGACCGTCTCAAGTTGTCTTAGCGACGCGGGGATTTCAACCGCAGGGGGCACCGTAACCGGCAGCCGCGAGTTGCCAGGAAAGACGAAAACGCGCTGCCCCGAGCACTCTGCCCGCAGCCCATTGGGCAGGTCCAGGGCTTGACCTGGCTCCAGATCATGCAGGGCGCAGATGTGGGCGCAGTCCAGGCCCAGGCCCAGGTGGGAGGCCCACAGCCCCCGGTGAAGCAGGGCCAGCAGTTCCTCTCGCTGGAAGTCCTCCCGACCGGGGCCCCGATCAAACGAGAAGACCCCCGCAGAGTAAGAGGCGCGACGGGAGATGCCTAGCAGTCGCTGGGCCAGCAGATCGTGGCCCCGAAAGAGGGAGGCGCTGCGGGCCAGGACCGTGGTGACGCCGGGGAAGGCCTCTTCCATGGCGGGCAGGATGCTGTGCCTTACTTGGTTTCGCCGGTGGACCGGGGAGTGGTTGGTGGGGTCCTCCACGACGGGCAGGTGCAGATCCCTGGCGTATTGGCGCAGGTCCGCCCCGTTGGCAAACAGCAGGGGCCGCAGGATGCGCTCGTCCAGCACGGGCCTGATGCCCGCCAGTCCCCCAGGGCCGGCGCCCCGCATCAGACGAAGCAGCAGGGTCTCGGCCTGGTCGCTGCGGTGGTGGGCCGTGGCCAGATAGCGGGCCCCCTGGGCACTGCGAAGTTCCTCCAGGGCGGCGTAGCGCTCGCAGCGGGCCTGGGCCTCAAAGGAGGTGCCGGCGGCGGCGGCGCGCTGTTCCAGCCCTGGGGGCAGGGTCACCACGGTCCAGGGGATCTGGTGGCTGGCGCACCAGGCGGAGAGGGCCCGGGTCTCCCGGCCAAAGGGCCGGGCCCCATGGTTGACGGTGGCCGCCAGGACCTTGAGGTCCAGGGCCTCGGCCTGGCGCTTCAGGAGGGCCAGGAGGGCCAGGGAGTCGGCGCCCCCGGACACGGCGCAGAGCACGGAGGACCCGGCCACCGGGTGCCCAAAGCGGTCCCGAAAGGCCAGCAGCGCGTCCAGGAGATTCTGGTGGGCTTTCTCGTTCATGGTCGAAACCTGTAACACAGGGGACGGGCATTTGCCAAGCGGTCGCCCTTCTGGCACAGTGCAGCCCGTTGTTTGGTTAGAGGGACAGCCTGGGAAAGGGCCTTGCTTTGGTCGGTGACTACGAACTCCTGGACAGTGGAAATGGCGCCAAGTTGGAGCGCTTCGGCAAGATCGTGTTGGCGCGCCCCTGCGCCCAGGCCCTGTGGCAGCCCCAGCGCCCCAACCTCTGGGAGCGGGCCACGGCCACCTTTGACAGGGAGGGGGGCCTGAACTGGCACGGGCGCGAGGCCCTGCCCCAGTCCTGGGTGGCGGAGATCAACGGCATCCGGATGAAGCTGTCCACCACGGACTTTGGCCATCTGGGGGTCTTTCCAGAGACCAGGGACCTTTGGGACTGGATCACCCAGACCCTCCACGAGGCCCGGATGCAGGGCCCCGGCGGCCCCCAGTCCCCCCGGCCCCTGAGCGTGCTGAACCTGTTTGCCTATTCGGGCGGGGCGACCCTGGCGGCGGCCCTGGCGGGCTGCGAGGTCTGCCACCTGGACGCCTCCCGGGGGATGGTGGACTGGGCCAAGGAGAACGCCGCCCTGAACGGCCTCAAGGAGGCTCCCATTCGCTGGATCGTGGATGATGTGTCCAAGTTCCTCGCCCGGGAGGCCACCCGGGGCCACAAGTACGACGCCATCATGCTGGACCCGCCGTCCTTTGGGCGGGGCAAGAAGGGCGAGTTGTACAAGATCGAGAACGACCTCCTGGCCACCCTTCAAGCCTGCAAGGCGATCCTCAGTGACCAGCCCGTGTTCCTGCTGCTGACCTCCCACACCCCGGGGCTGTCTCCCCGGGTGCTGCAAAACCTGCTGGCCCAGACCCTGGGCGACGGAGGCCGCCTGGAGTGCGGCGAGATGCTGCTCACGGGGGCCCGGGGGGTCCTGGACCTGCCCAACGGCAACTGGGCCCGCTGGGTTGCTGGGGCGTAGGCCGTGGTGCTGAGGCACCAGATGGAGGGCCTCAGCGAGAAGCTGTTTGGAGGTTCTCATGCGTAGTTGGATCCTTGCTTTGCTGTTGGTACTGCCTGCGTCGGCGGCCTTTCCCTGCACCAGCATCCTGGTGTCCCGGGGGGCCTCGGTGGACGGGTCGGTGATGGTGACCTATGCCGCCGACAGCCACGAGCTGTACGGGGATTTGAAGCTGACGCCGGCGGGGCTTCATGCCCCTGGGACGCTGCGGGACATCTACGAGTGGGATACGGGCAAGTACCTGGGAAAGATCCCCCAGGCCCCCGAAACCTACGCAGTCCTCGGCAACATGAACGAGCACCAGTTGGTCATCTCGGAGACCACCTTTGGGGGCAGGGAAGAGCTGAAAAGCGAGGAGGGCGTGCTGGACTACGGCAGCCTCATGTTCCTGGCCCTGGAGAGGGCCCGCACGGCGCGGCAGGCCATTGAGGTCATGACCTCGCTGGTGGCCGAGCACGGCTATGTCAGCACCGGCGAGCTGTTCTCCATCGGAGACCCCAAGGAGGCCTGGCTGCTGGCCCTGATGGGCAAGGGGCCCAAGGTGAAGGGGGGCGTGTGGGTGGCCCTGCGGGTGCCCGACGGGTATCTGACGGCCCATGCCAACTATTCGCGCATCCGAAAGTTCCCCTGGAAGGACCCCAAGAACTGCCTGTACTCCAAGGATGTGGCCGACTTCGCCAGGTCCAAGGGCTACTTCGAGGGGGCCGATGGGGACTTTGACTTCTCGGCGGCCTACGCGCCCCTGGACTGGGCCACGGCGCGCTACTGCGAGGCCCGGGTCTGGCAGATCTTTCGGAGGGCAGCCCCCAGCAGCACCCCGGAGATTGACTTCGTCGCGGCCCGGACGGTGGAGGATGTCACCCTGCCCCTGTGGGTCAAGCCCGACCGGCCCCTGTCGCAGCGCGAGGTGATGGAGTTGATGCGGGACCACTTCGAGGGCACCCCCCTGTATCTGGGCAAGGGCGTGGGTGCGGGGCCCTACGAGTGGCCCTACCGCTGGCGCCCCATGGAGTGGAAGGTGGGGGACACCAGCTACCTCCACGAGCGCGCCACCTCGACCCAGCAGACGGCCTTCTCATTTGTGTCCCAGTCCCGGGACAGCCTGCCCGACCCCATCGGCGGCGTGCTGTGGTTCGGGGTGGATGACACCTACAGCACGGTCTATGTGCCCATGTACTGCGGGCTGCGCGAGGTGCCCCGGAACTTCGCCGTGGGGACGGGGGGCTTTCGCCAGTTCTCCTGGGACTCGGCCTTCTGGGTCTTCAACTGGGTGTCCAACTTCGCCTACACCCGCTACAGCGACATCATCCCCATCGTGCGGCAGGTCCAGGGCGAGCTGGAGGGCGGCTTTTTGGCCCGCCAGGGCGAGTTGGAGGCCTCTGCGGTGAAGCTCCACGCCCAGTCCCCTGAGGACGCCCGGGCCCTGCTGACCCGGTACTCGGGGGAAGCCGCGGCCCGCACCCACCAGCGCTGGGCCCTGCTGGGGCAGGAGCTCTTGATGAAATTCCTTGACGGCAATGTGCGGGACAACAATGGCGCCGTGACCCATCCGGCCTATCCCGAGCACTGGTACCGGCGGATCATCCAGGAGGACGCCGAGACCCTGAAGCTGCGCAAGTTCGAAGAGGACAAATAGGGCGGGAAAAAGAACCGGTTGATCGCCGGGGGCGGCTGGGTACAATCGCCGCCAAAGACTAGCGTGGGGTCTGGAATGAAGAACCTTTTTCTGATTGCGGGGTTGTTGGTTGGCTTGGCGGCGTGCTCTGGCTCCGATGGGGGCGGCGGGCCCGGGGCCGACCTTGTGGAGACCGATGTGGGCGGGGACACCCTGCTGACTGAGGACACGCTGGCGGATGGTCAAGACTCCATGCCCCAGGGCGATCTGGGCGGTGACACGGCCCCCCTGGATGGTGTACCCGGCGAAGACCTGACGGCCCTGGACACCCTCCCCGACACCCCCCAGGACACCCTCTGGACGGACTGCTCACCCTACTGCACGACCCCCGAGGGCGTGAACTGGGTCTTCATCACCGGGGGCACCTTCAACATGGGCTGCTCGCCCGAGGATTCGACCTGCGCGGACCACGAGTTGCCCGCCCATTCGGTGACCGTGGCCCCCTTCATGATCATGGAGGCGGAGCTTACCGAGGGGCAGTACCAGGCCCTGGTGGGCACCAACCCGTCTTTTACCCCCAAGGGCGCCAACTACCCGGTGGAGAACCTCACCTGGGACGAGGCCCGGGTCTTCTGCGAGGCCATTGGCGGGCGCCTGCCCACGGAGGCCGAGTGGGAGTTCGCGGCCCGGGGCGGCACCACCACCAAGTACTATTGCGGGGATGATTCGGCCTGTGTGCCCACCATCGGCTGGTGCAACACCAACGCCGAAGGCGCCAAGCACCCCGTGAAGGAGAAGCTGGCCAATGCCCTCGGGTTGTACGACACCACCGGCAATGTCTGGGAGTGGGTCGCCGACTGGTACGCGGCGGACTACTACGCCACCAGCCCGGCGGAGAACCCCAAGGGCCCCGAGACGGGCACCGAGAAGGTGGCCCGGGGCGGCAGCTTCGTGAACCTGGGCAGCGCCCGGGTCTCGTCCCGGTACAACACGGACCCCGCCTCCGCCTTCGATACCCTGGGCCTGCGCTGCGCCAAGTAGGCCCGCCCCCCTGGCGGCCCCTGCACCTTCACCGATACCCAAGGAAATCTCCATGAAGCTGATCCCGTTGTGCGTGGCCTGCAATCTTGTCGTTCTGTTGGGGGGCTGCGGGGGAACTGGGGGGACCCAGGCCCGGCAGGACGCCCAGCCGCAGGATGAGTTGGTGGCGACGGACCTTGGGGGGGCCGACCACAGCGGCCTGGACGGGGCGGGCGACCCGGAGCTGCCGGAGACCCTCGGCGAGGTGGATGGCACTGGCAACCAAGGGGCCCGAAGGACTCCCGCCGAGTGGGAACCCCAGGCGGGCATCTGGATGCAGTGGCCCACCGTCTGGGAGAAGGAAATCCGCCCGGACTTCGCGCGCATCATTGAGGTGGTGCAGGACTACGAGGCCATCACCATCCTGGTGTTGGACGAGGCCATGAAGACCTCGGCCAAGGAGTTCCTGGCGGACCAGGGAGTGCAAGACACCAACCTCACCTGGCGCGTGGTCGCCTACGATTCGGCCTGGCTGCGGGACAATGGGCCCGTGTATGTGGAGGAGGAGGGCCTAATGAAGATCCTGGACTGGGGCTTTGATGCCTGGGGCGGGAACTTCGGCGAGGACATCACCTTCGCGGACGACGACCGGGTGCCCGCCTTCATCGCCGGGGTCCTGGGCCTGGGCACCGAGGACCGGGGCGACTACATCCTGGAGCGGGGCAACCTGGAGGTGAACGGCGCCGACACGGCGGTGCTGGGCTGGGACTGCCAGCAGGACCGCAACCCGGGCTGGACCAAGGAGGCCACCGAGGCGCTGCTCAAGGAGGCCCTTGGGGTGTCCAGGGTGCTGTGGGTCTACGGCCACGACGAGGAGGACGGCACCACCGGCCATATTGACGGTGGCGTGCGCTTCGTGGACGAGACCACGGTGGCGGTGGCGCGGTCTCTCATCCCCGGCGATCCCGGCGCCCAGACCCTGGACGACGCCGCCGACCTGTTGGCGGAGGAGGGCTTCACGGTGGTCCGCATCGACGCCCCCGGGACCTACGAGTACGGCGGCTACGACCTGCCCGCCATCTACATGAACTGGCTGGTGGGCAACGGCTTCGTGGCGGCCATGGCCTTTGGAAACGCCGAGTGGGACGCTGCTGCCAAGGCCACCCTGGAGGGCCTCTACCCGGATCGCGAAGTCCACATGATTGAGACCAACAACCTCTGGCTGGGGGGCGGCGGCATCCACTGCGTCACCAACGATCAGCCGGTGGTGCCGTTGTAGATGGGGCCCGGAGCCCGGGCAAAAGCCAGCTGGGCTTGCCTTGGCGCCAGGGTCACCGTATCCTTCGCCGGAATCGCGAGGACTGGACAGGGCTTTCCATGGGGAGGAAGAGCATGAGAGCATTCTTTGTCGGGTTGGCCATGGTGGTGCTTGCTGCGGGTTGTGCTGCGGGCGAGGACGACGAGGGCCCGGGGCAGTTGCTGGACATCGCCGGCGTGGACTTCACGGCTGATGTGGGCACCCAGATCACCTACGGCGATGTGGAGAACTTCCTGCGCACCCGCTGTGCTTGGTGCCACTCCACCGAGTTGTCCGGCGCTGACCGTTACGACGCCCCCACCCGCTACAACTACAACACCTATGCCACCGCCCGGGCGGGCAGCTACGAGGGCCTGCGGACGGTCTTGAACGGCAGCATGCCCCCCAACGGCATCAAGCTGGAGCTTGAAGAGAAGCAGCTTTACCAAGCCTGGGTCAACGGCGGCATGAAGCCCTGAGGCCAAGGTCGAGGCCGGCCCGCTGGGCCGCCTTTGTTGGAGGATCGTGATGGTGAAGAACCATTTGCTGGTGGTGCTGGCTTTGCTGATTTCAGGCTGCCAGGTGGACAGCGCGGCGGGGGTTGACAGTGGCAGCCCGCTGGACAGCGCCGCCGGGGATTTGTCGATGCTGGACACCGTCGCCCCGGAGGATGGCACCCCAGCGGACCTGGCCCAACCTCTGGACACGGCCGAGGCGCTGGACACCGTGCAGCCCTTGGACACACTCCAGCCCCTGGATACCGTGCCCGCCAAGACCGTCTGGGCCGATGTGAAGGACCTGTTGGCCACCAAGTGCGGCAACTGCCACTCCAAGTACAAGACCTATGCTGGCGCCAAGAAAGAGGGCAAGAAGGGCCTGAACACCGTGCTCTCCAATTACATGCCCGAGGGCAAGAAGTTCACCGCCGCCGAGAAGGCCTTGTACAAGGCCTGGATCGACGACGGCATGTTGCCCTGAGGCCGGCATGGAGAACTGGGCCCATCGGGAAGAGTATGTGCGGCGCCTGAACCGCGTGCTGGACCACATTGAGGCCAACATCGGCGCGGACTTGACGGTGGAGGCCCTGGCGTCGGTGGCGGCCTTCTCTCCCTTCCATTTTCACAGGGTCTTCTCGGCGCTGGTGGGGGAGCCCGTGGGGGCCTTCCTTCGGCGAGTGCGAATAGAGAAGGCTGCCTTCAGGCTGCTGGCTGATCCCCGGGTGCCGGTGACCCAGGTGGCGCTGGACCTTGGGTTTGGGTCCTCCGCGGCCTTCGCCCGGGTCTTCAAGGCGCGCTTTGGCTTGTCGGCCTCCCAGTGGCGTGCCTGCGGCGGCGTGCGGGACCCCAAGAATGGCAAGAACTGCAAAGCGCTGCGCAAGCAGGGGAAAGCGGCCGGGGCCTTGGTTGGCTATCTTCCCTCGGGTCGGGTGGAGGGACCATCCGCGCTTACCAAGGAGGAGCCCATGGAAGTCAAGGTCGAGCAGATGAAGGCCGTCAGGGCCCTGTATGTGCGTCGGTTGGGGCCCTATGCCAAGAGCGCCGGGGAGGCCTGGGATGCCCTGTGTCGCTGGGCGGGGCCGCGGGGGCTGCTGGGTCCCCAGACCATGCTGTTTGGGGTCAGCTACGACGACCCGGAGACCAGCCCCGCCGCCCAGCTTCGTTACGACGCCTGCATCTCGGTGGGCCCGGAGGTCCAGCCCGAGGGCGAGGTCTGCCTCATGGAGCTGCCCGCCGGGAAGGTGGCCAAGCTGCGCTTTGAGGGTCCCGGCGCCGGCATCGCAGGGGCCTACAAGGAGTTCTACGGGAGTTGGCTGCCCAACTCGGGCTTCGTCCCCGGGGACCGGGCCCCCTTTGAGGTCTATGTCCAGGAACCCCGGGACGACCACTTCGTCCTGGACATCTGCGTGCCCGTAGTGCCGGCCTGAGACCACTGACTCCAAGCCCTCACGGAAAAACTCCCAGGGGAAACTACCATCGGGCGAAATGTCTGGTACCATTCGGGCCTTGCAAAAAAAAGGAGTGCCCGATGTCGGAGTTGCTGACCGTTGTGGCCCGGGAGGAGTTCCTGGCGAAGGACCTGGCGGGCCAGCGCCTGCCCCGGCTTCACCCCAACAAGCGCGTCGTTCTGGAGCAGGCCTGTCCCCCTGAGGCTGTTCTGGGGGGTAGGCTGGGCTTCAGCGCCTGGGAGGTGGGGGGGCTGCCGGGGACCCTGGAAGTGGCGGCAGCGCTTGAGCTTGCCCGGCCTGTGCCCGGCTTCTTCGACTATGTGCCTGTGGGAGGGCCGGGGGTGGTGGACTGGCACCTGAATTTCGCCGACCCCCTCCTGTTCACCGCCTTCGAGACCGCCCTCTTCGCCCAGGATGAGTTGCAGGTCGCCGAGCACCCGGTCCTGGGCCACCTGCGGGAGACCCTGCGGGCCCGTGGGCTGCCCCACCGCACCATCGTCAACGGGCGCCCGTCGCCCATCCTGGTCAGCGGGGTGGAGCGCCGCTGCGCCGTCGCCCTGGAGCCAAACGCGGAGGAGGGGCGGCCCCAGGGGCTCTACGGCAACTACTTCGGCGCCGCCTCCCCGGAGGCCATCCGGCGGGCCACAAGGGTCCTGCAGCCGCCCACCCTGACCAACCTGCTGGCCATCGCCGCCCCAGATTCAGGCCACGGCTTCTACGGCCAGGACGAGCTGCGCCAGATCCTCCTGACTGCCTTTGGGGGCTACGGAGCCGCCGCTTTGGAGTCGGCCCGCCTGCAACCCGGGGCTGGCACCCTCATCCACACTGGCTTTTGGGGCTGTGGAGCCTTTGGTGGCAACCGCTTGGTCATGACCATCTTGCAGCTTGGGGCGGCAGCCCTGGCCGGAGTCCGCCTGGTCTTCCACCACGGCCCTCCCCAGGGTCGCCAGACCTTTGACGAGGCCCGAAGCCTGCTGCACACCCTTGCCTCCCAGCGGCCCGTTCTGTCCAGCGAGGAGTTCCTGGAATGGGTAACCTACCAGGACTTCGAGTGGAGCCAGAGCGATGGGAATTGAAGTCAGGCGCGGAGGCGCGTGGGGGCGGATTGAGGGGCTGGGGCGTCGGGCCTGGCTTCCTGTCCTGGCCCTCCTGCTGGCTGTCTCCGTTGGTGGGTGTTCCAAGGGCCTGGAGGCTCCACGGGAACTGGGGGACTGTGCCGGGTTGGCGGGCAGCCAAACCTTGGAGCAGGTGCTGGACGAGTTGGCTGGTTTGGGGCCGGGCCCTCACCCCTGGCCGCTGCATCTGTCCCAGGACCCACCGGAGCAACAGGAGAGCCAGGCCTTTACCCTGGTGATGGCGGTGTCGGAGGGCTTGCAGTTGGAACTGGAGGCGCGCCCGATTCCGGATCGCCAGCCTCCGGACCATTCCTTTGAGACAATCTGGACCCTCAAACTGACGCTGACGGACCGCCTCAACGGTGCCAAACTGGCGAGCCTCGATTATCAGCACCAGAGTCCAGTGGCGGGGCGGGAAGGGGCGGTTGATCAGGATGCCACTGCCGAACCGGAGCTTGCCTGGATGCCGGCCGCCCCCTATGTGAACCACTACCTGACGGTGGAAGGGCGAGAGACCTTCTGGGTGCTTTTCAGTCTTGGCGTGGAGACCAACCCCAGGTCTGGCAGCAACCAATCCTCCCTGTTCGTGCTGGCAATCCCCAGGCAGCAGCCCTCCAGAATGAGTGTGGTGGTCGACCTCCCCGTTCTTGGGTTCTTCATCCACGAGGACCTCTGGAACTTCAGGATCGGCAACGGAGGAGCCCGGGTGATGGATCCCCTGGGCCTTCCTCGGCTTGAGGTTGTGACCTGGAGTGCCTTTGTGACCGGCTACCACTCGCCAGGGGGCCAGGGAGACTATGGGCGTATCTGCGGCCGCGAGGTAGGTACCGTTTGTCTTGGGGCGGGGGCCTCGGTCCTTCAAGACGCGCTGTTTGGCCGGGGCTACTCAACCCGGACCTGTCTGAGTCTGACGAGGGCGTTTCGGCCTTTAGCGGCCGAGGGCGGGGTCTCCTACCTGGAGGACCACTGGGTCGAGGACCCGCCGGAGCCCGCCTTGGATTCGTGGGACAACCTGGCCTCCAAGGTGGTGGTAACCATGGAATACAGCCCGGAGAAGCCCGATTCCCAAAAGGACGATTCGATCCCTGCAGAGGCCAGCCGGGCCAACCCTACGGTGGCCCTGGTCTACTCCTGGGCCCCCGAGGGCCGCCCGCGCTTGGACAGTTGCCATTTCATCAACAGTCCCTTTCCCGTTGAGACCGAGCCAGACCCCTCCCGGTGCCCCTCGTGCCCCGCGGTCAAGGCGCCGGTCCAGCGTTTGGGGCAATTCCCCTGAGGACCGGCCAAACTCACCGGCAGGCCCGAGGGACGCACTACCGGTTGGCTGGAGGCGGAGGGGGGAGCAGGCCCAGCAGTTGGTCGATGCGGCGCTGGTCAAAGCCCACTACGAACTGGCCGCCTATGTCCAGTTGGGGTACGCCCATCTGGCCGGTCCTGCGCACCAAGGACTCGGAGGCGGCGCGGTCCCTGCTGACATCAACCTCGGTGAAGGTGACGCCAAGCTGCTTGAGGTAGGCCTTCACACGGGTACACCAGGCGCAGTTGGGGCCGGTGTAGACCACCACCCGGGGGGCCGGGCGGGCCCCTGTCGCCTTGGCCGCCCCAGCCCCGGAGGGCCCCGCCAGCAGGGCCGTCTCATAGCTTTGCAGGGATTGAGGTCCCTGGATCTGCTGGGCCACCTGCCCGTCCCGCACCAACAGGACGGCGGGGACCTCGGTGACGCCGAAGTGCCCGTGAATGTCCTTGACCAAGGTGAGCTCCACCAGGAAGGCCTTGAGGTCAGGGTGCCGGCTGCCGAACATCTTGAAGACCGGCTTGGCCTCCTCCGAGCGCTTCGAGAAGTCGCCGAAGAAGCCAATGATGAAGGTCTCCTTCAGGTTGTCGGTCTGCTCCAGCAGGTTCTGGTAGCCTCTGAGATTTGCGTTCATGGATTCACCTGCGCCTTGTTGGAGTCTTTGCCCTGCGCTTTTGGCCTCTCGCCACTGAACAGGGAGTGCCCGAAGAAGGCCCCCAGGGGCACCATCAGCCAGGGATTGGAGGTGATGGGGCAGCCCCCCGTGGGGCAGCCAATGAACCAGTAGAACAGGTAGCCGCCCAGAGCCCCCAGAGCGGTTCCCGCCAGGACCCTCACCCTGCGGCTTGCCCAGAATCGTTTTAGTGTTTCCATTTCCACCTCCAGGCCCCCAAGAGCCAGGCAAGGGTCCGGCAGTTACAAGGCCCCGGGGAAAACCTGCGCCAAATCCCAGGCCCTAGCCACCAGCACCCCGACACCCCAAACACCCCAAACACTTCTCACCCAGACACTCCTACACCCGGGCCTGACCTGGAATCCGAAGGTTTCCCGGGACGGAGCCGGATGCACGCCTCCGTCCCGGGCAGCACCAGAAGAACCGGCGGGTGGAATCCATCATCCTGGAGTAAACTGGCCCATCGGCCCGTTTCAATCGCAACCATGGGAGATACTCCAATGGCTTACCGCGCGCTTGTGCTGGGGATGGCGTTCCTGGTGGTGGGGTCCTGTACCCAGACTGAGTCCGGCGTCGATGTGGATGCCAGCTCCCAGGAGACCATCCTCGGCGATGGGGTGGGGCTGGACCTTTGGTTGGAGGCCGGCGCGGACCCCGATGGAGATGTAGGGCTGCTTGACCAGAGCACGCCGGACCTTGGCGCGGACCTTGGCCAGTGCTCAGGTGCCGGGGAGGCTGACGCTGGTGGCTGCAACGACGGCAACGCCTGCACCAGGGAGGACCGCTGCCTGGAGGGAGTCTGTGTTGGCACCAGCTTCTCGTGCAACGAACACGGGGACTGCAACGGCAGCGCCTGCGACTGCGCTGCGGGCTTTGGTGGTGACTACTGCGGCGCCTGTGCCGAGGGCTTCGTGGCCTATCCAGCCTGCGTCTCCCAGACCCTGGTCTGGTACGACAGCACTACCGAAAAGCTGTGGCAGATCACGCCCCCTGAGGGGGACTACTCCTGGCTGCAGGCCAAGGCGTATTGTGAAGCACTTGACCTGGCTGGCCTGACCGGCTGGCACCTGCCCACCATCAGTGAGCTGCGTTCCCTGATCCGCGGCTGCCCCGGGACCATGACGGACGGCGCCTGCGCCGTGAGCGATAGCTGCCTGGAGATGCTGTGCCTGTCCACTGAGTGGGAGATCTGCACCCCCTACCTGGGCCCCGACGAGGGCTGCTATTGGCCAAGCGAGCTGGAGGGTTTCTGCTTCCTGTACTGGTCCTCCTCCCTGGTGGCGGACTACCAGGAGAACGCCTGGGGCGTCAACTACGACCACGGCGATGTGGGCTACCTTGCGGTGGACAATGTGGACGAAGGGGTCCGCTGCGTGCGGTGACGGTCGAAGGGGAAGCTGGTTCTATAGCGCGGTCTTTTGCGGAGAGAGTGGGATTTGAACCCACGTTACCCTCACGGGTAAACTTGATTTCGAGTCAAGCGCCTTCGGCCGCTCGGCCATCTCTCCTGGAACAACCTTTGCGGCCTGGTCGGCAGGGCCGAGGCTGGGGCACCGCAAAGCTTGTTTTACCTACAACGGCTGTGCGATTATGTCAAGCGTTGCGGCTTGGGCGCGGAGGTTGGGGTGAGCAAGCAAAAGGCCGAGGCCTTCTCGGCGGCACTTTCCTCGGGTTTCCATCTGCCCGGGGTCCTGGTGTTTGCGGGCTTCTACCTGGTCCTGCGGCTGCTCACTGAGACCTACGCCTCCTACCCCGACTTGTCCTTCTGGTATCCCCCCGCGGTGGTGAACTTCTGCCTGCTGCTGCTTGGGGGCCGGCGGTATCTGGTGTTCCCCCTGGCGCTGAGGGTCCTGGGCACGGCCCTGCTGCACCCCGAGATCCTGCTGGAGGTGTTCCCCTACCTGCTGCTGTATTCGGTCCTGGAGGCAGGGCTGGCCCTGGGCCTGCGCCGCGCCACCGCCCCCCGGACGGACCTGCGAAACCCCTTCCATCTGACCCTCTTCCTGGCCACGGCCTTTGCCCTGCCGCTCTTCGCGGTCCTGTTCACCGGCGGGGCCCACCCGCCCGCCTTCCTGTCTCCTGAGGGGCAGGGCCTCGGCCACTACATCTCTGCCGCCATGATGATGACCGTGTCCATGGTTCTCATCGTCCCCCTGGTCGTTCAGGTGATGCTGCCCGGCCTGGATCTGTTGGGCAGCCCCGCCAGCGCTCCCCCCAGCCCCCTCTTCTGGCGGAAGGCCCGCATCTTCGCCCTGCAGGTCCTGGCTCTGGCGCTTGCCCTGGCCCTGGTGCTGGTGCCGGGGCTCTGGCCGGGCAGCACTCCCTACTACCTGTTCTTCCCCCCTCTGGCCTGGATCGTGTGGTCCCAGGGGATGCGCGGGGCCGCCCTGGGCCTGTGGTTCATGGGGGCCACCATGTCCGTGTCCTCGGAGGTCCTGGGGCTGGTCATCGTGTCCGACCCCATGTTGGGGACGGCGCTGCTGCTGATAGCCACCGGGGCCCTGTATTTCGCCTCCTTCCTGGAGCTGAAGCGGGTGGCCCAGGAGCGCGCCCGGGCCCGAGACCTTCGCATGAAGGGGGTGCTGGACGCGGCCTTTGACGGCATCCTGGTGCTCAAGGATGGGCTGGTCCTGGAGAGCAACGACACCATGGAGGCTCTGCTGCGGGCGCCCGTCGGCGGCCTGGTGGGGCGGGACCTCCAGGGGCTGCTGCGGGTGGACTCCGGGCGGGTCCTGTTGGGGCTGTTGCAGAACCCGCCACCGGGGGTGGTGGAGCTGGACCTGTACCTGCCCCGGGGCGAGCGCCTGGCCCTGGAACTCTGCGCCCGCCCTGTCCTCGAGGAGGGGCGGACCCTGGTGGTGGTGGCCGTCCGGGATATCACCAGCCGCAGGGCCACCGAGACCGCCCTTCGGGAGTCCGAGGAGAAGTACGGCCGGGTCTTTGAGATGATGGGCAGCGCCTTCGCCCATTTCTCCCGCCTGGACCCCCAGGGGCAGTCCCTCAGCAGCTTTCGCCTGGCCGACCACAACCGGGCCTTCGCCGAGTTGCTTGGCCCCAGGGGGCCCGCCGGTGGCGAGATGGATCCCCAGCGCTGGCAGGCGGAGGGCATCCCCGGGGGCTTCCCCTGGCTGGGGGTGCTGCTGAGGGCTGAGGAGTCCCCCCGCCCCTTCCAGCTTGAGCATCACATCCCCGACCCCCGGGCCTGGTACTCGGTCACCGCCTTCAGCCTGGGGCTGGGTTCGGTGTCTCTGGTGTTCCATGACATCAGCGCCATCCGCTCCGCCGAGGCCGTGATGCTGGAGCGCCAGGCCCAGATGGAGTCCCTCCTGGCCAACCTGCCGGGCATGGCCTACCGCTGCGAGAACGACGAGCGCTGGACCATGCGCTTCCTGTCCCGGGGCTGCCTCCATCTCACCGGCTGGCAGCCTGAGGATCTGGTGGACAACCGCGTGCTGGCCTTCCAAGACCTGGTGCTTCCAGAGGATCGCCCCAAGGTGTCGGCGGCCGTCAACGAGGCCATCGCCCAGGGCCGCGCCTTCACTGTCAACTACCGGATCAGGGATGTGGCGGGCCGGGAGAAGTGGGTCTGGGAGCAGGGCGCCTTGCTGCGCTCGCCGGACGGCCGGGGCTACCTGGAGGGGCTCATCGTGGATGTCTCCGAGCGGGTCGAGGCGGAGCGCCAGCGAAGCCTCCTGGAGCTGCGCATGAACGAGACCCAGAAGCTGGAGAGCCTGGGCGTCATGGCGGGCGGAATTGCCCATGATTTCAATAATTTGCTGGTGAGCATCCTGGCCAATGTGGACCTCCTGCGGCTGGGCCTCAAGGGGGATGCGGAGTGGTCCCGGCGCCTGGGTCAGCTGGAGACCGCCGCCCGCCGGGCCGCGGATCTCACGAACCAGATGTTGGCCTACGCGGGGAGGGGCGCCAGCGCCAGGTCCGTGGTGCGGCTGCCCGAGTTGGTGGACGAGATGTCCGAACTCATGCAGTCGGTGATCTCCAAGAAGGCCCGGCTGAGCACCGTCCACGAGCAGGAGCAGGCGGCGGTGGAGGCGGACCCCTCCCAGCTTCGCCAGGTGGTCATGAACCTGCTGACCAACGCCTCCGACGCCCTGGGCAACAAGGAGGGCGAGATCCACCTCCGCACGGGCCAGGTGTACCTGAACTCAGCCAGGGTGGAGGCCCTGCGCTTCTCCCCGGGGGCCCTCGGGGGGGACTATGTCTTCGTGGAGGTCCAGGACGACGGCTGCGGCATGAGCGAGGACCAGATGTCGCGGATCTTCGAGCCCTTCTACACCACCAAGTTTGCGGGCCGGGGGCTGGGGCTGGCGGCGGTGCGTGGGGTGCTGACGGCGGCCCGGGGTGGCCTGGAGCTTGAGTCCAAACCCCTCGGGGGCACCCGGATGCGGGTCTACTTCCCGGCCTCCGCCATGCTCCGCGAGCCCAGCGGCGAGAAGCCTCGGGCCCTGGAGGCCGTGAGTGGCGCCGGGCGCCTGGTCCTGGTGGTGGATGACGAGGACGGGGTGCGCCGGGCCGCCACCGAGATCCTCGAGTACTTCGGCTTCAAGGTGGTCGTGGCCCGGGACGGGGTGGAGGCCATCGAGGTGTTTCGGGGGCTGGGGGGGCAGGTGTCCCTGGTGCTGCTGGACCTGACCATGCCCAGGATGGGCGGCGTAGAGACCCTGGAGAATCTGCGAAAGATCGACCCCGAGCTGCCCACCATAATCTCCTCGGGCTACGGCACCGAGACCGAGAGCTTCGCCATGGATGGCAGACTGGTTGGCCTGCCCAAACCCTACAACACCATGGATCTGATGGCCGCAGTGGCCGAGTGCCTCTCGAGGGCGGGCCGCACCGATCCTCGCAAGGTCACGCCCTGAGGAAACCCAGGATGTCGGACTCCGGGGCGGGGCGGTTGTAAGCGTAGCCCTGGGCCAGGTCGCAGCCCAAGTCCTTGAGGACCGCCTTGTCCGTGGCCCGCTCGACGCCCTCGGCGATGACCTTGATGCCAAGCTCGTGGGCCAGGCGAATCACCGAATCCACCACCACCCGGGTGGCCCGCCCCTCGGACAGGCGATTGACGAAGCTGCGGTCCACCTTGATGTAATGCAGGGGCAGATTCAGCACATAGCTCAGGGAGGACTGGCCCGAGCCGAAGTTGTCCAGCACCACCCGCAGGCCCGCCTCGTGAAGCCGCTGCAGGACCTTGGTGTGGGCCTTGGGGTCGAGGTTCACGGCCCGCTCGGTGATCTCCAGCAGCAGCCCGGAGGGCGGGACCCCTGCCTCGTCCAGCAGGCCCAGGACCTTCTCTGCAAAGCCGGGCTCGGAGAGCTGGCGCCCAGCGAGGTTCACGGAGACGGCGAGGTTGCGGCCCGTGGTCTTGGAAAGGAAGGCCGCCGTGCGCAGGGCCCGGGCCAGAATCCAGTGGCCCAGCCCGGTGATCTCGCCGGTGTCTTCGGCCAAACCGATGAACTCCCCGGGCAGCAGGAGGCCCCGCCGGGGATGGCGCCAGCGCACCAGGGCCTCCAGGGCCAGGACGCCTCCGTCCCCAAGGGAGTGCACCGTCTGGTAGTCCAGGACGAACTGATCCTCCGCCACGGCGCGGCGCAGCTCGTTCTCCAAGGAGAGTTGCTCCACATTGCGCTGGTGCATGGACTGCTCGAAGATGGCGCTCTCCCCGCGGCCCCTGCTTTTAGCCTGGTACATGGCCATGTCCGCGTCCCGCAGCATGTCGTCGGCGCTGCGGTAGCCCCCGGCAGCCACGGCCAGCCCGATGCTGGTGGTGCAGTGCAACTCCTTGCCGGCCAGCAGGAAGGGCTGCTTCAGGGCCCCGTGAATGCGGTTGGACACGGCCACCGCCTGGGCAGGGGACTGGATGTTGTCCAGCAGGACCACGAACTCGTCGCCCCCAAGCCTGGCCACCAGATCCTGGGGCCGCACGGCGCGGCGCAGGCGGGCCCCGAACTCAATTAGCAGCTGGTCCCCCACCAGATGGCCCAGGCTGTCATTGACGGCCTTGAAGCGGTCCATGTCCAGCATGAGCAGGGCGATGGTGAAGGCCCCGTGGACCTGGCTGCGCTCCAGGATGCGCCGCAGGCGGGACATGAACTGGGCCCGGTTGGGCAGGCGCGTGAGGGGATCGTGATAGGCGCCTTCGTAGAGGGCGTCGCGCTCTCTGCGGCGGTCCGTGATGTTGCGCAGCAGCGCCATGAAGAGGTTGTCCCCACAGGGCAGGGCGCGGAACTCGAACCACTGTTCGCCGCTCTTGCCGTTCACCGACAGGTCCACCTCGGTGGCCCGGCGCTCGCTGATGCAGTCGGCCACTGCCGGGGAGATGGCGGCGGCGATCTCGGGGGGGAAGGATTCCAGCAGAGGGCGCCCGTGGCGGGGCGTCATGGGGTAGGCATCCCCGGAGGGGCCGTGATGGTCAATGCAGGTCCCCCGGGAGTCGAACAACACCAGGAGATCGGGCAGGGACTCCAGCAGGGTCAGGGCTTCCGAGAGGTTCTTTTTCACTTCCGGCATGCGGCGGAGCTCCTTTAGAACGAGGCCAGGACAGAGAGGTACAGGAAGCGGGTCTCCTTGACCCTCTCGTGGGCGGTGTAGAGGCGGTACGAGATGGCGGTCTCCAGGTTCTTGGACCAGGGGACGGCGTAGCCCAGGACCATGTCGGCGTTGGCTAGGCCGTCGGTGAAGGTGGCGTTGGCGACGCGGTCCCTGTAGGGGCGCTGGACGGTGGCCACGCGGCCAAAGAGCTTGGCATAGCGGGCGGCGTTCCAGGTGCCAAAGAGCACATGGATGCGATCCCCTTCGAAGGGTTTGTCAGAGCCCGTGAGGCTGTCCCAGAGGGAGGTGTCGCTGACCCGCCTGCCCAGATCCTGCACCAGGAACTGGTAGCCCAGGGCCCAGGTGGGGGTTTTGTAGCTCAGCAGGGTGCTGTAGCTGGGCAGGTCCCCGGGGTTGCTGTCGGCGTCGTTGGCCCGGAAATAGTTGGCGTAGAGCCACAGCTCCAGGCCCTCGCCGGGGGCCTTGGTCTGGAACATGGGCCGGACCCTCACGGTGGCCCAGAGGTTCTTGCGGTTGTCGTTGTCCACCACCTGCTTGAAGCCCGTGCCGTTCACCACGCCCAGGCCCAGGTCCACGGGCAGGTTGCGGGGGATCCATTCGGCCCGCAGGCCGGTGTCAGCGCTGGGGTAGTAGCCGAACTCGTCGCCAATATTTCGCACCACATAGCGCACGGCGCCCAGGCCGTCGATGGCGTCGCTGAAAGGGTTGTTGATGATGCCTGCCCGCAGCAGCAGGTCTTTCCGAAGCTGGAAGTCCAGCCAGGCGTACTTCACATAGAGACCCGCCCGGGGGGAGTTGGCTTCCTCGTGGATGTGGCTGTCAGTGACAGTGTCAGTGATGGGCTGCGTCGTTTTGGTCTTGCCCTCGGGCCCGGCGTCCACGGTGAAGCGAAAGGAGACCATGGGGGAGAGGCGGCCTCGAAGCCCCAGGTAGAGGCGCCACAGCTCGAAGCTGTTGGTGTACTTGTAGGGGGCCAGGTCCGTGCCCTTGCCGGTGACGGAGGCGCCGTAGCGCAGGAAGGCCGTGGCCTCCACCCGCACATCCTGGACGAGGGCCTTGGCGGTGGTCTCGGGGGGGGCCGCGGGGGCAGCGGCCTCGGCGGCGGCCGCGGGGAGGGCGAGGGTCAGGGTCAGCAGGAGGCAGCCAAGGGAAGCAAGGCGCATGTCAGACCTCATTCATTGACCGGGGCGCAGGCTCGATTGACGGAAATGTCATCAAGGAAGACGCCCTTGTAGTTGTTGTTGGTGGAGTCCACAGAGTCGAAGGAATAGCGCAGGGTGCAGGGGCGGCCGTACTCGTGGGGGGCCAGGTCCGAGGAGCGCTGGACCCACTGGCCGGCGGTGCTGCCCCCCAGGCTGTCTTTGTTGAAGAGCTTGCGATAGCCGGAGCCGCAGTTCAGCTCGGCGACGAAGAGATCCCGGGAGCTGATGGGCTCCAGGTCCACGAACAGCCACAGGGACACGGTGGCCCCCTCCGGGGCGGTGAAGGAGGGGCTGACCACCACGGCCTTGAGGGTGCTGCCACCCAGCATCTTTTGCTTGTCCTGGGGGTTGCCCATGTGGAGGGACCAGGCGGGCGACAGGGTGTACCACTGGGAGGGCTGCCAGGAGGCCTTGTCGTCGCCCACTGTGGCGGTGAAGCCCTGCATGGTGCCGTCGTCAAAGTCCCAGGTCTGCACCGGGGCGGGGCCTTCGTGGGGCAGCGTGGTGCAGGTGAAGTCCTGGCAGACAGGGTCCAGGCAGGGGTCGGCGGACTGGCATTGGGCGTGGGCGGAGCAGCAGGTTTCCCCTTCCAAGAGGCGCACGCTGCAGAAGCCTGAAACGCAGGAGTGGTCGGCGCAGGGGCTGTCTGCCGGACACTTGGAGTCATCCTTGCAGCTCAAGGGCAGGGCCTTGGGGGAGTTGAGGCAGCGGTTGCCCACGCAGGAGTCCCAGGTCAGGTCGGAGAGGTCCAGGCACTGGCCGTCCACCACGCAGCACTGTGGCGCGGGGAGGGGCTGGTGGAGGCAGAGGCTCTCTTCACAGGTGTCCAGGGTGCAGGGGTTGCCATCGTCGCAGTGCAGATCCGCGAGGCAGGGGGCTGGCAGGTGGTGCTGACAGGTGAAGGCCAGACATTGGTCCTGGGTGGCCGGGTCTTCATCGTCACAGTCGCCGTCGGTGGTGCAGCACTGGGGTCCGGGGGCGGAGGCCAGGCTGTAGAGGCAGGCCCCTTCGGCGCACTCCTGGCGGGTACAGGCCAGGCCGTCGTCGCAGTCCAGGTTGCCGTTGCAGTGGCAGGAGTCGGCAAAGCTGAAGACATGGGCGCAGAGGTTGGCCACGCACAAGTCCTGGGTGCAGGGCTGATAGTCGTTGCAGTCGCTGTCCAGGGCGCAGCAGGTGGAGTCCTCGCGGACATGGAGGCAGCGGTTCTTGGAGCAGGAATCCTGGGTGCAGGCAATGCCGTCGTCGCAGTCGTCCTTGGTGTCGCAGCAGAAGCCCGCGGGCATGGGCTGGTGGGTGCAAAGCGCGTCCTGGCACTGGTCGAAGGTGCAGGGGTCCTGGTCGTCACAGGGGTCCCCTGCCTGGCAGACCGTGGGCAGGTCCGGCAACTGGTCCAGGGGGGCGATGTCATCGGCGGCCAGGTCCAGGGGCGGGGTGTCCTCCCAGAGGTCCAGCGGGGCCGTGTCCCGGTACAGGTCCGGCTCCTGGAGATCGGCAGCGGAGGCAGTGTCCCGAGGATCCGATCCGGGCCCACAGGCCACCAGCAAAGACAACAGCAGGACGGGTATTCTAGACTTCATGGCCCACCCGGGGTTCGTGACAGCTCCTAATGGTATGGTCTGCCGGGTCCCAGTCAACGAATTGAGCAATATTTTCGATAGAACCGGCCCTTGATCTGGTGCAAAGGTCTGGGGGGCCAGGGGGGGCAAAAAGCGCTTCTGGATCGGGTCGTGATGGTGTAATTTCCCGGACATGGTTGACCTTTTCTGGCGGTGGTACGGATGAACGCACACAGATCCCTGATTCTGACGAACGGCCTTGGGCTTTTTCTTGTGGTGGCGCTGCTGTCGGGTCCGGCCCTGGGCCAGGCTCCCCAGGCCACCATCAAGGTCCTCTATCCCCAGGCAGGCACCGTCCTGCCCCAGGAACTCCCCTCCCCCGCCCTTCGGTGGACGGACGGGAACGCTGCGGCCGTGTCCTGGCGAATCAGCGCCCCCGGGCTTGACGCCTTAGTGGCCAACGCCAAGGTGTGGCGGCCCGAGACCAAATGGTGGAAGGGCCTGGGCGTGAATCCCCAGGTGCAGTTGACGATTGAGGGCCTGGATGCCTCCGGGGCGGTGGTCTCCACGGGCAGCCTGGACCTGGCCTTTGCCGCCCTGCCCCCCGGCGAGTTGCTCTTCTTCCAGGAGCAGACGACCGCCTTTGAGGCCACTGGGGAGGACGCCCTGGGCGTGAACTGGCGAATCGGACCCCTGGCCGCTGAGGACTCGGGGAAGGTGCTGATCCGGGGCCTCCCTGGCTGCGTGGTCTGTCACAGCTTTTCGGCGGACGGGGCCCTGATGTCCCTGGGCGTGGGTCCCGGGGCCGGGGGCGTGGTGGTGGCCCCCGTGGCCCAGCAGATGAACCTGGAGAACTCCCAGCTCAAGAGCTGGGAAGGGCCCAAGGTGGACGATGGCGAGGCCCTGGACAACTTCGGCACCTTCTCGGTGCTATCCCCGGACGGCCGCTACCTGCTTGGGACGGTCCAGGACAGGCTGCTGTTGGTGCCCTCTGCGGAGCAGAGCCCCTGGGGCGCGGTATTCCTGCCGGTGCGGGGCCAACTAGCCTACCGGGACTTGCAATCAGGCCAAATGGCGGTGCTGCCCGGGGCCTCCGAGCCCAGCTTGGTCCAGGCCAATCCCTCCTGGAGCCCGGATGGGAAGGCCCTGGTGTTTGTCCGAGCCCCCAGGATAGGCCTTGGGTCGGGCGCCGGCCTGTTTCTTTCGGTGGAAGAGGCCAAGCTGTTTTCGGGAGCGGCCACCAAGGCCGCCTTTGACATCTACAGGCTGCCCTTCAACGGTGGCCAAGGCGGAGAGGCCGTGCCCCTCAAGGGCGCCTCCGCCAATGGCGCTCGGAACTTCTACCCGCGCTGGTCGCCGGATGGGAAATGGGTGGTGTTCAGCAAGGCGGCCCTGGGCAAGAATGGCCCCGCCGACCCCGAACTCTACATCGTCCCCGCGGAGGGCGGAGAGGCCCGCCGGATGAACTGCAATGTGGCCGGCATGAACACCTGGCACAGCTTCTCAGCGGACGGGCGCTGGCTGGTGTTCTCGGCGGGGCCTGCGGGCCAGCCCTTCAAGCTCTACCTGACACGGATCGAAGAGTCGGGCGAGGACCACCCGGCGGTGCTGCTGGAGAACTTCTCCAAGTCGGGGTTCTCGGCGGGGCTGCCGGAGTTCCTCCACGGGGCCCCCCAGGCCCCCCAGAAGCTGGATGTCAGTGCCCTGGTTTCGACCGGCAACGCCATCAGTGGCTTGTTGCTCCAGCAGGGCGACTATGCAGCCGCCCTGGCCGCCGCCGAGAAGAGATTGGAGACGGAGCCCGGGGATGCAGACGCCCACATGAAGGCGGCCCTGGCCATGATCGGACTAGGCAAGGGCAAGGAGGCCGACGAGCACTGGAAGGCGGCCAAAGAGGCTGCCCCGGAGGATCTGATCCTGGCCCTCAACCACGCCAACTTCCTGCTGGACTCGGACCGTCTGGACGAGGCCTACGGGGTGTTTGAACAGGTGCGGGCGGCCGATCCCACCATGGCCGAGGCCTACCTGGGGGCGGGGGTGGTGAAGCTTCGTCAGGGCGTCCCGGACGCCTCCATTGGCTACTGGCTCAAGGCCGTGGAGCTTGATCCCAAAATGGCCAAGGCCCACCTGAACCTTGGCAACCTGCTGCTGGATCGGGGGAACCTCAAGCTCGCGGACAAGCACCTGCTGGCGGCCGCCCGCCTGGAGCCCAGGAACACCGTCACCCTGACCAATCTGGCCATGGCCAAGTTCTACCTGGGTTCCAGGGACGAGGCCCGCCGCTACCTGAAGCTGGCCATGCGCTACGACGCCTTCGATCCCTCCCTCCCGGATGTGATGGCCTCCATGTACGCGGAGACGGGCGATTACCCTGCGGCGGTGGAGTGGGAGCAGCGCGCATTGCGGCTTGCCACCTTGAGGAAAATGGAAAAGTTTGCATCGCTGGTGGAGGAGCGTATTAAAAGCTTCCAACAAGGGAAGCCCTGGCAGCCCAAAGAGGCGCAAGTCCCGGAGGCGCCCCCAGCGGGCGGTGACGACCGCCAAGTGGAGCAGAAATGAACAACTCCTTCGTGCAGCGGGAGGCTGGTCCTGGCTTTGACGCGGTGGTGCTGTTTCGGTCCGGAATCAGGCAAATCTACCTGAGCGCGGTCCAAGGTTCGAGGGACTCCTTTGGCACGCTGGTGGTGAAGGCCGGCATCTTCCTGAAACAACAAAACGCCTCTGTGGTCATGTGTTCGGTGTTTGCGCCCAAGGACCTGTGGCCCGAGGCCCAGGCTGCCATTGGGGCCGAGGAGGGCGGCGCCGGCTGGCCCAAGGCCTTCATGGAAGGTGGGGGCTGCGGTCCGGAGGCTGTGGCCGGGTTCCAGATCCATGCGGTCTGTGATGTCCCGGTGACGGACCTGGTGTTGGATGGGATGACCGTGGGGCGCAGCTACGAGGCCCCCTTCGCCAGGCATTGTTTTGTTGCCGGGGTCACGCCGGACCTGGGCACCCTGGATGGGGCGACCCAGACCAGTCAGGTGCTGGACAAGCTTCGCCGGGCCCTCGGGATGGCCGGGATGGAGATGACCGAACTGGTGCGAACCTGGTTCTTCAACGACCGGATCTGCGCCTGGTACGGGGACTTCAACCGGGCCAGGACCAGCAACTATCAGGGGCATGGCATGCTGAACTCCGGGTTCGTCCCTGCCTCCACGGGCATCGGGGCGGCCAATAGCACGGGGACCGCTCTGGTGGGCGGGGCCACGGCCGTGAAGGGCAAGGGCGCCCTGCGGATCCAGATGCTGGACTCGCCTTTGCAAAAGCCCGCCTCGGACTACGGCAGCACCTTCAGCCGGGCAGTGGAGATCTGTGCGCCGGATTACCGGCAGGTGATGATCAGCGGCACGGCCTCCATCTCGGCCTTCGGGCACACCCTCTACAAGGACGATGCAGCCTCCCAGGTCTCCCTCACCATGGAGATCGTCAAGGCCATCCTGCACTCCCGCTCCATGAGCTTCAACGACACCAGTCGCGCCATCGTGTACTTCAAGGACGCCTCTACCTATCCCCTCTTCCGGGACTACTGCGATCGGGCGGGGATTCAGCCCCTCCCCGCGGTGTACACCGTCAACGAGGTGTGCCGGGAGGATCTGCTCTTTGAGATCGAACTGGACGCAATCCAGAAGTACGGCTGCCTCTAACCACCACAAGCCCAAGCCCCAAGCCTGAAACCGTCCCCCAGAATCCTGGGGACGGAGCAGTGTCTTCCAGTCAAGAAGCCTGGGGACGGAGGCTGGGGACGGAGGCTTTGTCTTCCAGACAAGAAGCCTGGGGACGGAGGCTGGCGACGGGCTTTGGGCAAAAAAAACCGCACCCCGGAGGGCGCGGCCTTTTTCGTTGGTCCCTTTGGGGGACTAGATTCTCTTGGAGAAGAACTCGACCACCTGCATGACATCCACCTCGAAGGGGACGGACTGCCCGGTGGGCATGTCGGTCACGCGGATGGCCTTGGCGTCCTTGTCGTATTCCAACCAGGAGGGCCGATCCAGAGCGGGGGAGGCCAGGGAGGTCTCAATGCAGACCACTGCGGCGCTGCGCTCGCGGACCTTGATCACATCACCGGGGCGGACGCGGTAGGACGCGATGTCCACGCGGCGACCGTTCACCATCATGTGAGCGTGGGAGATGAGCTGACGGGCAGCGGGAATGGTGGGTGCGAAGCCCCCACGGAAGACCACATTGTCCAGCCGGCGCTCGAGCAACTCGAGGAGCTTGTCACCGGTGGCCATGGGGCTTCTGCGGGCCTCAGTGAAGAGGATGCGGAAGTGCTTCTCGGTGATCCCGTAGTTGAAGCGAAGCTTCTGCTTCTCCATGAGCTGGCGTTTGTGATCAGAGACCTTGCCGCGGCGAGAGGCGCCATGCTGTCCCGGAGGGGTGGGGCGGCGTTCAATGCTTTTGCGGGAGAGGCCGGGCAGATTGATCCCGAGGGCTCTCATCTTCCTAACACGCGGTCCATCATAGCGTCCCATTCGTCACCTAGTCCTGCTGAAGGTTCCCAATTATTCCAATGTCTGCAAGTCCTTGGGGCCGCAGACGCGATTCTCAACGCCCGCGCATTGTGTTCGCGACGGGCGTTGCTGTCAAGCGAAATCAGAATCGGGCCCAGAGTGCAGTGGAGAGCTCCAAAGCCTTGGCGCCGATCTCCTCCTCGTCCACATCCACCAGAAGCTTCTTGCCCTCCATGAGGATGCGGCCGGAGGCGATGGTGGTATCCACCGGGGCGGCGGGCACTCCGAAGACCATGTGGCCCAGGATGGTCCCTTCGTCCAGGGGGGTGGGGGTGTGATAGTCGGTGAGGATGATGTCCGCCATGCCGCCCTCGGTGAGGGTGCCCAGGCCCAGGCCGGGCCAGAGGCGCTCGGCGATCTTGGCGTTGTTGAACAGCAGGGTGTTGACCACCTCCATGAAGCAGCAGGAGGGGTTCTGGTAGCCCAGGTGGTGCAGCCACATGGCCACGCGCAGTTCTTCCTTCATGTTGACGGTCATGGCGTCCGTGCCCAGGCCCACGAGGATGCCCTTCTCGGACAGCTTCTTGAGATCCATGATGCCCACGGCGTTGTTCATGTTGGACTGGGGGTTGTGCACCACCATGGAGTCGCTGGCCTTGATGAGATCCATCTCGGCCTCGGTGATGTGCACGCAGTGGGGCAGGATGGTCTTGGAGCCCAGGATGCCAAACTTCTGGAAGCGCTCGACGACCCGCAGGCCAAAGTGCTTCACATTGTAGTCCTGATCGGACTGGGCCTCGGCGGTGTGCACATGGAAGCCAGCGCCCAGATCGTTGCCCACCTTGGCGGCCTGGGCCATGGTCTTGTCGCTGATGGTGAAGGAGGCGTGCATGCCGAACATGCCGTGGAGTTGGTGGTCGGCGGCCTTCTGGGTGGCCTTGATGAACTCGGCGTTCTCCTCGATGCCCTCCTGGGCGATCTTGTCGCCGTCCCGGTCGGAGAGCTCGTAGCACAGGGAGGCGCGCAGGCCCACCTGTTTGACGGCCTTGGCGATGGCAGGCAGGGAGCCGCGCACCGCGAAGGGGCTGGCGTGGTGATCAATGAAGGTGGTGGTGCCGTGGCGGATGCCGTCCAGCATGGGGATGAGGGCACTGTAGTAGCTGTCCTCGAGGGTGAGCTTCTTGTCCAGGCGCCACCACAGGTTCTCCAGGACCTCCTGGAAGCAGCCCGACGGGGCGGCCTTGCCCAGACCCCGGGCGAAGGTGCTGTAGAAGTGCATGTGGGCGTTGACGAAGCCGGGCAGGACCAGCTTGCCCTTGGCGTTGATCACGCGGTCATAGGTGCCGGTGAACTGGGCCAGGGGGGCGATCTTGGCGATGCGATCGTTTTCGATCAGGATGGCGTGGCCGT
>CAZMEC010000017.1:0-24719 GCA_964565265.1 uncultured Myxococcales bacterium
CTGGCCGCCTCCAGCGAGCGGGCCGCCGAGACCCTGGCCATGGAGATAGACCGCATCAGTCGCGAGAGCATGCCCTTCGTGGAGTCCCAGGCCAAGGCCGCCATTCTGGCCCGGAAGGCCGAACACATGGCCCTCTTGGCCGAGCTCTATCCGGAAATGAAGAACGATCCCGCCAAGCTGGAGGCCACCGCCACCAAGCTGAACAAGGCCTTCGAGTTCTGGACCGTCAAGTACATGACCAACATGCTGGAGGACTACTTCCTGGTCATGGCCCGGATCAACGAGACCGTGGTGAAGCACTATCGGCCCCAACCCGGGGAGATTGACCCCAACAAGCCAGTGGTAGCCGAGGGCGAGATGCTGGAGCTCTTCATGGAGTTGCTGAACGCCGCCTACGAGTACGATCCCTCCGCGCCGCCGGCCCCCGTGACCGCTGCTGAAGCCGCCGCTGAGGCTGCGCCGGAAGCTGAAGCCGCGCCTGCTGAGGCCGCGCCGGAAGCTGAGGCCGCGCCCGCTGAGGCCGCGCCGGAAGCGGAAGCTGCACCTGCTGAGGCTGCGCCGGAAACGGCCCCGGCCCCTGAGCCGGTGCCCTCCACCGAGAACCAGTGAGAAGGGGGGAAACCATGGAAAACGAACTCAAGCTTCAAGAAGAACTCACCACCGCCAAGGCGTTCCTTGACGAGAAGATCCGCAAGGAAACCAAAAGCCTCCGCCTTCGGCTCATCCTGGGGGTGGTGGTCACCATCATCGTGTTTGGCTACATGTTCTGGTTCTACAAGATCATCACTGGTTACGGGAGCCCCGAGGGCATGCGGACGGTCATCGTGACCACCGTGCGCGCCGAGGCCCCCCAGTTGCTGGACCTGGCCCGCAAGGAGATCCTCTCCCAGAAGAGCACCATCATCGACTTCGTAACCAAGGAAGGCCTGGAGAACCTGGTCAAGGTCCTGATGACCGAAGGCGAGAAGAAGCTCCACGAGATGATCGCCAAGATCAGCGACGAGACCATGGTGGCGCTCAATGAACGCTTCGTGACCGTCCTCAAGAGCGATGGCTCGCGCCTCAAGAAGCTGCTCAGTCAGCCCGAACAGGGCGCCATCGAAGAAGAGATCGTCAAGGCCTTCGACGATGACCTCCAGGAGGCCATGGGCCAGATGAACTTCAACGAGGACTTCAACGAGCCCCTGGGCAAGATGAACGCCGAGGCCCTGGCCCAGCTCAACGACATCAATACCAAGCTGTTGGCCCTCGCCACCAAGGAGAAGCTGAACAGCCACGAGGCCATGACCCTGCGCTTCATCAAGCTCTGGGCCGGCTATGTGAACCAGATGGGGGACGCCGACCCGGAGGATGAGGACATCCCCGGCACCGTGGCCCCCCGCAGCCCCTCCGCCAACTGATTCTTCCATAGTTTTCTGCACTACTGGGTCGTTGACAAAGGCCAAGCCGCCCTCTAGGGTTCTGTCCCCAGAGCCCCGGAACCAAAAAAACTCGTGGAGTACAGCATGAGGACCTTCAACACCATTCTCGAGGCCATTGGCCGCACCGCCACCGTGCGCTTGAACAGGGTCGGACCCGTGGGAGGCGCCAACCTCTTCGCCAAGTGCGAGTTCCTGAACCCCGGCGGCAGCATCAAGGACCGGATGGCCCAGCACATCGTCCGCAAGGCCATGGAGCGGGGCGAACTGGCCCCCGGCGGCCTCATCGTCGAGAACACCTCGGGCAACACCGGCATGGGCCTGGCCCTCATCGCTGCGGTGCGGGGCCTCAAGCTCATCCTCACCATGCCGGACAAGATGAGCCAGGAGAAGATCGACATGCTGCGGGCCTTCGGCGCCGAGGTCGTGGTGACCCCCACGGCGGTGCCCGCGGACTCCCCCGACAGCTACTACGAGACGGCCAAGCGCCTGGCCCGGGAGAACAAGGGCTCCTTCTATGTGAACCAGTACCACAACCCGGACAACATCGAGGCCCACTACACCAGCACCGGCCCCGAGCTGTGGGAAGACCTGGAGGGCAAGGTGGACGCGGTGGTCATCGGCGTGGGCACGGGTGGCTCCATCAGCGGCATCGGCCGCTACTTCAAGGAGCGCAACCCCAAGGTCCGCATCGTGGGCGTGGATCCCATCGGCTCCATCTACTACGACCTCTTCAAGCATGGCCAGATGACCGAACCCCATGTCTACAAGGTCGAGGGCATCGGCGAGGACATGGTCTGCGGGGCCCTGGACCTGTCCGTCATCGACGACATGGTGCAGGTCAACGACAAGGAGTGCTTCCTCATGGGCCGCCGCCTGGCCCGGGAGGAGGGCATCTATGCGGGCGGTTCCAGTGGCGCGGCGGTGGCCGGGGCTGTGAAGGTGGCCGCCCAGATGGGTCCGGGGAAGACCGTGGTCACGGTGCTGCCGGATTCGGGCAACCGCTATCTTTCCAAGATGTTCAATGATGATTGGATGAAGCTGCACGGCTTCATGACCGACGAAGACCTGGCTGCCGAAAAGGCCCGGAGGACCAAATGAAGTTCAACACCAAGGCCATCCACGCGGGGCAGGAGCCGGACCCCCGGACGGGCGCCGTGGCGGTGCCCGTGTATCAGACCTCGACCTACGCCCAGGAGAGCCCGGGCAAGCACAAGGGCTACGAGTACAGCCGCAGCCAGAACCCCACCCGGGAGGCCCTGGAGGCCTGCGTGGCGGCCCTGGAGAATGGCACCCACGGGCTGGCCTTCGCCTCCGGGCTGGCCGCTGAGGATGCCGTCATGCACCTGTTGTCCACGGGGGACGAGGTGGTCAGCACGGACGATGTGTACGGCGGCACCTTCCGGCTCTTTGAGCGCGTCTACCGCAAGCACGGCCTGGAGTTCAAATGGGTGGACACCTCCAAGCCCGGCCTCCTGGCCCAGGCCGTGTCCCCCAAGACCAAGGTGGTCTGGATTGAGACCCCCACCAACCCCATGCTCAAGCTCACCGACCTGACGGAGGCCGCCCGGGTGGCCCACTCGGTGGGGGCCCTGCTGGTGGTGGACAACACCTTCGCCTCGTCCTACTTCCAGAACCCCCTGGACTTCGGCGCCGACATCGTCATGCACAGCACCACCAAGTATCTGGGCGGGCACAGCGATGTGGTGGGGGGCATCCTGGTGGTCAAGGACGACGCCCTCTGGGAGCGCCTCAAGTTCTTCCAGAATGCCGTGGGCGGCGTGCCCGGCCCCTGGGACTCCTGGCTGACCATGCGGGGCCTCAAGACCCTGGGCGTCCGCATGGATCGCCACTTCGAGAACGCCCTGGCCATCGCCCAGTATCTGGAGAAGCACCCCAAGGTCGCCAAGGTCATCTACCCCTGGCTGCTGTCCCATCCTCAGCACGAACTGGCCAGGAAGCAGATGAGCGGCATGAGCGGCATGATCACCATCTATCTGGACTCCGATCTGGAGGGGGCCCGCCGCTTCCTGGAGGCCGTCCGCTGGTTCACCCTGGCGGAGAGCCTGGGGGGCGTGGAGTCCCTCATTGAGCACCCCGCCATCATGACCCACGCCTCCGTCCCCCCCGAGGTGCGGCAGGCCCTGGGGATCCACGACAGCCTGGTGCGGATCTCCGTGGGCATTGAGGATCTGGAGGATCTGCTGGCCGATCTCGACCAGGCCCTGGCCAAGGTCTAGGCGCGCCCCCCTCCGGGCCTCCCCCCACGCCCCCTCGCAAGCCCCGAAAATATTTGAGTGCGAGCCCTGGCTGCTGGTTGACTTTTGCCTGGAATCGCTGGATATTCCGCCCAATGACGCTGCGCGGCAAGGTCCCCCTCAAGGGGCCGCTGCCCCGCCTCGCAGGCTGATTCTTGGGTATTTTCGGTGGCCTGGAGGCCACTGTGGTTTGGCAACCTTTTGTCATGGAGATGGGAACATGCGTGAACTGCCCAATGTGAAGGATCTCTTCGAAGCCCGTTCATTGGCCGTCATCGGCGCGTCTGCCACGCCTGGCAAGATTGGCTACAGCATCGTCCGGAACATCGTCAACGATGGCTACACCGGCAAGCTGTACCCCGTGAACCCCAAGGGCGGCGAGGTCCTCGGCCACCAGATCTACAAGAGCCTGAAGGACATCCCCGGCGAGGTCGATGTGGCCGTCATCACGGTGCCCTCCAACTTCGTCTTTGACGCAGTCAAGGAATGCGCCGAAAAGGGCGTGAAGTTCCTGCCCATCATCACCTCGGGCTTCTCCGAGATCGGCAACAAGGACGAAGAAAAGCAGATCATCGCCTACGCCCTGGAGCACGGCATGCGCGTGCTGGGCCCCAACATCTTCGGCTACTCCTCCTCCAAGATCAGCCTGAACGCGGCCTTCGGCCCCAACAACCTGCGCAAGGGCGGCGTGGCCATCATCACCCAGTCCGGCGCCCTGGGCATCGCCATGATGGGCAAGACCACCGTGGAGTGCGTGGGCCTGTCCTGCGTGGTCTCCATCGGCAACAAGGCGGACCTGGACGAGGCGGACCTGCTGGAGTACCTGGAGCAGGACCCCGAGACCCGCGTCATCCTCATGTACATTGAGGGCGTGCAGAAGGGCCAGCGCCTGCTGTCCGTCCTGGAGCGCGTCACCCGCAAGAAGCCCGTGGTCGTGATCAAGTCCGGCCGCTCCTCCCGTGGGGCCATGGCCGCCGCCTCCCACACCGGGTCGCTGGCCGGGGCCGACAATGTCTTTGAGGCCGTGATGAAGCAGGCCGGCGTCATGCGCGCCGAAAGCCTGGACGAGGCCTTCGCGTGGTGCAAGTTCCTCACCGCTGCCCCCGCCCCCAAGGGCGAGAACACCTGCATCGTCACCAACGGCGGCGGCGTGGGCGTGATGGCCACGGATGCGGCCGAGAAGTACGGCCTGAACCTGTACGACGACCAGCACAAGCTCAAGGAGATCTTCTCCCCCGTGACGCCCGAGTTTGGCAGCACCAAAAACCCCGTCGACATCACCGGTCAGGCTGGCTACAAGGAATACTCCCAGGCCCTGGACGCGGCCCTCAATAACCCCGCCATCCACTCCGTGGTGGCCCTCTACTGCGAGACCGCCGTGTTCACCGCCGAGACCCTTCAGGCCATGATGAAGGAGTCCTATGAGAAGTATCAGAAGGCCGGCAAGCCCCTGCTGTTCTCCATCATCGGTGGCGAGAAGATCGAGAAGGCCATCGTCAACATCCGCGAAGACCAGATCCCCGTCTTCCCCGATGTGTATCAGGCCGTGTCCTGCATGGGCGCCCTCTACACCTACTCGCGCCATGCGGCCCTGCCCGTGCCCACCATTGAGGCCCGCAAGCTGAATGTGCCCCGCATCAAGGAGACCATCGCCAAGGCCAAGGCCGACGGGCGCACCTTCCTGCTGCCCTGGGAGAGCAAAGTCGTCATGGACGAGTGTGGCATCCGCATGCCCCGCAACGCCATCGCCCGCAGCCACGACGAGGCCATCAAGCTGGCCAAGGAAGTGGGCTATCCCCTGGTGATGAAGGTGGCCTCCAAGGACATCATCCACAAGAGCGACGCCGGCGGGGTGAAGCTGAACATCGTGGACGACGCCGGCCTGGTGAAGGCCTATGACGATATCCTCAGCTCCTGCAAGAAGTACAAGGCCGATGCCAAGATCGACGGCATGGAACTGTGCGAGCAGGTCAAGCTGACCACCGAGACCATCGTGGGCGCCCGTCGGGACGCCTCCTTTGGCCCCACCGTGATGTTCGGCCTCGGCGGCATCTATGTGGAGGTCCTCAAGGATGTGGTCTTCCGGTCCCTGCCCGTGTCCCGCCAGGAAGCCAAGGCCATGGTGGCCAGCATCCGCGCCCACAAGCTGCTGGAAGGCGTCCGGGGCGAGAAGCCCAAGGACATCGACGGCGTGGCGGATGTGATCCTGGGCCTGGGTGCCCTGATTCAGGCCGTGGAGGAGATCAGCGACATCGAGGTCAACCCCATCGTGGTGAACGAAGCCGGCAAGGGCGTCATCGCCCTGGATGTGCGCATCCTGCTGTACTAATCACAAGCCCCCCCCAGCCCCCCCCCAACACTTCTCACTCCAACACTTCTCACTCCAACACTTCTGACCCCGACACTTCTGACCCCGACACTCCAACACCTCCAAGGCCCTCCTCCGGTCGCTCGCTCTCCGGACGACCCCATGCCTGGCGTTCGCCAGGATGGGGCCTCCTCCGCGCTCCCTTCGGAGGGCAGGTGGGGTGTAGGGGTGTAGGGGTGTAGGGGTGTAGGGGTGTAGGGGTGTAGGGGTGCCGGGGTGGGTCCGTCCGAACCGCGCGCGCTAGCAAGCGGGCTGGCCTATTTGCAGAGGCTGTCCAGGATGCGCTCGTAGATGCCAAAGCCGGCGGTGCCCAGGTAGAAGCGGTCTTCCGTGAAGGAGAGGCGCAGGGGCTTGCCCCGCAGCAGGCCATCGGCGCCGGTGTAGGGGCCGGGCAGCCCGGCGTTCCAGGACTCCCAGGTGCTGCAGTAGTCCTCGCTGATGAACACGCCTTCCTGGGCGGTGACCAGATAGAAGGTACCCGTCACATAGGGATCCGACAGGACCTGCATCAACCCGGCGGTCTCCGTAGGTCCGGCGCCGCAGGACTCCCAGTTGAGACCCCGGTCCCGGCTCAGCAGGAGGGCCCGGGCTGCGTAGCTTTCCTCAGGCCCGCCAGAGGCCGGCGTGCCGTGGGTGGGAGAGGCCACGGTGATGCCGATCATGAGGTTGGGCTCCAGGCGGCTTTGGTGGAAGTCCAGCAGGGCCCCGGCGTTGGCTGGCCAGGAAGAGGAGAGGGCCTGGAAGGACTCGCCGGCGTCGGCTGAGGTGTAGGGACCAAAGCCAGTGCCGGCGTACATGGTCAACGGATTCTGGTGATCAAAGGCAACGCAGTACACAGGCCCCGGAGGCAGGCCACCGCTGACCTTCTCCCAGTGGTTACCGGCGTCCGTGGAGTTCCAAAGCCCGGTGGGATCGGAGGCCATCCAGAAGCGGCCCAGCCCGTTGGGATCAGGCAGGAGATGGCTCCAGTAGCCAAGATTGCGGTTGTCCCACTGGGGCCAGGCTACCCCGAAGGCCTTGATGGTCTCGGCGCGCAGCCAGGCGGGCTGACCCGCGTCCAGATAATAGATCTGGTCGCCGCTCACGGAGATGTAGTCCCGTTCCTCCACGGCCCGGGCGAAGGACATGAGGCGCCCGGCGGGGAGGCCTTCGCTCTTGTCGGACCAGCTATCGCCGCCATTGTCAGTGAGGAAGACGCCGTTCTCGTTGAGCAGCCACACCCTGCGGGTCTCGCCCAGCCAGTTGCTGCGGGCCTCCTGGAGGCGCACCGGGACGGCGTCGTCAATCTGGGGGTCGCCGGTGTTGATCGAGTGCCAGAAGAAGCCATCCGCGCTGGTCCAAAGGCCCCCACCGGCCGCCGCCGCCCAGAACCTGGTCTGGCCGGTCAAGTGGACGAAGTTGATGCGAACGGGGAGCCCCGTCTTGGCCACACTGAGATCGGGCGGGATCTTGCCGTTGCCGTCGGACCAGTGGGAGGCGTTGTCGTCGGACACATAGATGCCCCCGGGGACCGCATTGATGATGAAGCGGGCAGAGTCCAAGGGGTCCACGATGATCTCGATGTCCTCCAGGGCCGGCCGGATGCGGGCCTTGGCGTCGGAGATCCAGGTGATGGAGGAGGGCGCCTCCACCGGACCGCTGGCCAGATAGGGGCCCGTGTCCGAGGTGCCCAGGGCCAGATGGTTGCCCCACACAGCCACATCGCTGAGGGTCTGGGAGGTGCTGGAGAACATGGACACCGAGAGGGTGATGTTCTGCCAGGTGGCGCCCTCATTGATGGACCGGAACAGGCCGGCGCCATCGCAGGCGGCGTACATCTCCGTGGTGTCACCGGCGACCCTGGAATCCAGGGCGTGACAGGCCCGACTGGTGGCCACCTTCTGGGCCCAGGTCACGCCACCATCGTCACTGCGAAGCACGCCGCAGGCGGTCTGGTACTCGTCCCCCGGGAGGGCCCCTTCGGGCAGGGCGCCGCAGGTCACGGCGGCCACGACAATCTGGGGATTGCTGGGGCTGACGGTCAGGTCCAGGGCGGCGGTCACCGGGAAGGTCTCCACGGCGGTCCAGGTCTGGCCAAGGTCGGCGCTGCGGTAAAGGCCGGCGGGCAGCGTGGAGGCCAGCAACTCGGTGCTGTCATCCTCCAGGGGGCGTTCTTCCAGGTCCAACACGTCCCCGGGCAGGCCCACGGAGCGCTCCTTCCATTGGCCGTTTTCAAGCAGGAAGAGCTTGCCGCCGAAGGGGTCGGAGCTGTCCAGCATGGCGGCCACCAGGCCCGTCATGGTGACCACCTTGCGGACCCGCACGAAGCCCGCGCCGAAGTCCTTGAGGAGTTGGAAGGAGGCCCCCTCATCGGAGCTGACCAACAGCCTGGGGGAGGCCCCGTCGGCTGCATAGATGCGGCCCTTGTCGGTCTTGTCCCGGGCCAGGGAGACGACGGTCCTGGGGGAGCCCTTGATCAGCATCCACTGGCCCAGATCCGGGTCGAAGCGCCAGATGCCGGACAGCCAGAGGGCGGCCAGGGGGCTCAGGGTGGCGTCGCTGGGGGGCAGGATGCAGGTATCCTGCCTGACATTGGCGAAGGTCGGGGCCTTGCCAAGGGTCGACCAGGTGGACCCCGAGCTGCCGCTTTGGTAGAGAGCCGGCTTGTTGCCCATCAGGGCCGCCAGATAGCGGTACAGACCGCCCTGCTCAGCGAAGACCTTGAACCCCAGGCCCTCGGCCTCCAGCTTGAGGGCCCAGGTGTCGCCAAAGTCGGCACTTCGGTAAAGCCTGGCGTTGCCCGATCCGAGGTTCATCGAGCTTACATAGACAGCCCCCGCAACCCGGGGGTCGGTGACCACGGAGCCCGCCTCGGACACGGGCACGGGCAGCAGCTTCCAGGCCACATCTTCCGTGGCCACGCCGCCGTTCTCATGTCGCCACAGGCCAATGCCCTGCACGAAGGCGTAAAGGTAGTGGGGGGCCGTCTCCACGGGGGGCAGGCCCAGGGCCATGGCGGACACGGGGGCGAAGGGCGGGTCAATGGTCGGATCACGGTAGCTCCAGGTGTTGCCGCTGTCCTGGGACAGGGCCAGGCCACCCTCCATGGTGGTGGCGGCCAACAGCCCGTCCACGGACTGGGCAATGGAGTCCACATGATGGAGGTCATGACCCTCGGCCAGATCCGTGGGGTCCCAGTGCCCCTGGGTGTCCACACTGCGATAGAGGAGCGCGGTCTGGGCCTCAGCCCCGAGGATGGAGCCGGCGGCGGTCTGGAAGACGGCATCAAAGGAACCGGCCTGCATGCCTTCATTGAGCAGCGTCCAGACCAGCCCGTCGTTCTCCACCGAGACAATGCCGTCGGAGGCCGGCACCAGGTACCGGAAGGCGTTGGCGGGGTCAATGACCAGCCGTGTGATGGGGTGGAGGCGCAGGCCCAGGCCTTCCCCGGGGGGAGTAATCAGGTGGGGTTCGCCGGAGCCGCCCTCAGGGATGGCGTAGATTCGGTCGTCAGCGGCCAGCAACAGGCGCCCCTGGTTGTCCAGGGCCAGGGGGACAAACGAGCTGCCCTCCAGGCTGGTGTTCATGGTGTTGAAGGTCTGGCCCCCATCATCGCTGCGGAAGAACCGGGGCCGTCCCTCTTCAAAGACGCCCGCCCGGGTGGCCGCCAGGCCCACGAAGATCTTGGGGTTGTCGCCACCAATGCGCAGGATGCCGTGGGGCGCGATGGCCGAATACACCGGCTGGTCAAAGAGGTCCACGCCGGTCCAGGACATGCCCCTGTTGGGGGTGGTATACAGCCTGCCGCGGCCGCTGCTGTCTTCACTGGCGGTGCCCATGAACCAGACCCCATCCTTGCCCGCCAGCAGGCCTGTCACCAGGGTCTTGAAGGTGCCGGGGGCCGCATAGCCGCTGTCCGTCCAGTCAGCGCCGCCCACGGAGGACAGCTTCACCCGCTTGCCACAGATGGCGATGAAATTGTCGGGGTTGTCGTAGTACTCAACCAGGGCCTCGCAGTTGTCGTCCCTGGCCGACCACTGGCCACCCCCATCCGCCGATCGGAAGATGGTCTTGTCGATGATCACCAACAGCACGGGGTTCTGGCCCGTGCCCACGGTCAGCCAATCCGCACTTGCGTCGCCCCGGGCCATGATGGGTCCGGGAGCCCAGGTCTCGCCGGCGTCGTTGCTGACATAGACCGAGCCCCCCCGGCCCGCAGCGATGAAGCGTTCGGACGCCAGGGGCCAGGCCACCAGTTCGTCCATCCGGGCACCCACGGGGCCCACCAGCCGCGTCCAGGAGTGCTCGGTCACGAGGCCCGCCACGCACTTGCCCGCTGAGCAGTAGTCGTCACCCGTGCAGATGTCCCCGTCCTCGCAGTTGTTGCCGTCCTTGGTGACCTGGACCGCGCACTTCCCGGACAGGGGATTGCAGGTGTTCTGGGCGCAGGGAGTGTCGCCGCTGCCGTCGCAGGTGACCACGGAGGAGGAGTCAAAGGCGCAGCTACAGGACTGGCACTTGAAGACGCCGTTGCACAGATTGCCGTCGTCCTTCTTGGCACAGTCGGCATCCAGGGCACACTCAGCGGTGGTCACCTTGGGGGCGCAGAAGCCCTGTTCGCACACGCCCACGGGGGTGCAGGTCTTGTCAGCCGGGGCGCAGGTGTCGCCGTCCAGGGGGGTCCAGGTGGAGCGGTTCTCCTCGGGGAGGCACTTCAGGCACGAGTTGTCCGGGCTGACGGTGTCCGCCGTCACGCAGGCGCCCTCGATGCGGCAGTAGCCCGGGGCCAGCTTCCAGATGCAGCCGCCGCTGCCGTCGCAGAGGCCGTCGCTGTCGCACTTGCTGGGAGGGGTGTCGCAGGCATAGCGGTTGCCAAAAAGGCACTCCCCACCGGTGCAGATGCCCTCCCCAAGGGTGCAGGGATCCTCGTCGTCGCACATCTCCCCGGGGTTGGCCTTGCAGAACTCGGACAGGCCGTCGTAGGTGGTGTCCCCGGAGGTCACATCCTCGGGGCCCGGGGCCGGGTCGTCACCGCCGCAGGAGGCCAGGGTCAGGAGGAGCAAGGCAAGGACAAGGCTGAATCTGTTCATGGGGACACTCCGGGCCAAAAAAACCGCCCCTATTTTACATGTCCAAATCGTATAGGCAACCGCGCGCTCGCGTGGATACCAAAATATTCCGTAAGGGGGCTTCGGGGAAAGTACTGGGTTCAGGGCCCCCAAAGGTGGTACAATCCCGGGCGTTGGTTGGGGGCAGACCATGAACAGCAAAGACAGCTCCTGGCTTCAGGGCATTGTGGGTCGTTCGGAGGCCATTGGGCAGCTCCGCGCCCTCATGCTGAAGCTCCGTGGCCGGGACCTGAACCTCTTGATCGAAGGCGAAAGCGGCACCGGCAAGGAGTTGGTCGCGCGGACCCTCTGGCGCCAGGGCCCCCGGAGCGCCCGCCCCATGGTGGTGCTGAACTGCGCCACGGTCCCCGAGCACCTGGCGGAGAGCACCCTCTTCGGTCACGAGGCGGGGGCCTTCACCGACGCCCGGGAATCTCGGGGCGGCTTGGTCCAGGCGGCCCGAGGTGGCACCATGCTCCTGGACGAGCCCGCCGGTCTGGCCACCCAGGCCCAGGCATCCCTGCTTCAACTGCTGAAGAACCACGAGTTCCGCCCCGTGGGGTCCTCCCAGACCCAGAAGGCCGATCTTCGCTACATCTTCCTGACCAGAAAGAACCTGGAGGCCGAGGTCGAGGCGGGCAGATTCCGCCGGGATCTGCTGTTCAGTCTGGACGCCTTTCGGGTGAAGGTCCCCCCCCTGCGGGATCGCCGGGAGGACATTCCCCTGCTGGCGGCCCACTTTCTTGAGACTGAAGCCCAGGCCCAGGGCCTGCCCCAGCCCAAGGTGGAGGGGTCCTTCCTGGAGCGCCTGTCGGCCCACCACTGGCCGGGAAATGTCCGCGAACTGGCCACGGCCATCCGAACCGTCCTGATTCTGGCAGACGAGGGCCCCCTGCGGGCAAGCCACCTGGACGAGGTCCTCCAACAGGACCAGGGGCCCGGGGCGGTCATTGGTCAGGCCCTGGAATCCCTGGCCGGGCTCAGCCTCCAGGAGGTCACGGACCTCCTCCTGGAGCACACTCTCAGAAAGACCGGCGGCAACAAGAAGAAGTGCGCCGAGTTGTTGGGAATCGACCGACGGACTTTGTACAATCGGCTGTCCCGAAAACGGGGCACTGAAGGAGGGTCGTCATGAACTCAAGAGCACTGTTAGTGGCAATGCTGCTGTTGACCTGGGCCTGCGGCTCGGAGAACCAATCCCCGGCCATCGGGACCCCCGATCGCAAGGAGGGGAACCTGGTATTCGAGGAGCGCCTCATGTCGGCCTCCATCGCCCAGGGCATCCTTGAGGTCAGGCTCCCCGTGGGGATCGCAGACGGCAACGCCCTGGCCGGGTCCTACGACCTGGAACTCCTCGGCCTGGACAGCGACTTCGAGGCCCGGGAGACGGGGGCCTTTGAATTGGCCGAGGGTGACGGCGCCCTGGTGGTCCGCTTCGAAGAGCCACCCGCCCTGGCAGACAGCGGTCAGGAAGCCCGCTTCGTGGTGCGCTACGAGGTCCTCTCCCGCAAGGGGATGGTCTCGGGCTCCCGAAGCCTCTTCTCCCTGCTGCCCAAATACAATGTCGTGCTGATGTCCACCAAGACCCTTCCCGAGGGCGAAGAGAACTACCTGCGGGTGCTGCTCAACAACCCCATCACCGGCGCCCCCCTGCCCGGCACTCAAGTCAATGTCAGCCTCTCTCCCGAGGAAGGCGATCCAATCGAACTGGGGGTCTTCACCGACGAAAAGGGCAGCTCCGAGATCAAGCTCCCGGCCCTCCCCTCAGGGAACTATGAGATCCAGGCCGGCCTCACGGGCGAGTCCGAAGCCATCAACACCAGCGCGTCAGTCCAGGTCCAGAGGAACAGCCGCCTCCTCCTGACCCTGGACAAGCCCCTCTACCAGCCCGGGCAGACCATGTACCTGCGAAGCCTCGCCCTGCGCAAGCCCGCCCTGGCGCCGGAGGCCAACCAGGACACCCTCTTTGAGGTCCTGGACGGCAAGGGCAACAAGGTCTTCCGGCAGGCGGTCCTCTCCGACGAGTTCGGCGTTGCCGCCACGGAGTTCAAGCTGGCCAATCAGGTCAACACCGGGGTCTACAAGGTCCGGGTCCAGGTGGGCGAGGTGATCACCGAGAAGAGCGTCACCGTGGATCGCTATGTGCTGCCCAAGTTCAAGCTGGAGTTGTCCCTGGATGACGACTGGTTCCGCCCCGGGCAGACCGTCGCCGGCATGATCAAGGCTGCTTACTTCTTTGGCGAGCCCGTGAAGGGCGGCACCGTCACCGTCACGGCCTACCGCTACGCCGCCACCTGGATCCCCTTCCTGGTGCTGGACGGTGCCACCTCAAAGGAGGGCCTGTACAGCTTCAACTTCGACCTCCCGGACTACCTCGTGGGGATGCCCCTGGATGAAGGCAAGGGCCTGATTCTAATGGAGGTCACCGTGGCCGACACGGCGGGTCAGAAGGTCAGCTCCTCCAAGCAACTCCTGGTGTCCGAGGCCGAGGTTGAGCTGGTCCTGGTGGCCGAGAATCCGCGCCTCCTGAGCGGCGTCACGAACCGCTTCTATTTGTTCGCCTCCGACCCCGCCGGGGAGCCCGTCTCCGGTACCATCAAGATCGACCCCGAGGGCAGCACCGAGGGGCCCTCCTCCCTCGACTTCACCGGCGTCGCTCCGGTCTCGATCCTGCTCACGCCGGAGGGCGACAAGGTGACCGTCGGGCTGGACTTTGCCGGCGATGATGGCGGCCACGGGGTGGCGGAGTTCTCCTTCCAGGCTTCGGACACCTCCCCCGGGGTTCTGCTGCGCAGCAACCGGACCTTCTACAAGGTGGGCGAGTCCGCCGACCTGCAGATCCTGGCCTCCGGCGTCCTGGACCGGGCCTTCATCGATGTGGTCCGGGAGAACCAGACGGTCCTCACCACCACGGTGCCCATGGAAGACGGCCACGGCTCCCATGTCCTGGACCTGGACGGGGCCCTGTCGGGGGACCTGGTCATTACAGCCTGGTTCATCTCGGACAACGGCACCTTCATCCGGGACAGCCGGGTCATCTTCGTGGAGGCCGACAATGGCCTCACCGTCAGCGTCACCGGAGACCATGAGTCCTACCTCCCGGGGGAGACCGCCCTGCTGGCCGTCAAGGTCCTGGGCGCCGACGGCCTGCCCGCTGTGGCCTCCGTGGGTCTGCAGGTGGTGGATGAGGCCGTCTTCGCCCTCAGCGAACTGGCCCCCGGCCTGCTCAAGCTGTTCTTCCAGCTCCAGGACGAGCTGATGACCCCCACCTGGTCCAGCGTGCCCATGGGCATGTCCTTCGGGGGGCTCATCTCCGAGGCCGACGCCGTGGCCCCCGGGTCCCCCGAGGAGCAGGGCGTTCAGGATAGCGGTGAGGCCCTGTTGGCGGCCCTTGGCGATCTGGACCCGGGGATGACCAAGTCGGCCTCCTGGGATCGAAACCAGGACTCCCTCAAGGCGGTGCTGCGGCCCGTCTTCGAGGCCGATCTGGCCAAGGTCTGCAGCGCCGTCCGGGTGAAGCTCGGCAGTTCCTTCGATTTGACGGCCCTGGCCTCCTGGATTGAGGACCGCCCGGCCTTCTTCGACTCCTGGGGCGGGCCCTACACCCTGAGCCTCCTGGAGGAGGGCTGGCGCGCCGCGGTGGTGGTGAAGGGCGAGGGGCCGGACGAACTGGGTGGCACCTGGGACGACCAGTCCGGCTTCTGCGAATTCTATCAAGGCTACAACGACGAAGACGGGTTCCCCATGGCGGACGCCGGGGCCGGCGAATTCAACGGCGGCGTTGGTGGGGGGGAGTGGGGGGTGGATGAGGGTGAGGAGCCCCCCACCGACGACCCCGACAAGGGCGAAGACGACTCCTCCGGCGACTCCGGCGTGCGCGTCCGCAAGTGGTTCCCCGAGACCCTCTTTGTGGAACCCTCCCTCATCACCGACGCCAACGGCGAGGCCCAGGTGGAGGTCCCCCTGGCGGACTCCATCACCTCCTGGCGGGTCTCCTCCCTGGCCTCCACCAAGGATGGCAGGGTAGGGGCCGGCGCCGATGGCCTGAAGGTCTTCCAGGACTTCTTCGTGGACATTGACTTCCCCGTCCAGCTCACCCGGGGAGACGAAATCAGCTTCCCCATCGTGGTCTACAACTACCTGCCTGAGGCCCAGAATGTGGAACTGGAGCTGGAGGCCGCGGATTGGTTTGAGTCCCTCGGGGGCGCTATCACCAACCTCGTGGTCGAGCCCGGCGAGGTCCAATCCGTGCTGGTGCCCGTGCGGGTCACCGGGGTGGGGCTGCGGGCCCTCACGGTCCTGGCCCTGGGCCAGAACATGTCCGACGCGGTTCAACGCACCGTGCTGGTCAAGCCCGACGGCAAGCCCGTGGAGCAGGCCGAAGGCGCCCGCTTCAAGGTCAGCGCGGGGCCCGGCAAGGACACCGTGACTCGAACCTTCACCTTCCCCGAGGGGGCCGTCCCGGACAGCCAGCAGCTTCTGATCCGCATCCAGCCCGGCTTCACCGCCCAGGTCATCAGTGGCATGGACAGCATGCTCCAGCTCCCCGGCGGCTGCTTCGAGCAGACCACCAGCTCGGCCTGGCCCAATGTGCTGGTGCTGCGATACCTTCGGGAGTCCGGCCAGATCACCCCGGAGATCGAACTCCGGGCCCTGGACTACATCGGCACCGGCTACCAGCGAATCCTCACCTTTGAGTGCGCCTCCGGCGGCTTCAACTGGTGGGAGGGGGACGATCCGGGCAACGCCATCCTGGGGGCCGTGGCTGTCTCCATGCTGGCCGACACCTCCAAGGTCTTCAGCGCCGTGGAGGACACGGTCATCAGTCGCACCGCTGATTGGCTGGCTTCCGTGCAGAAGAGCGACGGCTCCTGGACTGAAGAGACCCACCTCCACGCGGGCAACGAGAACCTGGGCACCAGCAGCCTCCGGGCCACCTGCTTCATCGCCCTGGCCCTGGCAGACGGCGGCTTCGCCGGGAAGCCCTCCGTGACCAAGGCCGTCAACTATGCCAAGAACAAGCTCCCCTCGGACCCCGATGCCTACACCAGGGCCCTGTGTGCCAATGCCCTGGCCGCCGCCGACGCCGGGGGGCCGGTGCTGTCCTCCCTGCTCACCGAACTGGAAGAGACCCGCCAGCAGGATGACAAGGGCTTCTTCTGGAGCGCCACCAGCGCCACCCTGGTGAACTCCTACGGCAACGCCGCGGATGTGGAACTCACTGCCCTGGCCGCCCTGGCCTTCATCCGCACCGGCACCTACCCGGCCCTGGTGGATGGCGCCGTGTCCTGGCTGGTGGCCTCCCGGGATCCCCAGGGCAACTGGGGCTACAACACCCAGGCCACGGTGTTGGCCCTCAAGGCCTTCATCGGCGCCGCCACGGCCGCCAGCGCAGTGACCGATGCCACCGTGATGGTCCGCCTCAACGGCGAGCCCGCCGGCGAGCGGCACTTCGACAACTTCAACTCCCAGGTGCTGTGGCAGATCGAGCCCGCCGCCATCGACCCCCTGTCCAACCTCGTGGAGTTCGAGGTCACGGGCACGGGCAACCTCTCCTGGCAAGTGGTCTACGGCTGGAACGAGCCCTTCATCCCGGGCCAGCCCTCCGACGGCCCCTTGCAGATCAAGGTGGCCTACGATCAGACCACCCTGGAGGTGGATGACACGGTCACCGCCACCGTCACGATCAAGGCGCTGAACGACAGCATCACCGGCACCGTCATGGTGGACCTGGGCCTGCCCCCCGGCTTCGCCCTCCACACCGAGGACCTGGCTGCTGCCAAGGCCCAGGGCCTGGTTTCGGAATACGAAACCACAGCCAAGCAGATCCTGCTGTACATAGACAACCTTGAGGTCGGAAAGACCCGGACCATCACCTACCGCCTGACGGCGCTGTACCCCGTCACGGTGCAGAGCGGCGTCTCCAAGGCCTACCTGTATTACAACAAAGAGGTGTCCGACACCGAGGCCCCCACCGAGTTCGTCGTCAAGTAGCTGCCGGGGCCCTCAGGGGACCCGCGAGGCTGCCTCCAGAAAGGCCCCCAGCCGGGGGCCCAAAGCCACCCCAGCATTGTTCAGGAGTTGGGCTGCCAGCCGTGCGGGGGCCTCGGGGCGCAGGGCGCAGAGGGCCTCAAAGACCAGGGGCAGGTGGGCGGGCTCGGTGCCATGCTTGGGGATCCCAGCAATCGGAAGCGCCGGGGAGTCGGTCTCCAGCAGCAGCCGGTCCAGGGGCAGGGCAGCGGCCAGTCTCTTGACCTTGTTGTCTCCGGGCAGGGTCAACACCCCGGACAGGGAAAAGTGCAGCCCGAGGGCCAGGAATGGGGCCGCGGCGGAGGCTTCGTAGGGGAATCCATGGATAACACCCCTTGTCCCCTGGTGCCGTTTTAGCGTCCGCAACAACTCCCCCGCAGCCCCCCTGCAATGCAGCACCACTGGCAAGTCCAGCCGCAGAGCCAGATCCAACTGCCAGTCCAGTACCGAAACCTGTTCCTTCAGGGTCCTTGGGCCTTTGGAATCCAGGCCGATTTCGCCCAAAGCGACCACCTTGGGGTGATCCAGGAGGGTGCCCAGGTCCTGCTCTGATCCTGCGGGAAACCAGGGGTGGTAACCCAGCGCGGCCACAACAAATTCAGATCCTTCGGCCAGTTTCAAGGTGTCGACGCAGGACTGCGGGTCAAAGGCGGTGGCGACCAGCACCCGGACGGCGGCCTCCCAGGCCCTCTTCACGACCCCCTCAAGGTCGGGGTCGGCGGCGGGGTCGCAGGGGTGACAGTGAACATCGCAGAACCAGGGTTTGGGGACTTCCCCCCAGCCTTCGGACCTTCCAGTTATTTGTTTTGACAGCATTTCCTGGGGTAGGTATATTTCGATTCGTGCGGGGAAACAACCCTGTTATTTGGAGGACGGGAAATGAAGATCAGAAAAAATCTTGTTGTTGTGGCTCTTGCCGGCCTTGGTCTTGCCCTTGGTGGCTGTGACTTTGGTTCCTCCGACAAGCAGGCCTGCTCCGGTCCAAACTGCGGCCAGACTGATCCCGGCGAAGTGGGTTTTGAAGGCGACGATGAGGAAATCGAAAACCCCATCGACGAGACGGACCCCACGGATCCCACCGACCCCGCCAAGATGGACAAGTTGGTCAACGCTGACCTGACCGTGCCCCACGCCATTGGCCTGTGGGATGACAGCGGCGAAGTCGTCGAGGGCAACCTCACCGACGAGGAGAAGGCCAAGATCGACCTCCTGCGCGATACCATCTATCAGGGCCTCAATGTTGGCCACGAGCGCTTCATTGAAACCGTCTCCCTGACCCTTGCTGGTTCTGGCATCTACGGCGACTATGAGACCGTGGTTGGCCAGGAAGGCTTTGAGGACGACCTCGCCACCGTGCCCGAGGCCTGCCCCTTCGTGAAGTTCTACGACAACGGCTTCGAGCCCACCGGCGTTGCCTGCGAGTACCTCGTGGACCAGGCCAAGGTCGAAGTCTACAGCGAGCTGACCCAGACCCTTGAGGACATCGAACTGTCCCCCAAGGTTGGCAGCTCCAACCTGGTGACCCACGAAGAGGCCCGCTTCTGGCTGGAGCAGGGCGCCATCAGTGGCATCGAGGAGAACCGCGTGCTGGTCCGTGGCGACATCAAGAAGCGCGGCCTGTGCAGCGAGAAGCCCACTCCCATCGAGTCCTCCTACGACAAGGGCAACATCATTGGCCGCCAGCTCTTTGCTGAGCACTTCAATGGTTGGCTCAAGGATCACGGTTATGTGGCGGACTACCCCCTCATGTCCAACCCGATCCGCGTTTGCAATGCCGACCAGACCATGCTTGAGCCCGCCCACAAGGCCGCCCTCGGCGCCGTGGGCCAGAAGGCCGTTGCGGAGCCCCTCTGCAAGGACTACGAGCCCACCAACGGCGACGACACCCTCAAGTATGCCCAGGCCAAGCTGGATTACGCCAAGGGCCTGAAGAACGGCATCAACGACGAGTTCGCCAAGGCCGCTGTCAAGGTCTTCAAGGTCATTCCCTGCAATGTGGGCGACCCCATTGTGGTTGACCTGGACGGCGATGGCATCGAGCTGAGGCCCATTCACAAGGGCGTCAACTTCGACCTTTGGGGCACCGAGACTCCCCACGCCATGTCTTGGGTTGGCGCTGACGACGGCTTCCTGGTCCGCGACCTGAACAACGACGGTCGGATCTCCAGCGGCGCCGAACTGTTCGGCAATGTCAACGATGGCTTCGCTGATGGCTTTGCCCAGCTGGCTGTCATGGACACCAATGCCAATGGTCGGATCGATGCCGGCGACAAGGGCTTCGCCAGCCTGCGCATCTGGAAGGACTCCAACAGCAACGGCAAGACCGAGGCGGGCGAACTGCTCAGCCTGGCCAGCGTGAAGCTTGTCAGCATTCCTCTGAATGCCGAAGAGCGCCGCGTCGTCATCGAGGGCAATGTCGTGCCCAAGATGGTTTGGGTCGAAATCAATGGCAAGAAGGCCGCCGTTGGCGACGCCTTCCTGCGCACCGCTCCCTACGCCAGCATCAGCTTCGCTCGCTAACAGCCAGGGTTTTTCCCGCACAACCCTGCTGATTATTGCCTTCCCCTCCATACTCCCACTATAATCCACCGAACCGGCGCCCAGCGCTGAAGCCATGTCTGGAGGTCCCATGTCACTCAAAGCCCTAGCCCGGGTTTTCCCTGTCCTTGGCCTGTTGGTGTTGTTGGGGTGGTCCTGCGCCCCCGCCGAGGGTGACTGCACGGGAGGAGCCTGCGACTGCTCCTCGGCCCCGGATTGGAGCGTGACGCCGGAGGATACTCTGCCAGACGAGGTGGACCCAGTGGACATCCCGGACACCCTGGACCCGCTGGACACCGTGGAGGTCCCGCCGCTGAAGATCGTGTTCAAGCAGACCTCGGAGATCCTCTCCGGGCTGGTTCAGGTGGAGTGTGTGGTGACCGGCGGTGGGGCCATCCTGGGCGTGGAGTTCTACATGGACACCCTGCGCCTGGATACGGACTTCATTCCGCCCTACAATGTCACCATCAACACCACGGATTTTGAGGACGGGGCCCACAAGCTTTCGGCCTTCACGGCGGATGAGTACAAGACTACCGCCTCGACCTATCGAAATGTCACCATCGACAATACCCCCCCGAAGTTCGACGCCACCTATCCTGAGGAAGGGTCCACCCTGTTCTACGAGGACGGCCCCTTGAACCTGGCCCTGGACACCAGCGATGTGAACCCCCTGAAGGCCGTGGAGTTCCGAGTGAACGGGCTGCTGGTGGCCAGTTTCCAGGAACCGCCCTATTCCACCTCTGTCACCTACGACAAGATCTTCGTCACCCTGAACAGCCTCCCCAAGAACCTCTTCGTGCAGTTCCGGGCGGAGGACTATCTGGGTCAGGTCACGGAGCGGGCCTACGACATCACGGTGTACAAGAGGCTGTCCTGGAGTTACTCGACGCTGGGGGAGATCTGGGCCCAGGCGGGGCTGCTGCCGGATGGGAATCTGGTCTTCGTGAACACCAACGAGATCCTCTATTCCGTGAGCCAGGAAGGCTTGAAGGCCTGGCAATACACTGACGATTCGGCGACGGGGCTGGGGTCTGTGATTGAGGAATTCGTGGTGGATCCAAACGATGGCACGACCTATGTGGCGGGCCTGTTGGGGACGGTCCATGCGGTGGACAAGAACGGCGCCAACAAATGGAAAGTGAGTACGGGGACGGTCACTGGAGGGAACATCCGGCTCTTTGGCAACACCATTATTGTGCCTGGCTTCGACGGGCAGATCATTGCCCTGAACAAGTCCAATGGTTCGGTGGCCTGGAAGGTGCCGCTGCAGGCCAAGGTGCACTCCTCCCCGGCGGTCAGCAATGAAGGCATCGTCTATGTGGGCGCCTCGGACTCCAACCTCTACAAGATTCAAGGCGGCGCCATTGCCTGTCAGTTCGCCACCGGTGGCGAGATCTGGGCGGGGCCGGTCATCGGGCCCGATGGGTCTGTGTATTTCGGCTCCAACGACGGCTGGGTCTACGCCATGACCAGCGCCTGTCAACAGAAGTGGGTCAAGGAAGTGAAGGGCCAGATCTGGGGCAACCTGTTGATCACTCCAGACAACCATGTGGTGGTGGCTTCCAACTCCAAGTACCTCAGCAAGTTGGCGCTGCTTGATGGGAAGGTGGCCTGGGAGACCAAGACGGACGGCATGTCCTATTCGTCGCCCGTGATGGACGGCAACGGCATCATCTATGTGGGAACCACCAGCGGGAAGGTCTTCGCTGTGAACAACGAGACGGGGGCTGTGGAGTGGTCCTACAAGACCGGCGACTCCATCAATGCCACGCCCCTGCTGGTGGGCAAGCGCCTCTTCATCGGGTGCAACGACCGCAACTTCTACGCCCTTTGGACGCAGAAGCCCTAAGGCCCCCCGGGCCCCCCAAGAATACCCACAAGCTTGATTTAGCGGATTTCGCGGTCCAGGTCTCGGCCCTTGAGGCTGTACTGGGAGTAGGCGGAGAGGAACAGGTTCCAGCGCGGGTCCACGGGATCGGAGGGCAGGGGGCCAAGGACGATGCCTTCCACCTCGTCCCCCTGGGTCAGGGCGAAGATGTCTCCCTCGAAGCGGTGGACCACCATGCCGTCCGGGGCCTCGCCCAGGAGGAAGCGGTCCTTCTCGGGGCCAAAGGCGGCTTCAAAGGTTGAGACCTTGCAGCCGGGGGCCAGGGGGAAGTTGCTGCGCCCGGCGAAGTAGGTCCCGTAGAAGATCCCCACGGCCTGGACGAAGCGGGCGACCTTGTCACCTTCTTTTGGAGCGGCGCTGGGGTCGGTACCCACCAGGAGGGCCAGGGTGGTGTCCTCTGGGAAGGGGGTCTCGCCGCAGTTGGCTGCGCCAAAGACGACCAGGGTTCTTTGGGGATCGGCGCTGGGCATTTCCTTGCAGGGGGTTTCGAAGGGGGCCAGGCGCTTGCCCGAATAATAGGTGCCCACGCCCAGGCCCTCAAATCGGAAGGTCCAGGCGCCCAGGCGCTCCTCTTTCATTTTGAACTCGGAGGGAATGGCGCTGGCCGGGGGGGCGCCTTCGGGGGGCTGGCCCTCGCCGGGTGCGGGCTGGGTGGGGGCGGCGGCGGCTTGGGCCTCCTGGGGGGCGGCGGGGTCCGCGGCAGCCTCGCCAGCCTTGGGGGTCTTGCGGTAGTTTCCCGTGGTGGCGCCGGTGGTGCCCTGGGCCTTCTGCATCTCGGTGTAACGCTCCACTCGGTTGGGGGGAGCTGCCTCGTCAGTGGCCTGGGGGGCCTGGGCTGAGCCCGCCGTCGGGGGCGTGGTCGGGGCCTGGGGAGCCGGGGCTGGCTGCTTGGAGCAAGCCAGCATCAGCAACAGGGGCAGGACAAACAGGGCGGTTCTTGCAGCCATCTTTCACCTCCAGCGAGGCTGTAAATGTAATCCACAAGAGGTCCTATAGCAACGGGCTAAGAAGGCGGGCCACATTCTCGCCGAAGGCCTGGGCGACGGGGCGGTGCTGGAAGGCCCTGAGATCCACCTTGAGGGCCTGGCGCTGGTCGCGCAGGAAGGACTGCTCCAGGGTGGCGGCCAGTTCCTGATCGCAGCAGATGACATTGAGTTCGAAGTTCAGGCGGAAGCTGCGAATGTCCATGTTGGCGCTGCCGATGGAGGACACCAGGCCGTCCACAACCAGGGTCTTGGCGTGGACGAAGCCTGAGGCGTACTCGAAGATGGAGACCCCGGCGTGGAGGAGTTCGGGGTAGTAGCTGCGGCCGGCGGCCTGCACCACGGGCAGGTCGGAGCGGGAGGGCAGGAGGATGCGCACATCCACGCCTCGGCCGGCGGCGGTGCGCAGGGCCATGCTGATGGAAGGGTCGGGGACGAAGTAGGGGCTGGTGAGGAAGACGCGGTGGCGGGCGGCGGTGATGGCCAGGAAGAGGGACTCGTGGATTCCCGTGGAGCTGGAGTCGGGACCGGAGGGCAGCACCTGGACCCAGGCGTCTCCGCCGGTGAACGGCGTGGGAGCAACGGGGATAGTGAAGGGCTGGCCGTCGGCCATCAGCCAGTCGTCCAGGAAGACCTTCTCCATGATGGCCACGGCGGGTCCGTCCAGGCGGAGCTGGGTGTCCCGCCAGGGGCCGATGGAGGGGTTGGTGCCCAGGTACTCGTCACCAATGTTGATGCCACCAGTGAAGGCCGTCTGGTGGTCTATGCAGGCCAGCTTGCGGTGGTTTCGGAAGTTGATGTGCTCGGGGTTGGTGCGGGGGAAGTGGGGGGGCAGGAAGAAGGCCACCTTGCCGCCCGCGCGGACGAGAGGATCGAGGGTCTTGCGATCCATCCAGAAGGAGCCCAGACCGTCCAGCAGGAGGCGGATGGCCACACCCTGGGCGGCCTTGCGGGCCAGCAACTCAAGGAGGGCCCGGCCCGTGGCATCAGCCCGGAAGATGTAGAACTCAAGGAAGACGGCGGTCTGGGCGGATTCGATGGCGGCGGTGAGCTCGGGGTAGAAGGCGGAGGCATCCTCCAGCAGCTTGAGGCGATTTCCCCGGGTGGTGGGGCGCCGGGGGTAGTTGAACAAGAGGAGTTGGCGGGCCACGCCGTCGGGGAGGCGGGTGAGGATCTCCTGCTGGTGGACCAGGTGCTGGTCGGAGAGGAGGCTGGGGGCGAGCTGGACCAGGCGCCGTCTGACGCGGCGCTTCCAGCGGCGCCCGACCACATGGTAGGCCACCAGACCGACCCCAGGGACCAACAGCAGAAACATGATCCAGGCCAGCCCTGAGGCGGGCTCGCGGCGCTCCATGACGACGGTCCAGATGCTGGTGAGGATGTGCCCTCCGAGGAAAAGCAACAGGGCGATCCATATTAGATGCGTGTACATGCTGGACTGGGCCTCCCGCAGCGAGGCAGTATAGTACGGAAATCCTGGGAAGGCCAAAGGGCCGTTGGGCTGGTGGTGCGGGAAGGTGGAGGTGGTCATGGTGGGGCGTCTGGCGGTGCTGGTGGGGCTGGGGCTGTTGGTTGGGTGCGGGGGGACGGAGGAACGGGCGTTGGAGGCCGTCAAGGACCTGCAACGCTGCGAGGCGAAGGGGGACCCGGCCTGTGTGGCGGCCGCCTTGGACCTGGACCGGAAGGCACGGGAGTTGCTGGGGCCCCTGTACGGGACGGCCGGGGAGGGGCAGCGGGCGGCTTTCCGCGAGTTGCTGGCGCGGCTGGTGGTGAAGTCCATTACCTTGAGGAAACGGCAGTTCCCTCAGGGGCCCGGGACCCTGGAGGCCAAGGCTGAAGAGGGCGGGCTGGTGACCGTGACTGAGACGGCGCCGGGGGGGCGCTTCGCCTATGTCTATCTGGTGGACCCAGGGGCCGGCAGGGTGCTGGACCGGGGCCACAGCAGTGACGGCCGGAGGGCGGACCCCGGGCTGGTGGTGCGCCGCTTCGCCGAACACTGGAAGGGCCGGACGGGGGCGGAGCCCACCCTGGACGACTATCTGAGGGAGTTCGAGAGCTTCACCGGGCAGCGAACCCTGCGGACCTGGCAGGTGCCGGGGAAGGTCAGCCGCTGAAGCTGCTGACCAGGGACGGAGGCGTGAATTTA
>CAZMEC010000017.1:24819-26291 GCA_964565265.1 uncultured Myxococcales bacterium
GGGACGGAGGCGTGAATTTAGTAGTAGTGGCGCGGTGTTGGGGTGTTTGGGTGTGGGGGTGGATAGTGTTGGGGTGTTGTGGGTGTTGGGGTGGATAGTGTTGGGGGTGTTGGGGGACGGAGGCTGGATTAGCCCAGGAAGACGCGGGGCTTGCCGGCTCCCTCTTGGGGGCCCACTAGACCTTCTTTTTCCATCTGGGTCATGATGCGGGCGGCCTTGTTGTAGCCGATGCCGAGTTCCTGCTGGAGCTTGGAGGTGCTGACCCGGCCCCAGGTGCGGGCGAGGCACACCGCGTCGGTGTAGAGATCCTCACTGCCGTGGCGGTTGGGGTCGTAGTCATCCGAGCCGTACTCAGCCTCGGCGGCCTCCGCGGCGGCCATGATCTCCAGGTTGTACTCGGGCTCGCCCTGGCTGCGCAGGAACTCCACCACGCGCATGCGCTCTTCGGTGGACACCATGGCGCCGTGGATGCGGTTCAGCTTGGAGGAGCCGGGGGGCAGGAAGAGCATGTCGCCGTAGCCCAGCAGGTCGTCGGCGCCGTTCTGGTCGAGCACCACGCGGGAGTCCTGCATGGAGCGGACCTTGAAGGCGATGCGGGAGGGCATGTTGGCCTTGATGATGCCCGTAACCACCTTGGTGGTGGGGTTCTGGGTGGCGATGATCATGTGGATGCCGCCGGCGCGGGCCATCTGGGCCAGACGGGCGATGTAGGTCTCTACCTGCTTGCCGGAGACCATCATGAGGTCGGCCAATTCGTCAATCACCAGCACAATGTAGGGAAGGGGCTTGAGCTCTTCCAACTCCAACACCCCCTGGCGAGGGCCGTCTGAGGCCTGGCGCATGCGCGTGGACCTGGCCTTCTGAATGGCGCTGGGGCCGGCCTCCAGGAGCTGGTTGTACTCGGCGATGTTGGGCACGCCCATGGAGGACATGAGGCGGTTGCGCCGCTCCATCTCGCTGACCAGCCAGCGGAGGGCCACGGCGGCATCCTTGGCGCTGGTGACCACGGGGTGCAGCAGGTGGGGGATGTCGTTGTAGGCCGTGAGTTCCAGCATCTTGGGGTCCACCAGGATGAAACGGACCTGCTCGGGGCTGAGCTTGTAGAGGATGGAGAGCAGGTAAGAGTGCATGGCCACGCTCTTGCCCGAGCCGGTGGTGCCGGCGATGAGCAGGTGGGGCATCTTGGTAAGGTCGGCGATGCGGGGTTTGCCGGAGATGTCCTTGCCCAGCACGATGGGCAGGGCGTTGCGGCCCTCCAGGTAGGTCTTGTGGGACAGCAGCTCTCGCAGGTAGACGGGCTCCCGATCCCTGTTGGGGACCTCGATGCCAACGACATCACGGCCGGGGATGGGGGCGATGACGCGGACCTGCTCGGCGGCCAGGGCCAGGGCCAGATCCTTGGAGAGATTGGCGATCTGGGAGACCTTGACGGCGCGGCCGGGCTTGAACTCGAAGAGGCTGACCACGGGGCC
>CAZMEC010000018.1:0-1626 GCA_964565265.1 uncultured Myxococcales bacterium
ACCCCTGCCTTGCGGTCGGGGTTCGGAAGGGGCGACGGGTCTGGATGGGGCGGCTAGTTCTTGCGGGCGACGCCCATCTCGAGGGGCACTTCCACCTCACGGAACAGCACCAGGGCGGCGTTCTCGTGGATCACCTGGGTCACGATGCCGAAGCCGTGCTGGGGGTGGATGATGGCGTCACCCTCCTGGAAGGTGTTCCGGGGGTTGTAGATGGCGCCCTCGGCGGACCGCATGCCCTGGGTGAGCTGGCGCCAGCGGGCGGTGAGCTCGTTGGGGCTGTAGGCCACCTTCATGTCCTTGGCGGAGCGCTCCTGCGTGGCGCGCTTCTTCTCGCGGCCACCCACGACGCGCTTCATGACGCGCTTGCGGCGGTCTTCCTCGTCCATGGGGGGGGCGAACTTCTGGGTGTTGCCGCAGGTGCGGCAGGTCACCTGAACCACCTCGTCGTCCACCATGGCCGCCACGGTGCCGTCAAGATTCAGGCGGCACTGGGTGCAGGAAATTTCGATCACATCGCCAATCTTGGTTTTGGGATTATCGTCGTGCATCTTGAGAAACCTCTTCCATGATCATCCACTCGAGGGCACATCCGCAGACCTTGCAGAAGCCCTGCATTTTCTTTGAAAACATGATGCAGTCAAGGGCCGGCCGATAGAGCCCGCGGGCACTGTAGCCCGCACCTTCGAAGACGCCCGTACTGGTTGAGAACTCGGGTCGCTCCGGGGTGGGCACCGGCACACCCTCATCCAGAAGCGCGTTCCATTTAGCAGAATCCGGTCCATCTAGCAAGGCCGTAATGTTGGGCTCCCACGGTTCCACGCCCTTGGGGTAGAAGTCGTTGTAGGCGACGCTGGAGCTGTAATACTCATCCCCCAGGCCCCCAAAGCTGTGCCCAAACTCATGAATGAACACATAGTCGTCGAAGTCGTTATCGGAGGGGAAGACGGCCCAGGCGCGGAAGATGCCGGCGCCGCCGTAGCGGGCAGTGTTGACCAGCACCACCAGGGCGTCGTGGGGGGCGAGGGCCGCCAGCTTGTGCAGGGCCCGGGGGTCGGACACGGTGAGGTAGCGCTCCGAGCCAAAGGTGTTGAAGGAGGCCCCCACGCGGCTGGCGCCCTTGAGCTTCTTGCGGGGCTCGGCGGGGCCGTTGCCCTCAGTGGCATAGGCCAGGGCGCGGACGCTGATCCGGTCGCGGTGGGCGGCGAAGGAGGGGGCGTCCAGGAGGGCGTCGGCGAAGCGCCTCAGGTCGGCGCGCAGTTTGTCCTGCTGGGAGGCGTCGTAGCCGTCGGCGACCAGCAGGAGGTCCAGGTTCTCGGCGGGGCTGGCGCTGCCCCGGTGGAGGTCCAGCACAGTGACGCCGGGGGCTGGGGGCGTGAGGCCATCCAGGCGGCCCAGGTATTTGTAGGACCAGATGAGGTCCTCGCCGCCCCGGCGGTCCCGGGTCACCAGTTCCAGGGTCACGGGCTGCCGGGGGCGGGGGAAGCGCAGGCTCTCCTGGAACAGGCGGGGCTTGCCAGTGAGGGCCTCCTCGGTGGTGCGCCACTCGGCGAAGAGGCTGGAGAAGGCGCGGGAGAAGAGGACCTTGCCGGCCTCGTCCCGGATGCGGAACTCGTGCTCGCCGTAGGC
>CAZMEC010000018.1:1726-26208 GCA_964565265.1 uncultured Myxococcales bacterium
AGAAGAGGACCTTGCCGGCCTCGTCCCGGATGCGGAACTCGTGCTCGCCGTAGGCACTGTGGTCCACGGGGCGCTGGGGGTTGCCCGCCCAGGCGCCCTCCTGGAAGAAGCCGTCCACCTTGACCTGCTCGGCGTCGCCCTCCAGCCAGTGGGAGTAGTCCAGGCGCACGGTGACGGGCTGGAAGTGGTCCGCGAAGGTGGGCTGGGGCTTGCCGGCCCAAGGCGCGTGAGGGCAGGGGGCCGGGGGGGCACCGGTGAGGGTCAGCAGTAGGAAGGCAAGGAAAACCATGGCTAGACTCCAAAAAATACCAAGCTCCGCTCCCTAGCGGTCGCGGCTTTGACGGACACCGTTCGTCCGAACCGCGCGCGTCAGCAAGCGGGTTCCGAACCTCCCCACGGCAAACGCGACAGGAACCGACCCCAGGGCTCTTGTGTTTCAAAAGTGGATCAGGGCAAGGGGACCGTAAGCCGGGTTCTGTTCCTTCGCCAAATCGCTTCGGCGGAGGTGGAAACCATTCATCTGGGCCCGTCGTTACCGGCGGGCTCTGGCGAGTACCCGAGAGCTTCGGGCGGGCAACCCTACAGCCCCGAAGGGCGCGCTCTCTGTTCCTCTTGCTCCGGGTGGGGTTTGCCGACCACGGCGTCGCCGTCGTGGACCGTGAGCTCTTACCTCGCGTTTTCACCCTTACCCCAAGACTAGCTCAGGGCGGTATTTTTTCTGTGGCACTTTCCTCGGGGTCACCCCCACTGGATGTTATCCAGCACCCTGCCCTGCGGAGCCCGGACTTTCCTCCAGTCTTGCGACCAGCGGTTTCCTGTTCCTCTTGTCCTGACCCGCGCACAAAATACAGCCCGAGGCCCGCCGGGGCAAGCGGGAAATGGTCTTATTATTGATTGTTTCGGGCGCGGGTTTCGGCATATCTTGCCAACATTGATCGAGCGACCCTGTTGGGGAGGTGTCCATGTCTATCCAAAGGAACTCTGCGGGGGGCCTTTTCTGGTTGGTGCTGGGGACCCTGTTGCTGGCCTCCTTCGGCGCCCTGGCGGCGGGACCGGATACGGACCAGGACGGCCTGGAGGATGCCTGGGAGACGCTTTGGTTCGGGGGCCTTGCCCAGGGTGCCGGGGGAGACCCGGATGGGGATGGCCTCACCAATCTGGCCGAGCAGCAGGCCGGCTGCAACCCCTTGAAGCGCGACAGCGACGGGGACTTTCTTGGGGATGCCGAGGAACTGGCCGGGGGCACCAACCCGGCCAAGGCCGACAGCGACCAGGACGGCCTGTCGGACTTCGTGGAGCTGGAGCGGGGCCTGGACCCCCTGGCCCCCGACAGCGACAAGGGCGGCGTGCAGGACGGCGAGGAGGTGCTGGTGGACGGCACCAACCCGCTGGTGCCGGAGGACGACCAGCTTGACTCGGACAACGACGGCCTCAGCAACTGGAAGGAGTTCTCCACCGGCACCAATCCCTTCGCCGCGGACAGCGACGGGGACTGGCTGGCGGACGGCGACGAGGACCGGGACCGGGATGGGAAGTTCGAACCCGCCAAGGGGGAGACGGACCCTCGGGAGGCGGACAGTGACGATGATGGCCTGGCGGACGGCTGGGAGGTGATGGTCTATCGCAGCGACCCCCTGGTGGGCGATTCGGATGGGGATGGCCTGACGGATGGCCAGGAGCACGCCCTGCGGGGGGACCCGGACCTGTTGTGCCTGAGCCCCATGGAGGCGGACAGTGACCAGGATGGGGTGGGGGACGCGGGGGAGACGGGCCCCGGGGCCAAGAGCAGCCCCTGCAAGGCGGACAGCGACGGGGACGGGGTCTATGACGCCTCCGAGTTCTTTGACCTGACGGACCCCCTGGACGACAACTCCGTGGCCCCGGATGACGACGGCGATGGGCTGTCCAATGGCTACGAGGGGGCCCTCTCCTTGACCCTTCCCAACGACCCGGACAGCGACGGCGACGGGCTGACCGACGCCCAGGAGGCCCTGCCCCTGATTGACGGGCTGGTGACCAAGCCCCGGGACGCGGACAGCGACGATGACGGGATCTTGGACGGCAACGAGGGCGGAAAGTGGGCCGCGGGCAAGCTGTTCACGGGGCTCAACCCCTTGGTGGCGGACACCGAGGGCGACGGGCTGCTGGACGGTCAGGAGCGGGGCCTGGCGGCACCCCAGGTCAGCCCCAAGGACGGGGACGCCACGGATCTGGGCGTGTTCAAGGCTGACGCGGACCCTGCCAGCACCACCAACGCCCGGTCTCCGGACTCGGACGCCGATGGGCTGGGGGACGGGGTGGAGGACCGGGACCAGGATGGCCTGCGGGACCCCGACGAGACGGACCCCAACCTGCTGGACACCGACGGCGACGCCATGGACGACGCCTGGGAGACCCTCTACTCGGACCCCGCCCTGTGCGCCGCCGCCCCCAAGGGCCCGCTGAACCCCGTGAGCCCCGCGGACCGGGACAAGGACAACGATGGGGACGGGCTGACCAACCTGCAGGAATACCAGTTGCTCAAGCGGGTGGACGGCAAGGACCAGGCCAACCGGACCAATCCCTGCGCCAAGGACTCGGACGGCGACGGGCTGGGGGACGGCACGGAGGTGCTGGGCCGATACGGGCTGGTGGGCCCCAGCGGCCTGGGCAGTGACCCGAATGACCAGGACAGCGACGGCGATGGGCTGTGGGATGGTCTGGAGGACGCCAACAAGGATGGCCTCTGGACCCCCCTGGTGGAGACCGGGCCCACCCAGTACGACACGGACGGGGACAACCTCCCCGACGGGGTGGAGGACCGGGATGGGGACGGGGTCTGGGATCTGGACGAGACGGACCCCCGAAGGGCAGACACGGACGCCGATGGGCTGAGCGACGGGGAGGAGGTCAACACCTATGGCACCAACCCCCTGAAGGTTGACAGCGACGGGGATGGGCTGGGGGATGGCCTGGAACTGGGGCGCGCTGGGGACCAGGACCCCGCCTCCACCACCAACCCCCACCGCCCTGACACGGACCAGGACGGGCTGGCGGACGGGGCGGAGGATGGGGACCGGGACGGCCAGTGGCGAAGGGACCTGGGGGAGACCAGTCCGCTGGACCGGGACAGTGACGCCGATGGGCTGTCGGATGGCCTGGAAAAGGGCGTGGACGGGGATCGGGACCCGGGGACCCTGACCGACCCTCTGGAGCCCGACAGTGATGGTGACGGCCTGTTGGACGGGCAGGAGGATGGGGACCGGGACGGCGCCCAGGGGGCCGGCGAGACGAACCCCCTGGTGGGGGACACGGACGGCGGCGGGACGGGGGACGGGGTGGAGGTCCTGGAGGACCAGACCGATCCCTTGGACCCCAAGGATGATGCCGCCGGGGACCCCGACGGGGACGGCCTGGCCAGCGGCGTGGAGCGGCGTCTGAAGACCGACCCCCTGGACCCGGACAGCGACGGCGACACCATTGATGATGCCACCGAGGTGGGGGACCCGGCGGACCCGGCGGACAGCGATCTGGACAGCCATATTGATGCGCTGGATCCGGACTCCGACTCCGATGACATCGCCGACGCGGCGGAGGCGGGGGACGAGTTGCTGGCCACGCCCCCCGTGGACACGGACCTGGACGGCGCCCCGGATTACCTGGATGACGACTCCGACGACGACGGCCTGGATGACCACACCGAGTGGTTCGTGGACGGGGACCGGGACGGGCTGCCCGAGCCCGACTTCGATGGGGACGGGACTCCCAACAGCCAGGACCTGGATAGCGATGATGACGACCTGGCCGATGCCGTCGAGGGCCTCAACGATGGCGACGGGGATGGCCTCCCGGACTTCGTGGACGCGGTGGAGGACACGGCGGCCTTTGACAGTGACAAGGATGGCCTGGCCAACGGCACGGAGAAGACCCTGGGCACCGATCCCTACCAGAAAGACACGGACGGGGACGGCCTGGAGGATGGCCAGGAGGTGGAGGCCGGGACGCCCCCCCTGGACGCCGATGCGGATGACGACGGGGTGGCCGACGGCGCCGATGGGCTGGAGGACCCGGACGGCGACGGGCTGGCCGGCGTGCTGGACCCGGACAGCGATGACGACGGGGTGCTGGACGGCACCGAACAGGGCGTCACCGCGGCCCTTGGGGGCAGCCAGTGGAAGGTCTTCAATCTGGGCCTGGAGCGGACCGTCGCGGTGGTCGGGACGGACCCGGGCCGGGGCTGGTTCGTGGCAGACGCGGACCCCTCCAAGCTGACCAATCCCCGGGTGGCAGATAGCGACGGGGACGGCTGGGATGACGGCGCCGAGGACCCGGGCCACGACGGCGCGGTGGGGGCCGCTGAGAGCGATCCCACGGTGGCGGATCTGGGCACGCCTCCCACTGACAGCGACGGGGATGGGCTGACGGACCTGGAGGAGATCCTGGCGGGCCTGGACCATCTGGACGGGGACTCGGATGACGATGGCCTGGCCGATGGCGCCGAGCACAACTGGGGCCTGGACCTGGACGGGGACGGGGTGCCCTGCGCCTGGGATCCGGACAGTGACAATGATGGCCTCCCCGATGGCCTGGAGGAGGGCCTGACCCTGGCCGCCCCTGGGACCCTGCGGATCTCTCCCAACTGGCGGGCGGACCAGGACCCGGTGACGGCCTCCTTCATGTTGCTGGCGGACAGCGACGGGGACGGCGTGGACGACGGCCTGGAGGACCTGAACCTGAACGGCAAGGTGGACGAGGGCGAGGGTGATCCCCTGGACCCTGAGAGCCTGGGCGAGGCCCCCGAGGACGGCGACGGGGATGGCCTGGCGGATTCCACCGAGGCGGCCCTCGGGACGGACCCCCTGGACCGGGACAGCGACGATGATGGGGTACCCGACGGCGAGGAACCGGGCGCCGGCACGGATGGGGACGGGGATGGCCTGCCCGCAGCCCTGGACCCGGACAGCGACGATGATGGCCTGAGTGATGGCCTGGAGATGGGCGTGATTCAGCCCGTGGGCGGAGTGGACCTGGTGAGGGGCACCAACCTCCTGGCGGGGAACTACTTCAAGGACCTGGACCCCGGGACCCGGACCAATCCCCTGCTGGGGGACAGCGACTCCGACGGGGTCTCCGACGGGGCCGAGGACCTGAACCGCAACGGCCTCCTGGATGGGGCCGAGAGCGACCCCCTGGGGGCGGGCGACGGAAGCTGCCCGGATGGGGACGGGGATGGCCTGTGCGATGCCGAAGAAGATGTCCTCGGCAGCAGCTCCACGGACCTGGACAGCGACGACGACGGGCTGGCGGACGGCCTGGAATCAAACGCCGGCTTCGATCTGGACGGGGACGGCCTGCCCTGCATCCTGGACCCGGACAGCGACGGGGATGGGCTGGTCGATGGCCTGGAGGCGGGGCTGGTCGTCGCGGACCAGGACCCCGCCAGCGTGACCTTTGCGGCGGTTTCGGACAGCGACCGGGGTGGGGTGGCGGATGGCCTGGAGGACCTGAACGGTAACGGCCGCGTGGACCTGGGCGAGACGGACCCCGCCCTGGCCGAGGACGACGGCAACGGGGACCTGGACAACGACGATGACGGGATCTCCAACCGCCGAGAGGCCCTCCTGGGCAGCAACCCGGAGGACCCGGACAGCGACGGGGACAGCATCCAGGACGGCGAGGAACTGGGGCCCGACCAGGACCACCCCCGGGACAGCGACCTGGACCTGCTGCCGGACCTGCTGGACCTGGACAGCGACGACGACACCATCCCCGACTCGGTGGAGGCCGGCGACGGCGACCTGACCACGCCTGCGGTGGACAGCGACTCCGATACCGCGGCGGACTACCGGGACAAGGACAGCGATAACGAGGGTCTGTTGGACCGGGACGAGGTCAGCCACCCCAGCTTCCCCACGGACCCCACCCTGGCGGACACCGACGGGGGCGGCGCTGACGACCGCCTGGAGTTGGTGGATCACGGCACCGACCCCACCGATCCCAAGGACGACTTCCAGGGTTGGTTCGAGGATGGCGCCAGGCTGCAGGGCGGGTCCTGCAGCACCGCTGCCACCCCCGCAGCCCCCGTGGGTAGCGGCCTGGCGCTGCTGCTGGGTCTGCTGCTGGCCCTGGCGCTGGGCCGCGCGGGGAGGCGCTTTCTGGCCCCCCTTGTTGGCCTGACGCTGCTGCTGGCGCCCCTTTCCGCCCAGGCCGCCCTGCACCCGGATGCCCGGGACGGGTCCCTCAGCGCGGATCACCTGCGGCCCGCCGTGGATGCCTCCCCCGCCTGGACCGTGGAGGATTTTCAGGTGGCGCCCCATCTGGCCACCCGCCTGGGGGCCCAGGTCTGGGGGATCTACAATTCGCTGGAACTGGAGTCGCCCCAGGGCACCCGGACCCTGCTCAACTCCCGGTACTCGCTGGCGCTCACCGGCTCGGTGGGCCTGCTGGGGTACCTGGAGGGGGGCTTTGTGCTGCCCCTGTCCCTCAGCCAGGAGGCCTTCTACCCGGGCTTGAAGCTGGGGGCCACCAAGTCCTTTGGTTTCCAGGACCCTTGGGTCTTCATGCGCCTCCAGATGCTGGACGAGGCGAGCGCGCCCCTGGGCCTGGCGTGGTCGGGCTGGCTGGGGCTGCCCCTGGGGGACGATCAGGCCTGGCTTGGGGCCGGCGGGGTGAGCGTGGAGAACCGCCTCATCGCCGGGCGTCGGATCGTGGAGGGCCTGCGGGTCCTGCTGAACCTCAGCCATGCCTTCCTGCCCGACCGCAGCTTCCTTGGGACCGACTACAAAGACCGTTTTGGGGGAGGCCTGGCCCTGGAGGCGTCACCCTTTGAGGCGCCCCTCTTCCTGACCGCCGAGCTGGTCGGTGGGGTGCCCGCCGACAGACCCCTGGAGGGCGCCGACGAGGGCTTTGGCGAGGCCCTCCTGTCCGCAGCCATGAACCTTGGCCCTGTGCGCGTCGGCGCGGGTGGTGGCCATGGCCTGAGCTCCGGCCCCGGGGTGCCCGAGTGGCGTTGGTTTCTCTTCCTGGAGAGCCTCTCCGCCAACGATCCCGACAGTGATGGGGACGGCCTTCGGGACTCGGTGGACTCCTGCCCCCAGGCCGCCGAGGACCGGGACGACTTCGCCGACGCGGACGGCTGCCCGGACGAGGACAACGACCGCGACGGGGTGGCCGACGAGCAGGACTCCTGCCCCAACCTGCCCGAGGATCGGGACGGGTTTGAGGACGAGGACGGCTGCCCCGAGGACGACAACGACGGTGACCGGGTGAACGACGCCAAGGATCAGTGCCCCAAGGAGTCCGAGGACCTGGACGGCTTCCAGGACGACGACGGCTGCCCCGACCGGGACAACGACGGCGACTCCGTGGAGGATGTGCTGGATCGCTGCCCCCTTCAGAAGGAGACGGTCAACGACTTCGAAGACGAGGACGGCTGCCCCGACCGCAAGCTGGCGGAGTTCGAGCGCCTGGGCGGCGAGATCCGCATCTATGACAAGGTCCACTTCCAATCCATGAGCTCAGAACTGCGGCGCTCGGGTCTCCTGGTGCTGGATCAGGTGGCGCGGGTGCTGGCCGAGCACCCCGAGGTGAAGGTCCTGGCGGTGGAGGGTCACACGGACCTGACGGGCCCCGAGTCCCTTAACAAAAATCTCTCGCAGATGCGGGCCCAGGCGGTGGTGGACTATCTGGTCACCCGCGGGGGAGTAGCCAAGGAGCGCCTCCAGGCTGTAGGATACAGCTCCCAGCGGCCGGTGGACTTCCGCAAGGGGCCCGAGGCCAATTACAACAACCGGCGGGTGGAGTTCAAGGTGCTGCAGAGCGCCGACGGAGTGCCCCCCAAGCCCTAGGGCGGATGCGAAGGAAGCGAAGAGATGCATGATGACCTGCTGGTTGCGCCGCTGAATCCCGAACAGCAACGGGCCGTCACCTGGACCGGCGGGCCCCTCCTGGTGGTGGCCGGGGCGGGCACTGGCAAGACCCGGGTGGTGACCCATCGCATCGCCTGGCTGGTGCGCCAGCAGGGCGTCCCCGTGTCCTCCATCCTGGCCATGACCTTCACCAACAAGGCCGCCGCCGAGATGCGCTCCAGGGTGGCCGGGCTGCTGGGCTCGGAGGTCCCCCACCTGGTCATGGGCACCTTCCACTCAGTGGCCGCCCGCTTCCTTCGAGAGCACGCCCGCCTGCTGGGCTTCGAGCCCTCCTACACCATCCTGGATGAGGACGACCGCCTGCGGCTGATCAAGCAACTGGTCAAGCAGCGCGAGCCCAACCTGGATGCCAAGGACGCCGAGAGCCTGGTGAAGGGTGCCCTGACAGCCCTGGAGGCCTGCGGCAGGACGGGCCGCTCCCCCGCGGAGACCTACACCGGCAAGGTGGGCGAGTCGGCCCGGATGTTGACCCTCCTGAATGCCTTCGACGAGGCCAAGAAGGCTGCCGGTTACATGGACTTCGACGACCTGCTGCGCTACTTCGCCAAGCTGCTGCGGGAAAACGGCCAGGTGCAGAAGCTGTTCCGCGAGCGCTTCACGCACCTGCTGGTGGACGAGTTCCAGGACACCAACCGCATCCAGTTGGACATCGTCAAGCTGCTGGCGGGGGAGGGGGACGGCTTCTTTGCCGTGGGGGACGACGACCAGTCCATCTTCAGTTGGCGCGGGGCCCGGGTGGAGAACATCGTCCACCTGAACAAGGACTTTCCCCACCTGGAGGTCATGACCCTGGAGCGCAACTACCGCTCCACCCAGACCATCCTGGACGCCGCCTTCCATGCCATCTCGGCCAACAAACATCTGGTGGAGAAGCGCCTCCACACGGACCGGGGCCCGGGGGAGAAGATCCGCCTCCTGGTCTGCGACTCCGAGGCCATGGAGGCCCGGGTGGTGGCGGAGACCCTGGCGGGCCTGGAGCGGGACGGCATCCCCCTGGACCACATGGCCATCTTCTACCGGACCAACGCCCAGTCCCGGCCCTTCGAAGAGGCCCTGCGGCGCCTGCGCATCCCGCACCGGGTGGTGGGGGGCTTTCGCTTCTTCGACCGGGCCGAGGTCAAGGACATCCTGGCCTACGCCCGGCTGGTGGCCAACCCCAAGGACACCCTCTCCTTCCTGCGCTGCATCAACAACCCGCCCCGGGGCCTGGGGCCCACCACGGTCACGGATCTGGTGACCTTCGCCCAGCAGCGCCAACTGCCGCTCCTGGAGGCCGTGCGTGAGTTCGGGGGGCAGCGGGGGGGCAAGGCGGGCAAGAGCCTCCTGGCCTTCGCGGACTTCATGGCCCAGCTCAAGGTCCTGGCCCAGGGCAACCTGGTGGACTTCTTCCGGGCCATCCTGGAACTCAGCGGCTACAAGGCCAAGCTGGACGCCGACGACAGCCTGGAGGCGGAGGGCCGCAAGGAGAACCTGGGGGAACTGCTGGGCTCCGTGGCCGAGTACCTTGTTGCCGAGACCCAGCCCTCCCTGGATGACTACCTCCAGCGCATCTCCCTGGTGAGCGCCGTGGACTCCGGGGGCACCGAGAAGGCCCTCTCCTTGATGACCATTCACACGGCCAAGGGCCTGGAGTTCGACGCCGTGTTCCTGACGGGCATGGAGGAGGGCCTGTTCCCCCACGAGTGGAGCCGGCGGGACGGGGGCCTGGACGAGGAGCGACGCCTGCTTCATGTGGCCATCACCCGGGCCCGGGACAAGCTGTTCATCAGCCTGGCGCGGACCCGGGCGAGGTTTGGCGTCTGGACCCGGCAGGAGCCCAGCTCGCTGCTGGCGGCCCTGCCCTCCTGGCTGTTCGAGGTGAAGCGGGGGCCGGCCCGGCAGTCCTTCGGGCAGATGTACCCCGGGGGGGGCCGCTACCTGGACCGCAGCCACTCCCAGCTTCCGGAAGATGATGATGACTGAACCAAGGGGGGTGGCCATGGGCCCACAGGACGACCTGGACGCTGCGGCAGGAGCGGGGGACCCGGGGCGCAGCTTTGAGCAGCTTGCCCGCCCCAGCAGCCTGGAGGAGTTGGACGAGCTGGTGCGGCGCTGCCACCGGGACCGGATCCCCTTGGTGCCCCTGGGTGGGGGCTCGGGGCGGATGGGGGCTGCAGTGCCCCTGCGGGGGGGCCTGGGCCTGGACCTGGGCGCCCTGGACTGGCTGCTGGTGGATGGGGCCGCCGGCGAGGTGGAGTGTGGCCCGGGCCTCAAGGGCCTGCCCTGCCTCAAGGAGCTTGCCTCCCAGGGGCTGACTCTGGGGCACTATCCGGGCTCCGTGGGGGTCTCCACCGTGGGGGGCTGGGTCTCCACCGGCTCCATGGGCTCGGCCTCCTCCCGCTACGGCGGCATCCGCCAGATGATCCGGGGCCTGGAGTTGCACACCCCGGGGGCCGGCATCCTTCGCACGGGCACGCTGTCGCCCGTGCCCGGTCCGGACCATCTCAGCCCCGTGATCTGCGGCTCGGAGGGGACCCTGGGGGTCCTGGCCCGGGTCTGCCTCAAGACCCATCCCCTGCCCGAGCGCCGAGTGGTCCTGGGCTTCACCTTCCCTTCCCTGGCGGATGGCCTGGGGGCCCTGCAGGAGCTGGCCCTCTGGCCCGAACCCCTGGCCTTCCTGCAACTCCTGGACCCCGTGGGGACCATGCTGGAGGAGGCCCTTCGGACGCTGCCCCGGCGGGTCCTGGGCATGTCCCGGCTGGTGCCCGATCTGTTGCTGGCCCTGCCCTTGAGCGGCCTGGCCAGGGGCTCCAACCTGCGGGCCAGCGTGCTGCTGCTGGCGGGGGACGAGGGGCCCGGTGGCAGCCTGGAGGAGCGCCTGGACGGCCTGCGCTTTGTGGCCGAGCGCCACCGCGGCAAGGAGCGGGGCCCCTTCCACGAGAGCAATCCGGCGCGGGAGCCGGTCTTTGTCCCCGACGACCCCTTCCACCGCTTCCACGGGCTGCTGAACCTGGAAGAGGCTGACGCCTCCGTGTCCTGGGACCGGGTCCTGGACCTCCACGGGCGCTTCCGCCGGGCCCTGCCCTCGGGGCTCCTGGGCCGCACGGTCTTCACCCACGCGGGCCCTGGGGGCTGCTCCCTGATCATGGGGTTTGCCTCACTCACCCAGGTGCCCGGCCGGGAGCGCGCCTCCCGGGACTTCTGGAAGGCCTGGTCCTCGGCCCTGGTGGGCCCGGGGGTGGCGGTGAACCATTTCCTTGGGGTGGGGATCATGAAGCAGCAGGCCCTGGAGCGCCAGAACAACGGGGCCCAGCCGGTGCTGGCTGCCCTCCAGGCCCACCTGGATCCCCACGGCATCATGAATCCGGGGAGGGGGGGGCGATCATGAGCGAGCTGCGCCGCGAGCTGTTGAAGATAGTGCCCACCTATGCCCTCCGTCGCCTGGGAGAGGGCCTGGTGGCGGCCCCGGAGAACCGGCGACAGGTGGCCGCCCTGGTGCATCTGTGTGGGTCCCTGGGGATGACCGCCATGCCCCTGGAGTTGGGGGCCACGGAGTGCCCCGAGGGGACCCTGCGCATCTCCCTCCAGGGGTTGCGAAAGGTGGTCGAGCTCAACGAGGTCTCGGGCCATGTGCTGGTCCAGGCGGGGGTGACCCTTGCGGAGCTTGGCGACTATCTGGCGGGGCGGGGTCTGGCCCTGGGGTTCAACTGCTTTGAGGGGGCCCGGGAGGCCTGGGAGCTGGCCCTCCATCCGGGCCTTGCCTGTTGGAGGGCGGGGGGGATCGGGCCAGCCAGGTCAAGGCCCTGTGGGCGGTGAAGGCCGACGGCGGGTACCTGGAGGGGAACACGGCCCCCGTGGACACCGTCCCCGTGTCCTGGAAGGAGCTGGTCCTGGCCTCCGCGGGGGCCTGGGCCCTGCCCGTGATGCTGGCCTTCAAGGTTCAGGCCCTGGGTGGGGGCAGCCAGGGCCTGGTCTATACCGGGGCCCTGGAGGACCTGCTGCCTGCGGCCTTCGCCGGTGGGGACCTGGGCAGCGCCTTTCAGATCTTCGTCTTTGGGGAAGAGGGCTCAGGGCGGGGCCGCTGGCAGCTCTCGCTGGACTTCTCCGGCGAGCGGGAGCTTGCCCGGGCGGAGGCCCTGCTGGCCCCCCTTGGGGGGCTTCGCCAGGTCTACCGAGGGGCCAGCGCGGCCCACGAGAACCATGACCGCAGGCACCGGGCCTGGGAGGCGCCGGGGGCCGCCCGGGGGATCCTGGGGCGGGCCAGCCTCCCCCCGGCCCCCGCCAGTCTCCTGGTGGAGAGCCTGCAGTCCCAGCTTGACGCCGGGCAGTTGGCCCAGGTGGCTTTCCAGGGGTTCCATCAGGGCTATGCTGAGTTTTCAGCCTCTGGCAAGGGGCCCGTGGGGGGGCTGGGGCAGTGGTCCCATGGCGCCCTCAGGGAGCAAGAGGCGCCGGGGCTGCTGGCGGCCTTGAAGCGGGCCCTGGACCCAGATTCGGTGTTGGCTACCCCCTGGCCCCAGGATAGCGTTTGACACCGCTTCCGGGGCCGTTTAGACTGCCCAAGTCTCAGTTATGGAATTGCATTGAGGGTCGCCCGCCCAAAAGGAGGAAGTCTCAGATGCTTCAGTTTCGCATGATTCTTCTCTATTTCCTTCTGGTGCTGCTTGTTCTCATGGGAATCTATTACACCTTGCAGGACACGAAGCAGGCGGCCTACGAGGGCCAGATTGTGCCGGCCCTCGCCTCAGCCAGGCAGGCCTTCGAGAGCGTCACGGTCCACCGGACCGAGAAGCTCAAGGACCTGGCCCAGGAGCTTGAAGAGACCGACATCAAGGTCTACCTCAAGGTCCTGAATCAGTACAAGGCCCGCATCCAGGAGGTGGGAGACGAGGCCCGGGAGCGCTTCCCCCAGGCCGCCCGTGGCTCTGCGGGGGCCTCGGCTTCGGTGAAGGAATTTGTCCGCCAGACCGCCATCAAGGATGTGGACGGGTTCATCTCGGCCCTGAATGATGGGCTGCGGGATCTGCCCCTGGGCATCAAGCAGGACAGCTACCTCAGCATCCTCTCCAAGACCCTGGTCAGCTGCATGGCTGAGGTGGACGCCTGGGATGTGTGCTTCTTCAAGTTCACCTACATCCCCCTGTCCCAGGTGGTCTTCCCGCGACTGGGCATGATCTACAAGGACCGCACGCCCCAGTTCTTCGGCCTGCTGGACGAGTCCGGCAAGACCGCCCGGGTGTGGATCAAGAACCTGGAGGCCCAGATCCGGGGCAGCGAGAACCTGGACATCTTCCTTGAGTCCCTGCAGTACAAGAAGTATCGGCAGGAGAACATCCCCATGTTGATTCCTGCGGTGGGCGAACTGGCCCAGTCCCAGGAGACGGACCTCAGCACCATCCTGGTGGACAACGACCAGGTCTATCAGATCCTCATCCACAAGATCCTTGGGGACAACTCCGAGGCGGTGGGCTACTTCCTTATTGGCTACGCCCTGGATTCGGGCATGGCCGTCTACGATGTGAAGCAGTTCATGGGCCTTCGCCCCAAGCTGGAAGAGTGCATGGCCGACGAAATCTCCGACGGCTCCAAGGCGGGCAACATCTCCCCCGCCACCTGCGCCCGGGAGGCGGCCCTCCAGGACCGCGCCGTGACCTATCTGCTGCGGAACCTCCAGGGCAGCGTGGAGCTCAAGGGCTCGTCCCTGCCCCCCGAGGAGGCCGAGGACATCAAGCGCGTCGTCTCCAAGAGCGCCGAGGCCTGGACCTTCAAGTCCGACACCACCACCGCGATGGTGGCCGATGTGCCGGTGGACTACCTGCCCAATGGGCAGCGCCTGATGGCTGTGCTGTCGGTGGACACCTGCAAGGCCATGCCCTGGTATTTTGACGCCCTGCGGGCCCTGGCCATTGCCGGCATCGTGCTGTTCATCATCGGCGGCATCCTCATGCTGTGGCTGCTGCGGGCCTACAAGCGCCCCTTTGAAGAGATCGAGACCGCCGTCCACGAGGTCATCACCGGCAATGCCCAGGCGCGCATCCCCTTCGAGTACGGCGAGAGCCTGCCCCGAAGCCTTGGCCAGAGCATCTCCATCATGCGCTCGGTGCTACTGGGCGAGCCCCTCCCCGAGGAGCAGCAGCAGGAGACCCTGTGGGGTGCCCAGGACAACTCCCCCGTGGGAGACGATGTCTCCGTGGCCGCGCCCTGCCATGTGGACGAGCCCGGCGAGACCGTTTCTGCCAAGGAACTCGAAGAGCCCCTGCCCGTCTACTACGCCCGCATCTACAAGGACTACTGCGACATCCTGGTCGCCGCCGGCGCCGCAGTGGACATGGACCTGCCCGCCTTCACGGAGTCCGTCAAGTCCACTGAGAAGAAGCTGTTGGACATCTACAAGTGCAAGGGCTTCCGCTTCAAGATCGAGGCCCGCGAAGGCCGCCCCAACATGGTCCCCTTCTGCATCAGATAATACCCGGGCTTCCGTTACATTGGGGGTAGCTGGTCGGCGTCCACCTTGGGGGGTTCTTCGAACCACACTATCGTGACGCCATCGCCGCCCTCGCCGCGGCTGCCGGGCTTCTGGGCCACCACCTGCTTCCAGCGCTTTAGCTCCTTGCGGATGGCGTCCTTGAGCCGGCCCGTGCCGTGGCCGTGGATGACCCGCAGGCAGATGTTGCCGCAAAGCAACGCGCTGTCCATGGCGCGGGTCAGTTCGGCGATGGCCTCCTCCACGGTCATGCCCCGGAGGTCCGTCTGGGTGGGGGTCCGGGTGTCCGCCTGGACGGTGAAGCTGGTCTGCAGGGTGACGGGCCTCACCTTGTCCATGGGCGGCAGCATGAGCTCCGTGCGGCTGGCCTGGGTGCTCAGGCCCCCAATGCGCACCCGGTAGTAGCCGCTGTTGTCCGGCCCCCCCTGGATGATGCCCTCCTGCCCAAGCCTGGTCAGCAGCACCCGCTCGCCCACCTTCAGCGTGCTGTCCTCGGGGATGGAGGCGGCGCCCACATTCCTGGCGGCCTTGAGCTCGGCGGCCCGGTCCTCCAGTTTCTTCTCCACCTCGGTGACCGCCCGGCGGCGCAGCTCAATGAAGCCCGGCCGGTTCTCGCCCTTCTGGATTGACGACACCAGCTGGCGGACCGTGGCCAGGGCCTCGCGCACCTCCCCCAGGGCCTCGTCCACCTTCTCCTCCACCAGGCGCTTGGCCTCCTTCTCGATGCGCACCAGCCCCGCCCGGTGTTTGCGCTCCAGGGCCTCCGCGGCCTCCCGGGCAGCCACCGCCTTGGCCGTGGCGGTCTCCACCTCGGTGGTCTTCTCGTGAAGCCGGGCCAGGGCCCCGGCCAGCAGATCATCCTTGCCCCCAAGGAGCTCCCGGGCCCGGCTCATGACCGAGGCCTTCATTCCCAGGGACTCTGCCAGGGGCAGGGGACTGGAGGCCCCCGGTGACCCCAGGCTGAACTGGAAGTTGGGCTTGCCGTTGGCCGGGTCCAGGCCAAAGGCGCCGTTCTCGAAGGCCCCGTGGGCCAGCCCCAGGGCCTTTAGCTTTTGATGGTGGGTGGACACCAGGATGCAGCCCGCCTGGGCCACCAGGTCCTCCAGGAAGGCCGCCGCCAGCGCCCCCCCCTGTTCGGCCTCCGTGCCCGTGACGATCTCGTCAATCAGCACCAGATCCTCGGGCCCCGTCTCCCGGGACAGCCGGGCCAGCTCCGCGATGTGCCCGCTGAAGGTGGACAGCCGCTCCTCCACGCTTTGCAGGTCCCCCATCACCACCCGCAGGCCCTTGAAGGCCGGCAGGGAGCTGTCCGCCGAGGCCGGAATGGGCACCCCGCAGGCCGCCAGCAGCACACAGTTCCCCACGGTGGACAGCAGCACCGACTTGCCCCCCGCGTTGGGCCCGCTGACCACCACCGCCTTTTTTCCCAGGGGCAGCAGCAGGTCGCAGGGCACCACCGCCTGGCCCTGCAACAGCATGAGCGGATTCCTGGTGCCCCGCAGGGCCAGGGGCCAGCCCAGGGTGGGCACCTTGCCGTTCAGGTCCTCGCCCAGGCGCGCCCGGGCACAGAGGCCATCCAGTTCATGGCCCAGGGTCAGCCCCCGTTCCAACTCCTCCGCCCCCGCCTCCACCTTGCGGCTCAGGTCCGCCAGCACCGCCTCCTCCAGGCGGTGGGCCTCGTCCGCCAGCATCTTCAGCCGGTTGTTGGCCTCCACCAGTTCCTGGGGTTCAATGAAGACGGTCTCGCCGCTGCGGCTCACATCGTGGACGATGCCCTTCACCAGAGACTGCTTCTCGGCGATCACCGGCAGCACGAAGCGGTGTTCCCTGAGGGTGTACCAGGGTTCCTGCAGGAAGGGGGCCAGGGCCTTGTCCCGGGTCATGGTGTCGATGCGCTCGCGGATCCCCCGGGACACCCCCTGGAGGCGTTGCCGCACCTCGGCCAGTTCAAAGGAGGCCTGGTCCTGGACCAGCCCCTCGTCGTCGATGCACCAGCGGATCTCCTCGCCCAGATCCCGCAGCTCCGGCAGCCCCTCAAAGATCCCCCGGGACAGCGGCAGCTCAGCCCGGTGGGCCTGCTCGAAGACCCGCAGGTCGGAGAACTCCTGGGCCAGCCTGGCCACCTGCAACAGCTCCCGGCCATCCAGCACCCCGGCCCGTCGCGTGCGCTCCAGCAGGGGCCGCACATCCCCAAGGCTTCCCAGGGGTACGGGATCCCCGCGCTCCCTGAGGCCCTGCAGTTCGTACACCACCTGCAGCATCTTGAGGGCCCCCTGGTCCAGGGCCGGGGGTACCAGTTGGCCCAGGGCCGCCGCTGCAACCTCACTGCTGCAGCGCTGGGCCAGGGCGGCCCGAAGTTTGGAAAAACCGATCTGGCCGAGGGTCTTCTCAGAGGCCAGGATTGTCGTGGGCATGGCTCTACTCCGTGGGCTTTTTGGGCTTCTTGGGCTTCTTGGGCTTTTTGGGCTTGGTAGTGGGGGGCTCCGGGGGGACCTCCTTGGCGGAGGCCTCCGGGGCGGGGATCTGCGTTGCGGCGTCCGGCGTTGCTGGGTTCTGCGTTGCGGCGTCCGGCGTTGTGGGAGGCTTGGGGGCGTCGGGCTCCTTGGCCTCGGGCTTCCCTTCCCCTTCGGGGGTCAGGGGCAGGGTCCTGGCAAAAAACTTGGCGGCGCCCTTGAGGGGCAGGAAGTGGACCCGGCTGGTGTGCAGGCGCCGGCCCTCCTGGACCCAGCTATGGTCCAGAACCGTCGCCAGCACCTGCCCCTCCAGCAGCAGCACCTGGCTGATCCCCAGGCGGTCCATGATGGCCACGGCGGGGTCATTGGCAGGGGGCAGGTCCTCCAGGGTCAGCAGGGTCTTGGGCGCGGGGTGCCCCTTCACCGAGAGGTTCAGGGCGGGCCGGCCCTTCTTGTTCTGGCCCAGGACCAGGGTGGACTTGCGGCCCCCCCAAAGGAAGCCAATGCCGTGCTCCGTGGGGTCCCCGAAGGGCAGGGGCGCCACGAACCCCTTGGCCCCCAAAGCCTCCAGGGCCCGGGCCTGTTGCCGATCCCGTAGGGCCACAAAGACCTCTAGATCCCGGGCGCGCTCCAGGGCCTGGGCCTCCCGGTCGGAGGGGAAACACTGGCTGCGCTTGACCTGGTTTTCGGGATAGCGAAGCTGCACCAGACAGCGGCGATTGAAGCCCAAACGGTCGTCCTCATGGGTCTCCAGCACCACCGCCAAATGGCTGGACTCCTTGACCAGCACAAACTGCCTCAGGGGCCCCTCGGCGGGGGCGGCCAGAAGCAGCCAAAGGAGCAGCGAGAGGGATGGAATCAAGGGCGATGCCTGCTGTTGTCTTCGAAGATCTCAGAGAGGATCTGGTAGGAGTCCAGGATCTTGGAGCGGCGGCAGCCCAGGCGGTTGCAGACCATGACCAGGTCCCCATCCCTGAGGTCCGGGCGCAGGTACAGGCCCACCAGCTTGCCGTTGCCCTCGCAGCCACACTCGGACACCACCGGCAGGGCCACCTTGCAGATGGGGCAGCGGATGGTGAAGAGGGTGCCCACGGGGAAGGCCTCGCTGAGCCCCCACTTGCCGGCGTCCCCCTGGAAGGGGCTGAGGACCACCTCGCCGGACCAGTCCGGAGTCTCCAGGATCAAGGAGATCCCAGGGTGGCCCCCGAACAGCACCGAGCGGTCCTTCACCAGATTGTGACCGTTGGGGCAAAAGGCCCTGGTCACCATGATGGCGATGCCATCCTGGACATGGGCCGGCAGGCTGACAACCTTGGTCTCCTGGGAACTGTCGTCACTCATGGTCACCTCCAGCAGAGAACAAAAAGAACTTACAGCCTGGACCCTTGTTGAATCAAGGGTTTTCCCGGATGGAGAATCTAATTGAATGACCGACGGGATTTCAATATGCTTCGGCCCGTGACAATCAAGAGGAGGGTCATTCATGAAACGGTTCATCGTCGCAGTGCTGTGTGCGCTTTCCATGTTCGCGTGCAGTTCCTCGGATACCACCGACGGGGACGGGCTGCCCAAGTGGGTCAATCGTGGTAGTGGCGCCTTCTCCGAGAGCGGGAAGAAGATCTTCTACGGGGTGGGCATGGTCAGCAATGTGCGCAATCGCGCCCTGGCCCGCAGCATCTCCGAGAGCCGCGCCCGGGCCGACATTCAAAAGATCTTTTCCACCTACAGCGCGGCCATGGTCCGGGACTACATGGCCTCCACTACGGCCATGGGCGATGCCAGCTCCGAAGAGCAGCATGTCGAGCAGGCCCTCAAGTCCTACAGCGCGGGCACCCTCTCCGGGGCCATGATCGTGGACCACTTCTGGGACGAGGACGGCACCTGCTACGCGCTGGCCAAGCTTGACCTGGAAGAGTTTGGCAAGTCCCTGGATGACCTCAAGGAACTGGACGCCAAGTCCAAGGAGTTCATCCGGCGCAACGCCGACAAGGCCTTCGAGCGGCTTGAGGCTGAAGAGGCCAAGCGGAACTGAACCCAAGGGGAGGTGCAGGCATGTCTGCCAACAGAGGACTTCTCAATGTCTGGCTGGTGACCCTTGGCTTCGTGGCCCTCGGGGGCTGCGGGGGCGGCGGTGAAGGCCCTTACATCACCAGGGTCGAGGCCGACCGCGCGGTGGACCTCAGCGGCTACTGGAACGACACCGACTCCCGGCTGGTCTCCGAGGAGATGATCCGGGACCTCATGGCCAGGCCCTGGACGGACGAGTTCCGCACCGCCACCGGCAACAAACCCTCCCTGGTGGTGGGGCGGGTTCTGAACAAGACCATGGAGCACATCCCCACGGAGACCTTCATCAAGGACCTGGAGCGGGAGATCATCAACGCCGGGGAGATCAAGGTCGTGGCCTCCTCCTCCCAGCGGGACAGCCTGGGCAACGAGAAGCTGTACCAGTCCAAGAACGCCAGCCTGGAGACCCAGAAGGCCATGGGCAAGGAGCTGGGCGCCGACTTCCTGCTCCTGGGCCAGATCAACGCCATCGAGGACCGGGCCGGCGGCACCATCATGAAGTACTACCAGGTGGAGCTGGAGCTCATCAACATCGAGAGCGGGGAGAAGGTCTGGATCGGCCAGAAGAAGATCAAGAAGGTCCTGGAACGGGATCAGTGGAGCTAGAGGCCGCATCCACCACCCCCGGAGTTCCCCCCATGTCAGCCCTCCGCCGCCCACTCCAACAAGCCCTGCTGTGCCTGTCCTTGGCCCTGGCCCTGGGCTGTTCGGGGGGCATCTCCCTGACCCACTACAACACCGTGGACCAGCGCCTGCGCCAGGGGCGCTTTCTTTCCATAGCTGAGCAGTCCACCCAGGACGCGGTGGAGATCTACGGCCCCAAGAACCGGCTGGTCTATCACCTCGACATGGTCATGCTGAACCACCTGGCGGGGCGCTTCGGGACCAGCAACCTGCACTGTGCCCGGGCGGAGCAGCTTGGCGAGGAGCTGTTCACCCGCTCCCTGGGGGCGGAGGTGGGCTCGCTGTTCACCAGCGACCTGGACATCACCTACCGGGGGGAGGACTCGGAGCGGGTCATGGTGCACCTGATGGGGGCCCTCAACTGGGCCATCATCGGGGACCCCATGGAGGCCCTGGTGGAGATCCGCAAGGTCAACTACCGCCTGCGGGAGCTTCGCGAGGGCTACGGCGACGGCAGCTACCGGGAGGACCCCCTGGCGGGGTACCTGGGGGCCCTGTTGTACACCGAGATGGGGGAATACTCCGACGCCGTGGTGTCCGCGCGGCAGGCCCTGGCGGCCTATGGGGACTCCAAGACCTCCTTTGGCGTGAGGACCCCCTACGGCCTGGAACTGCTGGCCTCGGAGTTGGGCGCCGCCACCGGGGACTCGGAGCTCTTCGGGCGGCCCCTGCCCCCCCCGCCCCCCCCTGCCAATTTCAATGAAGGGGAAGTGGTGGTGGTGCATCTGGTGGGCCCGGGGCCCCGCAAGAAGGAGCGGATCTTCCAGATCTCCGTTGGGGACGGCATGGTCTTCGTGCATCAGGCGGAGATGAACACCCAGGACCAGAAGGACTCCCAGCGGGCCCTGTCGGGGGCCACGGGGATGGTGGCCGGCACCCAGGTGGTGGTGGCCTATCCGGTGTTTCATCAGCCCCCGGAGGCGGCCCAGGGAGCCCTGGTCTCGCTGCGGGGCTGCGGGGGCCCTGTGGAGGAGGAGTTGGTAGAGAATGTCAGTGCCATCGCCAAGGCCAACCTGGAGGACCGGGTGGCGCGGGACCGGGCCCGGATGATTGCCCGGGCCGTGCTCAAGTTCCTGGCGGCCCAGACCGCGGGCGCTGTGGGCGAGCAGGCCAGCGGCGAGAAGTGGGTGGGGCTGCTGACGAGGCTGGTGACCCAGGCGGCGATGTCCGCCACCGAGGCGGCGGATACGCGCAGCTGGCGCACCCTGCCTTCCAAGATCTACCTGAGCCGCTTCCGCTGCCCCACGGGGGTCTACGAGCTGGAGCTCAAGCTGTTGGGGACCAACGGCTACCGGGGCTTCACCAGCGCCGAGGTCTTCACCCCCGACGAGAGCTTTTCGGGCCCCGAGGTGCGGGGGGACGGGGCGGCCTACGCCTGGATTGATGAGGGCGGTCGGGTGCTGGTGCCCCGGGTCCGCGTGGAACCCGGCCACCGGACCTGGCTGTCCGTAGGGACCTGGTGAGGAGGCCCATGAAAACACTGACCCTGGGTGCGGCTGTGCTGGTGGCGGGACTGGGCCTGGGGGCCTGCTCGGGGGCCCAGGACCCGGACCAGTTCTTTGGCCGGAACAACTTCGAGGAGTACCCCAAGGACCGCTATCTGAGCGCCGTGGGCGTGGGGGACGACTGCAGTCGGGCGGAGGATGCGGCCCGGGGGCGGATCGCCGCCTACTTCAGCAGCGCGGTGGTCATGGTGGAGCGGGAGGAGGAAAGGTATTCCAGCAGCAGCCGGGACGGCAAGTCCAAGGTGGCCACGGAGCTGAACCGGGACTCCTTCACCCGGAGCCGCTCCCAGGCGGTGCTGGAGAATGTCCAGATAGCCCGCACGGGGCGGCTGGAGGATGGCACCTGTGCGGCCCTGGCGGTGCTGGACCGGCGGGCCGAGTTGGCGGGGGTGCGCGGGCGGATCAGGGTGCTGGAAGAGGAGAACACCAGGCTGGAACTGGACGCCCGGTCGGAGGACCCGCGGGTGCAGGCGGGGGGGCTGGCGGGAATCCTGGAGCGGGCCGAAGAGCTGCGCCTCCTGGAGGAGCGCCAGCGGTTGCTGGGGGGACCCGGCGGGAGCCCCCGGAACCTGGAGCCGCTGCGGGCCCGCTGGGCCAGTCTGTTCGCGGGGCCTCTGGCGCTGCGGGTGGACACCGGCGACCTGACCCTGGACTCCCTGTTCCTGGACACCATGGGGGCTATGGGCCTGGGGGCGGGGGGACCGGAGGCGCCCTTTGTGCTGCGGGCCACGGGCTTGCAGTTGTTGGCGGAGGCTGGGCTTGACTCCCGGGGGAGCCCCTGCGTGCTGACCTCGGTCACCGTGGAGGTGGCGCGGGCCCAGGGCGGCGAAACCGTGCTTACGAAGGCGGGCTCGGACCGGGTCTGCCATCCCGAGGCCGCGGGTCGGCGCACCCTGGCCCTGCGGGAGGCCAAAAAGAAAATTGTGGAACCGGCCCTGCGGGCGTGGTTCGATTACGCGACCATGAAGAACACACCGGCGGCGGATGCTGTCAGGGAGGAAGTCCGATGAAGAAGCTGGTCTTTGCAGTCCTGGTGGTGATGTCCGTGCTGGCCAGCGGGTGCAGCGCCCCCGAGGACACCCGTCGGGGCCCCGATGACGAGACCATCCGGCAGCACGCCCGGGACGCCCAGAAGGATCTGGAACGCCAGGGCAACTGAGCCAAGCCACGGAGGTACCCATGAAGCGCGTCTTTGAGAGCGGAGCCCACGGGGCCCTTCTGGAGCACCAAAAGAAGGTGAAGCCCCTGCACCTTCGGGACTTGTTCGCCCAGGACCCGGGGCGCTTCCAGCGCTGCTCCCTGGAGCTGGGGGACCTGCTGTTTGACTTCTCCAAGAACCGGATCACCCCGGACACCCTGGAGCTGCTGCTGGCCCTGGCCCGGGAGGCCGGGCTGGAGGCCCGCACGGCGGCCATGTTCGAGGGCTACCCCATCAACAACACGGAGGGGCGGGCAGTGCTGCACACGGCCCTGCGAAACCTCGGGGGGACCCCGGTGATGCTGCGGGGTCAGGATGTGATGCCCCTGGTGTTTGCCGAACTGTCCCGCATGGGGGCCTTCGCCGAGGCGGTTCGTAGCGACGCCTTCCGGGGCCACAGCGGCAAGCCCATCCGGCGCATCGTGAACATCGGCATAGGTGGGTCGGACCTGGGCCCCCAGATGGTCTGCGAGGCCCTGCGCCCCTTCTGGAAGCCGGGGCTGTCGGTGCACTTCGTGTCCAATGTGGACGGCGCCCATCTGCACGAGACCCTGAAACTTTGCGACCCTGAGGAGACCCTGTTCATCGTGGCCTCCAAGACCTTCACCACCCTGGAGACCCTGACCAACGCCAACAGCGCGCGGCGCTGGATCGTGGAGGCCTTTGGGACGGAGGCGGCGGTGGGGCGGCACTTCGTGGCCGTGTCCACGGCGGAGGATCGGGTGCGGGCCTTTGGCATCTCCCCGGAGAACACCTTCCACTTCTGGGACTGGGTGGGGGGGCGCTACTCCCTGTGGTCGGTCATCGGGCTGCCCATCGCCCTGGCCATCGGAATTGACGGCTTCAAGGAACTGCTGGCCGGCGCCCACGAGGTGGATCGCCACTTCCTGGAGACGGAGCTTTCCCGGAACATCCCCGTCGTCATGGGCCTGCTGGGCATCTGGTACCGCAACTACTTCGGGGCCCCGGCCCACGCCGTAATCCCCTATGACCAGTACCTCCACCGGCTGCCCGCCTACCTGCAGCAGGCGGACATGGAGTCCAACGGCAAGTCCGTCCACCGGGACGGCAGCCCCATCCAGGGCTATCAGACGGGTCCGGTGATCTTTGGCGAGCCGGGGACCAACAGCCAGCACGCCTTCTTCCAGTTGCTGCACCAGGGCACGGGGTTCATCCCGGTGGACTTCCTGGCGGCGGTCCATCCCCTGCACCCCTATCCCCAACACCACACCATCCTGCTGGCCAACTGCCTGGCCCAGAGCGAGGCCCTCCTGAAAGGGCGGACCCTGGACGAGGTGCGCCGGGAGATGGCCGAGGAGGGGCGTAGCCGGGAGGAGGTTGAAGCCCTGGCGGCCCACCGCGTGTTCGAGGGGAACCGCCCCAGCAATACCCTGCTCTATGACCGGCTGACGCCCAAGAACCTGGGGCGCCTCGTGGCGCTATACGAACACCGCATCTTCGTCCAGGGGGTGCTGTGGGATGTGAACAGCTTCGACCAGTGGGGCGTGGAGCTTGGCAAGAAGCTGGCGGGGCGCCTTCAAAAAGAGCTGGAGGCGGGGGGGGCGGCGGGGGGCCACGATGGGTCCACCGCGGGGCTCCTGGCCCGGCTGGTCAAGACCCCAGGACGAGGATGATCACAAGCTGCACCGCCATCACCCGCAGCAACATGGTCATGGGGTACACGGTGGCGTAGGCCACTGAGGGGCTGTCGTTGCCGGCCATCTCGTTGGCATAGGCCAGGGCCGGCGGGTCCGTCATGCCGCCCGACACCAGGCCCATGATCCACACGAAGTTCAGCTTGAAGATCTTCCGCGCCACGAAGCCAATCACCAGCACGGGCAGCACCGTGATGGCCAGGCCCAGGGCCATCCAAAGCCAACCGTCGCCCTGGGCGAAGACCTCAGCGAAGCGCTCGCCGGACTTGAGGCCCACGCAGGACAGGAACATGGCGATGCCCAGGTCCTTGAGGAGCTCGTTGGCGGAGTGGGGCACATGGACCAGCATGGGGCCGATGCGGCCCAGGCGAGCCTGGATGATGGCCACCACCAGGGGGCCCGTGGCCAGGCCCAGCTTCACGGGGGCGGGGATGGCGGGGATGTAGAAGGGGATGCAGCCCAGGACGATGCCCACGCAGATGCCCAGGAAGATGGGGATGATCTTGGTGTGCTCCAGGCTGTCCAGGCTGTCCCCCAGGACGCGGCGGGCGCG